>JAZKRQ010000164.1:0-4906 GCA_036628575.1 Halapricum sp.
TCGACGACGCCGACGACCTCGTGGCCCAGCGTGAGGTTATCCCGATCGCCGATCGCCCCGTGGACAGTGTGAATGTCCGACGTGCAGACCAGTCCTACTGTGGGCTCGATGACCGCGTCCATCGGTCCGGGTTCGGGCCGCTCCTTCTCGACGACCGCCGTCTCACCGATACCTTCCATCACGAATGCTTTCATTGGTGATCTCACCAGTCGGTAGTTCGGAGGGGAACATGATAAATAATTATATTAGAGTTGGGTAGGCAGAGATGACTCGATCGGCAAGAATGTGAAGTCAACGGCGGAATGCGCGACGTAGACAGCCCGATGCGTAGTTTCATACGGGTAGTAGTGCAAGTAATTGACAACCGATGCGCGAGCAACCCGTAAATGTGGGCCCTCGTGGACTCGGGATTGACGGGCGGTGGTCAGTATGAGCGTCGCTACGGGGTTTACCGACCTCTTCGGAACGAACGTCATCGTCCACGGACTGGTCGGTGGGATCTTCATCGCGACGTTGAACCTCCTGGGGGCGTCGCTGGTGCTCGTCTGGCGCGATCCCAGTGAGCGGACGCTCGACGGCGCGCTCGGGTTCGCAGCGGGCGTGATGATGGCCGCTGCGTTCACGAGCCTCATCCTCCCCGGGATCGAAGCGACCGAGATCGTCGTTCCCGGCGTGGCCGCTGAGGGGTTGGTCCAGCCGCTGCCGGTCCTGTTCGGGGTTTTGCTGGGTGCGTTCGCCCTCGACCGGGGGGACGTTATTGTCCCGCACGCCCACTACCTGCTGACCGGAAGCACGCGTAGCGACGCGGCCGATCCGGGAGAGACCGTCCCGTCTGTCGACGATCCGCGGGTGGCGTCAGTGGTGCTGTTCATCCTCGCGATCACGCTGCACAACATGCCGGAAGGACTTGCAGTGGGGGTCGGGTTCGGCTCGGGCAACGTCGAGGACGCACTGCCGCTGATGGTCGCGATCGGTATCCAGAACGTCCCGGAAGGGCTGGCCGTCTCGGTGGCGGCGATCAACGCCGGGCTCGATCGGCGGGCCTACGCCGTCTTTGCGGGGGTCCGGGCCGGCGTCGTCGAGATTCCTCTCGCCGTCCTCGGAGCCGCAGCGGTCGTCGTCTTCGAGCCGCTCCTGCCGTACGCGATGGGTTTTGCCGCAGGTGCAATGCTGTTCGTCATCAGCGACGAGATCGTTCCCGAGACCCACATTCGGGGTTACGAACGGGTAGCGACGCTCGGGCTGATGGTCGGGGTCGTCCTCATGCTGTATCTTGACATCGCGCTGGCGGGCTAGTCCGCGAGCATCGGTTCGACGATCTGCTCCAGGATCGCGTCGTGGACCGACGTAGCGATGTCCTCCCGGTCGGTTGCGACCTGATTGACACGGGCACCCTTGATCGCAGCCATGATATGGGCTGCGGTCCGATCGGCGTCGACATCCTCGAAGACGCCCTGTTCGATCCCGTCCTCGATGACGTCCGTGTAGAACTGTCGGACGTGGTCATAGTTCTCCGTGAACTGTTGCTTGAAGGTCTCGTTGTGAGGTGCGTGGGACTGCACTTCTAGAAGGGCAGTGTGGTACTCCCAGTGGCCGCCAGAGTCGCCGTCGCGGCCGTTCGGGCCAAACAACATCGCCTCGATAAGCGAGCGCAGTCGCTCCTCGGGATCGCCCTCGGAATCGCTGTCGAACTCCGAGAGGAAGTCCGCCAGCAGATACGCCAGGGCCTCCGCCTGAAGCTCCTCTTTGGTGTCGAAGTGATAGTGCAGCGCCGCCTTGCTCTTCTCGGATTCGTCGGCGATAGCCTGCATCGTCAGGTCTGCGAAGCCGTGCTTGCACATCGCCGTCCGCGTCGCCTCGATCAACTCCAGTCGCGTCTCGCCTAGCTCCCCCGATAGATCCCCGTTCGGAACGTCCATTCCTGACTGACTGGTTAGTTAAACCCGGGCAAGAAAGTTCCGATTCGGGGTGGGGCGGTTGTCAACCCCACTCCGACGGCGACCTAGCGACGCCACAGCAGTAATATCGACGCCCCTGAGACCAGCGTCACGGCCACGACGTGTCCCGCAACCAGAACGCCCAAGAGCGGCTGGCCTTCGAGAAACGGCAGTAGCACCACCTGCACGGCCGCGAACCCGATAGTGACGAGGTCGGCGGCGATCAGTGCCTCCCGGGTCTGCTCGTCGAAGCGGTCGGCGAACAGCACCGATCGCCACAGCCCGACGACGCTCGCCCACCATCCCGTACCGATTCGGTAACAGACGTCCCACAACACCAGCAGGGTGAAATACACCGCCAGCAGCGACGGCTCCGGGCCGAGCAGCGTCTCGAGCAGTGGCTCGCCGGACCCACGCGGGTCGACGACGAACAGGTACGTCACGAGCCCGACGTACGACAGCAGGCCGAGGACAATCTCGATCTGCGAACCAAAGAGGGTGTGAGTGTAGAGCTCAGGAACGTCCAGATTCCGGATGCGCCGGCCGAGCGTCAACATGAGGACGCTCCCGGCCGAGACCACGGCGACGGCGGCAAGCCCCGCCGGTGCGGCCGCCCAGCGATCGGTCAGTGCCGCGAGGACGACGACGCCGAGCCCGAACAGCACCAGCTGGATCGCCATCGCCTGCGTCCGGGTGAAATCCACCCCGGGGATCGCACCGAGAATACTCTCGTAGACCCAGCGATCCTCCCCAGCCGCGGCCGTCGCCGCCGGGTCGTCAGTCGGAGGCCCACCGTCGTCGGCTTCTATCTCATGCGTTCCGCTCATAGTGGCTGTCGTAGGTCTGTTCCGGATTGACCGCACGCAGTCGTTCGGTCATGTCGACAAATCGTTACAACAGTCACTATCACGCCTCGGCCTCCGCCAGCGCCCGCTCGACTGCGTCTCCGAAGGGCGTTCGCTCGACGGGCACGTACTGGTCGATGGTCTCGTCGGTCACGACGACGGGATTTTTCAACCCGAGGATCAACGGGTGAGAGATCGAGCGCGGCACGTCGGTCACCAGGTCGACCCAGTACGACGACAGCTTCGGCGACAGCACCGGTACCGGGACGACCAGCGGACGTTTGTCCATCGCCTCGCCCGTGCGGACGAGCATCTCCTTGTAGGTCAAGACTTCGGGACCACCGATCTCGTAGGTCCCGCCAGCAGTCTCGGGTTCATCGAGCACACCCACGAGATAGGAGACGACGTCATCGATCGCGATGGGTTGACACTCCGTGTACACCCACCTCGGGGCGATCATCACCGGGAGTTTCGAGACGAGTTGTCGGACCATCTGGAAGCTGATCGAGCCGGCGCCGACGATGATCGCCGCCCGCAGCGTCGTCAACTCGTAGGACCCTCGCCCGAGCAACTCCTCGACTTCCTGGCGCGACCGCAGATGGGGCGATAGGTCGTCTCCGGTCTCACCTAGCCCGCCGAGATAGATCACCCGGTCGACGCCGGCGGAGCTGGCCGCGGCCGAGAAGTTGGTCGCAGCCGTCCGGTCGCGCTCCTCGAAGTCCCCGCCGGTCTGCAACGAGTGGACCAGGTAGTACGCGGCGTCGACGCCGTCGAAGGCGCCGGCCAGCGTCTCCGCTTCCAGGAGATCTCCCTCGACGACCTCGACGCCGTCGGGCGGGTCGTATCTATCGGCGTCGCGGGTCATCGCGACGACGTCGTGGCCGGTATCCAACAGCGACGGGACAAGGTTGCTCCCGACAAACCCCGTTGCCCCAGTAACAAGTACGCGCATACGCTCACATGGGGCCCGTAGCCGCAAAAAGAGCAGGGCTCTACACTAACGGGCTCGTCGAAAGTCCCAGCCACACCGAGAGAAGGTACTCGATCCCACCCAGCGCGAGCAGGACAGCGACTTCCAGGGGCCACAGTTGTAGCGTCGAGACGAACGGTCGGTCTGTGTCTCGGTCACGCTCGACCCGAATCGTCCGACCGGCCAGGTAAACGAGCACCAGCAGCGGGACGAGCAGGCGAAACCGGACGAACAGGTACACCGGAACGGCCCCCTCGATCAGGACGCCGGGTCCGCTATAGACGAAAAACCGGGGTCGAAGCAGGTCGTAGCGACGCCCGGCCGTTGCGATCATCGCGACGAAGTACACCACCCCGGCCGCGAGTGCGTACCCCACCGTTGGCCCGTGGAGCACACCCCGGTCCTCGCCGAGCAGTCGGACGAACGGCCCGAGCATCACAGCGAGACCGCGATTCCGTAGATGACGCTGACGAGGAAGACGGCACCGGCCAGCGCCTGGCCCATGAGGATCAGGGCCCTGGTGCGATCGGTGGAGTGGGCCGTGTCGTCCTCGACGGCACCCGCGTCCTCGTCAAAGCCGTACTGGCCGGCCAGCCCGTAGGCGGCACAGAACCGTCGACGAGCCTGGAGCACCCCGAGGATCCCACCGTACAGGAAGATGAAACTCCCCAGGAGATACGTCTCGGGATACCCGGCTGCGAGGACGCCCGCGACGTAGACGCCCGCGATGCCGAAGCTCAGGTATCCCATCTGTCGCCGACGTTTGCGCTCCTGGCCGCCGATATTGCACGTGCCAGGTTCGTACTCGGAACTCGCCATACTCGATGTAGGGATGAAGGTCCCAAAAGTTCTGGTCTACCGGGTAGCCAGCGCGTGCCGGGTCGCCCCGCCGAGCGCGCCAAACAGCGACGGAAACAGGAGATTGCCGAAGAAAAGTGCGAGATACCGCACCGAGACGGGCGTGTTCGAGACTGGCGTCGAGGGAATCAAATACGCCGCGAGGACGGTCATCGCTGTCAGAAAGACACCGATACCAACGGTCGCACCCGCTTTCGTCGCGGCCCATCCGCCGTCGAGACTGCAGGTTCGGGCCGAGACGACAGTGCCGCCAGCGGCGGCCACGAAAAGCCCATCAAATATACCGACGGACGTAA
>JAZKRQ010000165.1:0-4847 GCA_036628575.1 Halapricum sp.
AGACGATATTCACCGGCGAGCCGGCCGAGCAACGCCGACTGCTCGCGGAGTACGACGTCGAGTTGATCTACGTCGGACCGAACGAACGGAGCGCGTACGGCGGGATCACTGTCGACGATCTGGACGCCGTACGCGTCACGAAAGAGTGGCCTCGGGTTACGATCTATCGGGTTGATCAGACGGCACTCGAGGACAGCGCGTAACGTCCGAAGAGAGACGATCAGGCGGCCTCGACGACTGAGACGGCCTCAGCCTCGGCCGAGACAGTGTCCAGGTGCATGGGGATATACTGCCGGCGTTCGTAGGTTTCCCGTTCGTCTTCCGTCCCGATGGTACACCACAGCTGCGGTCGATCCGGGCCGTGCCAGTCGCCCTGGCGTTTGACCGAGAAACAGACGTACTCCTCGCCGTCGTACTCGATTACAGCGTCCTTGCGGAGGTCCCCGGGATCGCCGTTGATGATGAGGTTCTTCATGCACGCCCGTTCGGAACAACCGCACTTAGGGACTTCGAACGGTCGGCTGGAACCAAACGGGTTTTAAGCGACCGCGTGAAATCACACGCAAGGTCGATTCGCTATGCAGATGCCACGCCGATTTAACACGTACTGTCCGCATTGTAACGAACACCACGAACACGAGGTCGAGAAGGTCCGATCTGGCCGCTCTTCGGGGATGAAGAAGGTCAACGACCGCCAGCGCGATCGCCAGTCTGGCATCGGGAACGACGGCAAGTTCTCGAAGGTCCCCGGCGGAGACAAGCCCACGAAGAAGACCAACCTCACCTACCGTTGCAGCGAGTGTGGCAAGGCCCACGTCCGCGAGGGATGGCGGGCCGGCCGACTGGAGTTCCAGGAGTAGATACTATGGCTGGAAACTTCTACACTGTCGCCTGTCCGGACTGCGAAAACGAACAGATCGTCTTCAGCAAGGCCGCGACGGAAGTCGCCTGTGCGGTCTGCGGGCACACGCTCGCGGTTCCGACCGGCGGCATGGCCGAGATCGAAGGCGAGGTCGTCGATACCGTCGAGGCACGGTAACCATGAAGTACAGCGGGTGGCCAGAACAGGGCGAACTCGTCGTCGGGCGCATCGACGAGATCGAGGACTTCGGCGTGTTCGTCGACCTGCTGGAGTACGAGGACAAGCGCGGCCTCTGTCACGTCAGCGAGGTCGCCAGCGGCTGGATCAAGAACGTCCGTGACCACGTCAATACCGATCAGCGGGTCGTCGCCAAGGTCCTGGACGTCGACGAGTCCTCCCAGCAGATCGACCTCTCGCTGAAGGATGTCAACGATCACCAGCGCAAGGACAAGATCCAGGAGTGGAAAAACGAGCGCAAGGCCGACAACTGGATGGAACAGTCCTTCGGCGAGGAAATCGACGACGAGAAGTACGCCGCCGTCGGCAACGAGCTGCTGGCGGAGTTCGGCTCGATGTACGAGGGATTCGAGCAGGCTGCCATCCACGGTGCCGAAGCGCTCGAAGACACCGATCTCTCCGACGACGAGATCGAGGCCATCGTCGAGACTGCACGTGAGAACGTCTCGGTGCCGTACGTCAAAGTCACTGGGTACGTCGACCTGCAGGTCTTCGACGGTGACGGCATCGACGCCATCAAAGAGGCGCTCCAGGCCGCCGAGGGCAACGGAGAAGTTCCCGAGGAAGTGGAACTGGAGGTCTCCTACGTCGGATCGCCCGAGTACCGGATCACGGTTCAAGCGCCCGACTACAAAACCGCCGAGTCACAGCTCGAAGAGAGCGCCGACCGCGCGGCAGCGGTCGTGGCGGACCACGGCGGAGAAGCCCGCTATCACCGCGATCGCAACACCGACGAAGAGTGACCTGACGAATGAAGTCAGACATCCGGGTTTGCTCGGCGTGGCGCGACGAACACGATAGCCCGGTGTATACGCTTTCTGAGACCTGTCCCGACTGCGGAGGCGAGGCCGTCAACAGCGCACCCGCGCCGTTTTCACCCGAGGATCCACACGGCCCGTACCGACGGGCACTTAAGGACCGGAACCGCGAATAGCGGATATGGACGATTTCGAGATCGAAGTGCTCGCTGAGCCTGACCTGGAGGAACCAGTCCTCGTCGAGGGGCTGCCAGGCGTTGGGCACGTCGGGAAACTCGCCGCCGAACACGTACTCGAAGAACTGGACAGCGAACTCGTCTGCCGGGTCTACTCGACGCACTTCCCGCCACAGGTGAGCGTCGACGAGGGGACAGCCGAACTGGCACACGCCGAATTCCACGCCGTCGAGACCGAGAGCGGTTCGGACATCCTCACCCTCACGGGGGATCACCAGGCACAGGACAACGCGGGCCACTACGGGTTGACCGACACGTTCCTGGACGTCGCCGAGCGGTTCGGCGTCGAGCGCGTGTTCGCGCTCGGTGGGGTCCCGACTGGAGAGCTTATCGAAGAGTACGACGTCCTCGGAGCTGCGACGACGGAAGAGATGATCGATGGGCTCGAAGACGCCGGCGTGGAGTTCCGCGAGGACGAACCCGCCGGTGGAATCGTCGGCGTCTCCGGACTCCTCTTGGGGTTGAGCGGGCGACGCGACTTCCCCGCCGCCTGTCTGATGGGCGAAACTTCCGGCTACCTGGTCGATCCCAAGAGTGCCCAGGCCGTCCTCGAGGTCCTGCAGGATGTCATCGGCTTCGAGGTCGACTTCAGCTCGCTGGAGGACCGGGCCGACGAGATGGAAGAGGTCGTCAGGAAGATCCAGGAGATGGAAGGTGGTGGGGCTACCCCCTCTGAAGAGGATCTCCGGTACATCGGCTAGGTCCCAGCACGGATTGCCCCGAGCGGACGTTTCTTGTAGTGGTGCTTGATAACTGCTGTCGAGGTGTTTGAGTGGATCGCCAACCTCCCGGGGTGGCTCACAGCCGGGATACTGCTTGGGATTGCCTGTAGCGTCGTCGTCGCAGGCCTGTTCGTCCTCGCCGACCGGCTGTTTCCCGCCAGGAGTGATCCGTCCGCAGACAGCGAGACGGAAGCGCGTCGTCGTACCGAGATCCGTACGTACCTCGGACGTATCGACGAGCGGTACGCCGAAGAACACACCGTCGCGGGACAGTCGGTTGCGTTCTACCTGCCCGAGCGTGACGTGGCGATCACCTTCGACGCGCGGGCGTATTTCCGAATCGCGCGGACAGAGACAACCCCGGTACTCGTCGAACACGAACTCCCGGGCGTCGCTATCGGTGCTCGGCTCCCCTTCGAAACGCCTGCTAATGGCGTCGAGCGGGAGCAAGGGCCCCATCCTGCACAGGCGGCGTTCGCGCGACTCGGGCTGCCCGCCGGCGCGCCGATGGAAGAGGTAAAAGACGCTTATCGCCAGCGGGTCAAGGACGTTCACCCGGACCAGGGTGGTGACGAAGACGAGTTTAAACGAGTACGAGAGGCCTACACGACCGCCAAGCAGTACGCCAGTTAAGCTCGATCCGACCCCGATCGGTCAGACCGCTGAGATATCCTGACCTCGCCGCTCTCCGTGACGTAGACGCGAATCGGACGCTCGATTACGTTGCCGTTGATCGCGTCTCCCGCGTTCGACCGGACAGTCTGGACCAGCTCGACCGCGGAGCTAGAGACCTTGACGTCCGCTTCGTCGCAGGCCGAATAGACCTTCGGCGGGATGTCGAACAGCGACGTGTAGGGATCGAGATCGAGTCGTACTGGCGGGTGTAACATCTCGAGGAAGTCGACGGTATTGTGAGCCTTCTCTGCGTTCTCGCGCGCGCTCGCCTCGATGTTGGCGACGTTGGCGCGAGAGGAGCCGAACTGATCGGCGATGTCCGCCTGCGTCAGGCCACGCTCTCGGAGCGCGAGGACCTCGGCCTGCCGTTGGGTCAACACTAGCTCGTCGGCGTCGTAATCGCCGATATCGAGGGGGCCCGAGTCACCGTCGGTCATCATATGCGAGAGAGGCTCTTCCGGAGAGTACACGTCTGAATATAATAAAGACCGGGTACGCCGGGAGGTGTGTTGCGTCTCTGTCGGAGACCCCCGCGCCATGCACCCGAAGCAAAGCCGCCATCTCCGTATCCGTCGAGCCAACCACTATCAAAGACCAAAGAGTTATGTCGAGATAGACATAACGGTTAATTATACATGACCAGGCAGCAGACACGGCGGGCGTTTATCGGCGGGGTCGGGTCAGTAGCAGTCGGGGGCGTGGGGTTCGCGGTAGGAAAAAAGGAATTCATGGTCAAGAGCGACCCGACGCGGGATATGATAATCTTCCATGCCGGGAGCCTCGCACCGCCGTTTGCCGCGGCCGAGCCGACCTTCGAAGAAGACAGAGGCGTCGACGTGAACCGCGAGCCGAAGGGATCGGTCGCGTCGACGAAGAAGATCACCGAGCAGGGCCGGTCAGCGGACGTGCTCGGCGTCTCAGACTTCCGGCTGCTCCGTGACAGGATCGTCCCGGAGTACGGAGACTGGTATGCGATCTTCGCGACGAACGCACTGTCCATTCAGTATCGCGAGGATTCACAGGGAGCCGAAGACCTCTCGGCGGACAACTGGTGGGAGGTACTCTCTCGCGACGGCGTGATGATCGGCCACGCCGATCCCGCGGTCGATCCCGGCGGCTATCGCGCGGTCATGGCCCAGCAACTCGGGGCGATACCGTTCGATGGCGAGCGACTTTACGGCGACGCGACCTACCGAAAACTCCGGGAGAATTCGGTCGTGCCGACCGGGACCGAGACCCAACTACGGGGACAGCTTGAATCCGGGAAACTCGATTACGCGATCTACTACCGATCTATCAGCGCGACGACGGACATGCCATGGATCGAACTCCAGCCCGAAGTCGACCTCTCGAAGGC
>JAZKRQ010000166.1:0-4734 GCA_036628575.1 Halapricum sp.
GCTATCAGGTTGCCTGGTCGAAGTTCGCCGCGTTCTCGCTCTCGTTCGCGACGCCGCTGATGCTGGTGTACTTCTTCGCCCAGCGGTATATCGAGGCCGGCCTCTCCTTCGGCGGTGTGGAAGGGTAGGACATCACCCGTTTCGTTTCTTGTTGCTTTCTGACGGTTTCCACGCGCGATTGTTCGACTGCAAGCGTATTTTTGAGGGCTACGAATAGTCAATTGCGCGCGCGCACGTGAGGCTTAAGGGCCTGGGGGGTGTACGGTAATCCAGTTTTATGAGTCAGGACAATGACTACGGGGCGGATTCGATCCAGGCCCTGGAAGGTCTGGAGGCGGTCCGCAAGCGCCCGGCGATGTATATCGGCTCGACCGGCGCGCGTGGATTACACCACCTGGTCTACGAGGTCGTCGACAACTCGATCGACGAGGCGTTGGCGGGCCACTGTGACGAGATTGAGGTGACGATCCACGACGACGGATCGGTCTCGGTCCGCGACGACGGTCGCGGCATACCGGTCGACACCCACCAGGAATACGACCGTCCGGCCGTCGAGGTCGTGATGACGGTGCTGCACGCTGGTGGGAAGTTCGACAACAAGTCCTATCAGGTCTCGGGGGGACTTCACGGGGTCGGCGTCTCCGTCGTCAACGCCCTCTCAGAGACGCTGGAGGTCGAGGTTACGCGCAACGGCGGCGTCTATCGGGAGCGGTTCCAGCGGGGCGTCCCCGAGGGTGTCGAGAAGGTTCGGGACTCCGGCCCCGGAGAGGGAACCGGGACGGAGATCCGCTTTTGGCCCGACCAGGAGATATTCGAGACCATAGATTTCAACTTCTCGACGCTGGCGAACCGTCTGCGCGAACTGGCGTTCCTCAACTCGGGCGTCGAGATCACCCTGACAGACGAGCGCGACGGTACCGAACAGCGGTTCTACTACGAAGGCGGTATCCGGGAGTTCGTCGAGTATCTCAACGAGACCAAAGAGCCTCTGCACGGGGACGTGATCTACTTCGAGGACGAGGACACGGGGATCCACGTCGAAGTGGCGATGCAGGCGACAGCCGAACTCCAGGGCTCGATCCACGCCTTCGCGAACAACATCAACACCCGCGAGGGCGGAACTCACCTCACGGGCTTCAAAACGGCGCTGACGCGGATCGTCAACGACTACGCGACCAGCAACGACCTGCTGAAGGATCTGGATGACACCCTCAAGGGCGAGGACATCCGCGAGGGGCTCACGGCCGTCATCTCGGTCAAACATCCTGACCCGCAGTTCGAGGGCCAGACCAAGACCAAACTCGGTAACAGCGATGTCCGGGGCGTCGTCGAGTCGGCAGTCCACGAGCATCTCGGCACGTACTTCGAGGAGAACCCCGACACCGCCGAAGCGATCATCGGCAAGGCCGTCGAGGCCGCCAAGGCCCGCAAGGCCGCCAAGAAGGCCGAAGAGCTGACCCGACGGAAGAGCGCGCTAGAGTCGACCGCCTTGCCCGGAAAGCTCTCGGATTGTCAGACTCGCAACCCCGACGAAGCCGAACTGTTCATCGCAGAGGGCGATAGTGCCGGTGGTAGCGCCAAACAGGCGCGTGATCCCGAAAACCAGGCCGTCCTGCCAATAAAGGGTAAGATTCTCAACGTCGAAAAACACCGGCTCGATCGCATCCTTGAAAACGACGAAATCCGGGCAATGATCACTGCAATCGGGACGGGAATTGGCGACGAGTTCGATATCGAGAAGATAAGGTATAAGAAGATTGTCATGATGACCGACGCCGACGTTGACGGAGCCCACATCAGAACTCTGCTGCTCACGTTCTTCTACCGGCACATGCGGCCGCTTCTCGAGGCGGGATACGTCTACGCCGCTCGACCGCCACTGTACCGGATCCGGTATCGTGGAGAGACCTACGACGCGATGACCGACGCCGAGCGCGACGAGATCGTCGAAGAGAAATGCGACGGCAATCCTACGCAGGTCCAGCGGTTCAAGGGGCTGGGCGAGATGAACCCCCAGCAACTCTGGGAGACGACGATGAACCCCGAGAACCGGTTTCTCAAGCAGATCACCATTGAGGACGCCGCAGCCGCGGACAAGATGTTCTCGGTGCTGATGGGCGACGCCGTCGAACCGCGCAAGCAGTTCATCAAGGAACACTCGCCGGAAGCCGAGTGGGTTGACATATGAGTTCGGACATACCCGAGGGCCCGGACGTGACCACCGACGCCGCACGCGTCGAACACGTCCGGATCGAGGACGAGATGGAGCAGAGTTACATCGACTACGCGATGAGCGTCATCGCCGGGCGCGCGCTGCCGGACGTCCGTGACGGACTCAAGCCCGTCCATCGGCGCATCCTCTATGCGATGCACGAGATGGGCGTCACGCACGGCTCCTCGCATCGGAAGTCCTCCTCGATCGTCGGGGAGACGATGGGGGACTACCACCCGCACGGCGATAGCGCGATCTACGACACGCTCGTGCGGATGGCCCAGGACTTCTCGATGCGGTATCCCCTGGTCGACGGCCAGGGCAACTTCGGCTCGATGGATGGCGATCCGGCGGCCGCGATGCGCTACACGGAGGCCCGGATGGCTCCCGTCGCCGAGGAACTGTTAGCGGACCTGGAGAAAGACACCGTCGACTTCAGGTCGAATTACGACGACCGCCTGGAGGAACCGGACGTCCTGCCCGCAGCCTTCCCCAACCTGCTGGTCAACGGCTCCTCGGGGATCGCCGTCGGGATGTCCACGAACATCCCGCCGCACAACCTCGGCGAGGTCATCAACGCGACTGTCCACCTCATCGACAACCCCGACGCCGAGGTCGCGGACCTGATGGAGCATATCAAGGGGCCGGACTTTCCTACAGGGGCAAACATCGTCGGCAAGGACGCCATCTACTCGGCGTACGCGACCGGTCGCGGCCGGCTGACCGTTCGCGCGGAATTCGAGGTCGAGGAGACCGACTCCGGCGGGGACCGGATCGTCGTCACCGAACTCCCCTATCAGGAGAACAAAGCCCGGATCGTCGAGCGCATCGCCGACGACGTCAACGAGGGGAAGATCGAAGGGATCTCTGACCTGCGAGACGAGTCCGATCGTGACGGCGTCCGGATCGCCATCGAGTGCAAGCGCGGCACGAACGTCGACGTGGTAAAAAACCAGTTGCTGGAACACCACCTCGAGTCCACCTTCGGCGTGATTAATCTCGCGCTGGTGGACGGCCAACCGCAGGTTCTGACCCTCAAAGAGACGCTCCAGCACTACGTCGATCACCGCCGAGAGGTCGTCCGTCGACGGTCGGAGTTCAACTTGCAGGAAGCCGAGGACCGCGCACACATCCTTGAGGGGCGCCTGACGGCCGTCCAGAACGCTGAGGACGTCGTCGAGTTGGTTCAGGATGCCGAGGACAGGGACGCCGCCAAGGAAGCGCTGGGAGAGCGTTACGACTTCTCGCCCGAGCAGGCCGAGCACGTCGTCCGGATGCAGATCGGATCGTTGACCTCCGCGGAGACCGGGGAGATCGAGACCGAGTACGAGGACGTCCAGGCCGAAATCGAGCGGTTAGAGGCGATCCTCGAGAGCGAAGAAGAGCTGGACGAAGTGATCAAAGACGAACTCCGGGAGATCAAAGCGGAGTACGACGACGACCGCCGGACCTCGATCGTCGAGGACATGGGGACGGTGACCCGCGAGGACCTCGTCCCCGAGGAGGATGTGATCGTCGTCATGACCGCTGACGACTACATCAAGCGGATGCCCGCCGAGAACTTCGATCCCCAGCACCGCGGCGGCAAGGGGATCATCGGCGGCGATCCCAAGGAGGACGACCGCGTGACGACGGTGTTCCAGGCCCACAGTCACGACTACCTGCTGTGTTTCACCAACCACGGCCAGGTCTATCGACTCAAGACCTACGAGATCCCGGAGATGTCCCGGACCGCCCGGGGCAAGTCGGCGATCAATCTCCTCGATCTCGACGACGGCGAGCAGATCACGGCGGTCGTCCCGACCGACGACTTCGAACCCGAGGAGTGTATTACGATGGCGACCCGGCAGGGGTACGTCAAGCGCACGGCCTGCACAGAGTTCGAAAACATCCTCTCGACGGGGATCATCGCCGCGAAACTCGAGGACGGCGACGAACTGGTCGACGTCGAAGTCACGGATGGCACGCGGGACCTAGTCATCGCCACCGAGGGCGGGATGACGATCCGCTTCGATGAGAACGAGGTCAGAGAGATGGGGCGCAACACCCGCGGCGTTCGAGGGATCGACCTGCAGGCCGGCGACCGCGTCGCCGGCCTCGTGGCGACGGACGACGCCGACGAGCGCGCGTTGCTGACGGTCACGAAACACGGCTACGGCAAACGGACGCCTCTCAGTGAGTATCGACGACAATCCCGCTATGGCAAGGGTCTGATCGACATCAAAACCGACGACCGCAACGGCCCGGTCGTCGACGTCAAGGCCGTTCGCGAGGACGATCACATCGTCGCAATGAGCGAACGCGGCCAGATCATGCGCTGTCCGGTCGCGGATATCTCGACGGTCGGTCGGAACACGAAAGGCGTCGTGATCATGCGAGTCGAAGAAGACGACAGCGTCGCCTGTGTGGACGTGTTGCCGGCTGAGACGGAGTCAGATAACGAACCCGAAGAAGACGAAGCAAACGAATGACATCCTCCGCGCCGTAAACGGCGCGGTTTCCACGCGCTTGGGGTCGGGCGA
>JAZKRQ010000167.1:0-4719 GCA_036628575.1 Halapricum sp.
CCCTTTGCCCCATATGTGAAAGCGTGAATATTTCTGGAGGTCTCTTCGCCCCAATACGTCGCGATGTAGTTTAGGCTGCTACCAAGACTCGTCGTTCTGTCGTGCGTTCCGTCCGGTGTCGGTGGCGCCAGTGGAATCGTCGATCGACTCTGGTCCGAGCTCGTCCAGTGCGGATCGGACCCTGAGGCTGCAACGCGAGTTGTGAAGGTTGAGCGCAGTCCTGTTCCACCGATGATTCCGGACGCCGCGACACCGCTTCTTTTGAGAAAACGACGTCGACTCTGGTAATGATGGCCATTCTCTACCATAAAAATAGAGTTTTCTCTTTTGATATAAAAATATTACTATTCTATATTAGATTATATATATTAGAATATTATCCGAGTGCCGAAACAGTATTTACTATCAATTGGTCAAGAAATAGTTATTGCAGATTTGGCCGGTGGGAGGGGTTGGACTACTATATTTTCGGATTCTATAGGTACAACACCGGAAAATACGGAAGTGGCGCCCAGATAGCGTCTGGAACGCGACCGTGCGTACTTTACCCCGGACCGCTAACCGTTGGGATATGAAGGTCGGCATCGTCTCAGACACGCACGACAACGGCAACGTAGTCGACCGGGCGGTCGAGACTTTCGAGCGCGAAGACATCGACGCCGTGATCCACTGCGGGGACGTCGTCTCGCCCTTCTCGGCGACGCCCTTCGACTCCTCGGCGTTCGAGTTCTATGCCGTCCGGGGCAACAACGACGGCGAATGGAGCTTACAGAACGTCGTCGAGGCGTTCGGCAGCTACCTCGGAGAGATGGGCGAACTCACGCTGGGCGGTGCGGAGTTCGCGGTCTATCACGGCACGAGCGAACCGATCGTCGAGGCCCTGATCGAGAGCGGTAACTACGACTACGTCTGTCGAGGCCACACCCACGAGCGCGTCCACGAAGAGCGAGACGGCACGGTACACATCAATCCAGGTGGCATCGCTATCCCCGACGCGCCTGAAGACCAGGCAGCCGTCGTGGTCGATACCGAGGCAGGTGATGTCGAGTTCCACGACCTGGCCTGATAATGACTGCTGTAAGCCGATTCCGCATCGACCGCTAGAGTCGGACAGTCGCACCGGTGAAGAGTTCAGCAGTCACTATGAGAGGGTCGACAGTCCAATGAGTCGAGAGTAACGCCTAACCCCGTCCCACCCGCAGTCACGTTCATGGCCAACGATCTCCGAGCGGCCGCGGAGACCGCTCTGACGCAGTGCATGGGTCTTGAGCCGGGCGAGTCCTGCTGTATCGTCACCGACGACGAGCGCTGGCCGATCGGGAAGGCGCTGTACGATGTCGCTAGCGGGATCACCGATGACGCCACGATCCTCCGGTACCCACCGGGCAACCAGCACGGTGCGGAGCCGCCCGAGACCGTTGCGGCGGCCATGCGCGAACCCGACGTTTTGCTCGCGCCGACGACCAAGAGTCTCAGCCACACCCGTGCACGCTCGGAGGCGACGGACTCGGGCGTCCGGGCGGCTACACTCCCGGGGATCACCGATGAGGTCTTTACGACCGGTCTGGACGCCGACTACGAAGCGATCCAGGAGCACTGCGCGGACGTGCTCGATTGGGTGGGCGACGCCGAGGAAGTCCGCGTCACCTCCCCCAGCGGGACCGACATTACGGTCAAGCCCGGCGACCGAGAGTGGCGCGAGGACACCGGGATCGTCCACGAGCCCGGCGCCTTCTCGAACCTCCCGGCCGGTGAGGTGTTCGTCAGCCCCGTGTCGGCCGACGGACGCGTCGTCGTCGATGGGACGATGATGCCCCACGGCCTGCTCGATTCGTCCCGGACCGTTGCCTTTGAGGTCGAGAACGGGCACGTCACCGCCATCGAGGACGACGACGTCCGCGAGCAAGTCAGCGAGGCCGCCGAAGAAGTCGGCGACGCCGCCTACAACCTCGCCGAGCTGGGGATCGGGACGAACGTCGCCGTCGAGCAGCTCGTGGGGTCGGTGCTGTTGGACGAGAAAGCCGGGGGAACAGTCCACTTCGCCATCGGCGACGACGCCTCGATCGGAGGCGACACCGAGGCACCGCTTCATCTGGACGGGATCGTCCGCTCACCGACGGTGTACGCCGACGGAAAGGAAGTACCGTTGCCGACGCCTTAGGATTCTATTTCCTCGACGACGATCTGGTCAGCCTCGACGTCCTCTAGGAGCGTGCCGATACCACCGATAGAGAACGTGCCGCCGTCGGTCTCGACGACGATGCTGGCCTTGCCGACGAGGTCCCTGAGCGCAATCGGCCCCTCGTCGAGGCGCTCGCCCTCGTAGGAGACCCCAGTGACGGAGCCGACAAGCTGGCAGGGACGGCGACTATCGACCCACTGACCCGTGATCCGGACGTGAACGGTCGCACCCTCTTCGAGGAGCGGTTCGATCTCGGGGATGGCCCGCCTGATCTCGAAGTATCGCAGCGGGGGCTCACTCGAACGTCCGTCGTAGTAGGTGTCCCATAGCTCCCACAACATCGTTGAAAAGAACCACGAGAAGACGTGAGCTAGACCCCGGTCGTCGATGAGTATACCGTACTCACTGGGTGAATCGACGTAGAGTGCATAGCCGACCTGCTGTTGATCGATCAGTCCCAGGAACGGCGCTGGTCGCTCCCGAACGCGTGCTTCGGTACAGATCCCGGCAAGGTACTCCTCGTCGGGCAAGTCGTCCTCGTCGATGGAGTGGATGGCAAGCTGGACGTGGATGCCGCCCTCGTGGGCCGCTCGAAGCGTAGACTCCAACCGTTCGATCTGATCCGGAGTGGCCGACAGTTGGACGTAGTTGTTGGCGTCCTCGATGAACTCGACCGTTCGTGTGAGCACGGTCTCGAACTGAGCGACGATCGCCGCCTCCTGACCGGTCGGTTCCGGCTCAGTCCAGCGGTGCTCGATCTCGTCAGTGGCCGACTGGAACTGGGCGATCCGGGTACTCAGATCCGAGACAAGCGCTCCTGGATCGTGGATCCGGGCCTGCAAAGTCTCGCCCTCATATGTCTCGACGTACCCGTCGGCCTCGAGGTCCCGCAAGACATCGTAGATCCGGGGCTGTGGAACGCCGCTGGCGTCGGCGAGGTCACCGGCCGAGACGGTCCCGAGTTCGAGCAACGCGACGTATGCCTGGGCCTGATAGCGCGAAAGCCCGCCGATCTGGAGGACCGAAACCAGTCGCTCGCTGTCCATACAGAGCCGAAAACGCCCGTCAGCAAAACAGTTTGGTCGTCAGACTCCGGTGATGACCGCCATCAGCCACACTTCGGTGGAGGGGGAGTTATTCTGGGCGGACTGTTCGTCGTCAGTGCCGATTATCTTTCGGTTCATCATGCAATTCTACGTTGGCCCCGACCACGTATAAGATTTGTCAATTTTCTTAACTACTCTCGTTGTTGCAGTTCGAATCGCGTCGAAGTATTCACTACAACTGCTGTAGTTGTGGATTATTAGCCCTTCAAACCCGATTTCTATCTGAGGAGAAACCCAGGGATATTTATGATGAGTTTCATATATTTAGTATGTTTTATATATCTATTTCGGATACGGAGCGTCCAGTCGTGTTCGATCATAGCAATATAGTTCACGGGGTGGAGTCACAAGCACTTTCAGCATGGCCTGAGGAACCCCACGCAATGACCAGAAACGAGACCCACGGGGGCCAGCGGGTCGCGGTCCTCGCGGACTCACAGAACCTCTATCACACTGCCAGGAGCCTCCACGAGCGCAACATCGATTACGCGGAGCTGCTGGAGACGGCCGTCGACGGACGGTCGCTCACCCGGGCAATCGCCTACGTCATCAAGGCTAATTCCCCGGATGAGGAGACGTTCTTCGAGGCGCTGGTGGACATCGGCTTCGAAACCCGAATCAAAGAGATCAGGACGTTCGGGGACGGCTCGAAGAAGGCCGACTGGGACGTGGGGATGAGCCTCGACGCCGTCTCGCTGGCCGAACACGTCGACGCCATCGCACTGTGTACCGGCGACGGCGACTTTACCCGTCTCTGTCGACACCTCCAGCACGAGGGGGTCAGAGTGGACGTGCTGTCGTTTCGAGAATCGACTGCCGACGACCTCGTCGAGGCAGCCGACGGCTTCATCGATCTGGGCGAAGACGTCGACCGGTTCCTGCTCTAGACCGGTCGGCCGCCCTCGGAGGTCCCGACGATCAGCGCGCCAGCCGCCAGGCCGAGAACGGCAACACTACCGAGGACGACCGGCAAGTCGGCGATCCCGAGTGCGATGATGACAACACTGCAGACCGCAAGTAACGCCGCACCGACGCTGAGTTTTCGCGTATCCGTTTCCATGATCGCTGGATTGGGCGAGCCGACATATAAACCCCGACATAGCGGCGATATCGCGTCGAAAAACGTTTGCTCTCGCGTTTCCGAACTCGGACCATGACCAACGATCTCTCGTCGTCCGACGACGAGTTCCGGACGCTCGCATGGGTCGCGGACTATCAGTTCGGGCCCGGCGCAGGCGAGGCCCTGTTCGGCGATACCGAAGCCCTCGAACTAACCCGGTCGACCTCCGGGCGACCACGGCAGGTACGGGCCGAGGATGGCCACGTCGTCACCTACAGCACCGACGGTCGGTTCACGCTCGGACTCGCTGGCGGCCGCCGCCTCCACGAATCGCTCCAGTACCCGTCCTATCGAGTGGTCGTCGGCGACGA
>JAZKRQ010000168.1:0-4706 GCA_036628575.1 Halapricum sp.
TCGACGTTGAGCACGAGCACGTTTCCGTCGTCGATCAGCTCCAGCCACTCCTCGTCCGGCGTGCTCCCGTCGAGGATATCGAGTACGATCCGCCCGTCCCCGTCGTCGGTCCCCTCTAGCTTGTCCTCGACGGCCTGTAGATCGAGATCGAACTCGCCCATACCACCCGTCTCGGCGGCCACCACCAAAAATGGTTCTCGTCGGGGCCGAACCGAACGTTCGTCCACCCTGGCGGGTTCGATAGCTCCTCGAACGGACGACCATCCAGTGTCGCCCCATCACAATGAAATTCCTTAAAGACGGGCTGACGACGGAGAACAACCTTTTTATAGCCCGAGCGACCTTCTTCGGACGCAAATGACCCAACACACCGAGGGTACGTCGGAGTCTCCGGCGGATCGAGTTCTTCCAGGGGACACTCGATAGCACCTCTGAAATCGACGAGGCACGAATTTTCGACACGACGCTCCGTGACGGAGAGCAGTCGCCCGGTACGTCGTTCAGTTACGAAGACAAACGCGAGATAGCGGCGGTGCTGGACGAGATGGGGACCCACGTCATCGAGGCGGGGTTCCCGGTCAACTCCGACGCGGAGTTCGAGGCCGTCCGTGACATCGCCGAATCGACCTCGACGACCGTCTGCGGGCTTGCCCGCGTGGTCGAGGCAGATGTCGAGGCCGCCCTGGAGTCGGGCGTCGAACTGGTCCACGTGTTCGTCTCGACCAGTGACGTCCAGCTTCAGGACTCGATGCACGCCACGCGCCAGGACGCACTCGACCGCGCGGTCGAGTCCGTCGAGCGCGTCAAAGAGGCGGGCGTCGAGGTCATGTTCTCGCCGATGGACGCGACTCGCACAGAGGAAGCGTTCCTGATCGACGTCGTCGAGGCGGTCACGGACGCGGGCACAGATTGGATCAACATCCCGGACACCACGGGCGTCGCGACCCCCGGCCGGTTCCAGGATCTGGTATCGGAGGTCGTCGCGCATACGGACGCCAGCGTGGACGTCCACACCCACGACGACTTCGGGCTGGCGACCGCTAACGCCCTCTCGGGCTACGAAGCCGGCGCGGCCCAGAGCCAGGTATCGGTCAACAGTATCGGCGAACGGGCCGGTAACGCCGCCTACGAGGAGGTCGTCATGGCCCTGGAGTCGTTGTACGACGTCGACACCGGGATCGACACGACCCGGATCACCGAACTGTCGCGACTCATCGAGGAGAAGAGTTCCATCGCTGTCCCCGGCAACAAGCCGGTCGTCGGCGGGAACGCCTTCTCCCACGAGAGCGGGATCCACGCCGCTGGTGTCATCGAGAATACCGACACCTTCGAACCCGGCGTAATGACCCCGGAGATGGTCGGCGCGACTCGCGAGTTGGTGCTGGGTAAACACACCGGCACTCACTCCGTCCGCGAGCGACTGATCGACGTGGGCTACGATCCGACCGAGGAGGAAGTCCGGGAGGTGACCCGCCGCGTCAAGGACTACGGCGCGGAGAAGCGCCAGGTCACGATGGACGTCCTCGAACGCTTCGCCGACGAGGTCGGCGTCGAACGCGCTGGGACCGAGGAGGTCCACGCCTGACGATGACCGCTACAGCGTTCGCGATCGCAGGGCAGCGGCGGCTGTCCCGCTTCGACCGAGTCAATCCGCGAACTCTTCGCCAGTCACTCTCACGGAAACCTTATTATTCGCGGCGAGTACAGTCACGTACTGATGATAATGACCGCTGGGATCCGGGAACGCCCCGTCACCAGCGGCCCGCTCGCTCTTCTCGTCGGTATTGTAGGGGCCCCCTAGGCCCCGCCACATTCCCTTTTCGACCCGACCCGTATCGCTCTCGACCACCAATCAAGCAACCAGCAATGCAGACATCAACACGCAGTGACAGAACATGAGTGAACGCGCATCAATCCCCAAACGGGACCCGGAAGAGGTTCCCGAACAAGAGAACGGTATCGAGGACATCGAGACCGGCGCCCAGTCAGTGATCGCCGCCCTCGAACAGGCGGGCGTCGACCACGCATTCGGCGTGCAGGGAGGGGCGATCATGCCCGTCTACGACGCGCTATACGACTCCTCGATCGAACACATCACGATGGCCCACGAGCAGGGTGCGGCTCACGCCGCCGACGCCTACGGCATCGTCACCGGCGAACCCGGGCTAGCGATGGCCACGTCAGGCCCCGGCGCGACGAATCTGGTGACGGGCATCGCCGACGCGGCGATGGACTCCGATCCGTTGATCGCCCTGACCGGTCAGGTCGCGACGGACTTCGTCGGCAACGACGCTTTCCAGGAGACCGACACCACCGGCATCACGATGCCGATTACCAAGGAGAACTACTTCGCCGACCACTCCGATACGGTGGGTGACGACGTCAGCGAGGCCTTCGCGCTGGCCGAGAAGGGTCGTCAGGGGCCGACGCTCGTCGATCTGCCCAAGGACATCACCAAGGGCGAGACTGACGAGTGGCCGGCCGAACCCGAGACGCCGGACACCCATCTCGAGCCGGAAAAGGCCGACGCCGAAAACGTCGAAGCCGCTGCGGACACGCTCCAGAACGCCGATCGGCCGGTTATCCTGGCTGGCGGGGGCGTCGTCAAGAGCGAAGCCAGTGCCGAACTGCGGTCGTTCGCCCGCGAGTACGAGATCCCCGTCATCACGACGATGCCCGGTCTGGGCACGTTCCCCGAGACCGACGAGCTATCGCTGGGGATGGCTGGCATGCACGGGACCGGTACGGCCAACATGGCGATCACTAACACCGACGCCCTGCTCGGCGTCGGAACTCGCTTTGACGACCGACTGACCGGTGGCGTCGATACCTTTGCGCCCGATGCCAAAATCATCCATGTCGAGATCGACCCCGCCGAGATATCGAAGAACATCGAAGCCGACCATCCGCTGATCGGCGACGCCGAGCGCGTCCTCGAACAGCTCGACGACGCGATGACGGCCGCGCCCGATGCTGACGAGTGGCGCGAGCAGTGTCAGGTCTGGAAGCAGGAGTACCCGCTGGACTACCAGATGCCCGAGGACGAGCCGATGAAACCTCAGTACATCGTCGAGAAGTTCGACGAACTGGCCGAGGACGATGCGATCGTCACCACGGGCGTCGGTCAGCACCAGATGTGGGCCTGTCAGTTCTGGACCTACGAGTACCCGCGCACGTGGGTCTCGTCTAACGGACTGGGGACGATGGGGTACGGGGTGCCCTCGGCTATCGGGGCGAAGATCGCTGCGCCCGACAAGGAGGTCGTTTGTTTCGACGGCGATGGTTCCTTCCTGATGACGATGCAGGAGTTGTCGGTGGCGGTCCGGGAGAACCTCGATCTCACCTACGTCGTCCTCAACAACGAGGCGATCGGTATGGTTCGCCAGTGGCAGGACGGCTTCTACGAGGGTCGTCGGATGGCCTCGGAGTATCCGTGGGTGCCGGAGTTCGACAAGCTCGCGGAAGCGTTCGGCGCACGCGGGTTCCGGCTGGAGGATCCCGAGGACGTCGAGGAAACCATCGAGGCTGCCCGGGCATACGACGGCCCGGCCGTGATCGACGCGATCATCGATCCTGCCGAGAACGTCTTCCCGATGGTTCCCAGCGGCGGCGACAACGGCCTGTTCGCACTGAATGCGAAGCATCTGGAGATGATCTAACATGAGTGGAGAGATGCCAGGTCCGGCCCCGGACCAGCGAATGCGTCCGGAGGGTCGGCGTAACTCGCAGGGTATCCGTATCGATCCGGAAGCGGAAGCGACACATGAGCCCCGACTGGCGGTGTTGTCGGCGCTGGTCGAACACGAACCGGGCGTCCTCTCTGAGGTGTCCAGTCTGTTTAGCCGCCGACAGTTCAACATCGAGAGCCTGACTGTCGGGCCGACGAAAGACGGTGACACCGCCCGGATGACTATCGTTATCGAGGAGCCAGAACCGGGTGTCCAGCAGGCGAAAAAGCAACTCCGGAAGCTCATCCCCGTTATCGAGGTCGAGGAGCTGGAGTCGGCGGCCATGCGCCGTGAACTGGCGCTGATCAAGGTCGCCGGCGACAAACCTGACGACGTTCAGGCGGTCGCACAGATGTACGGCGGGGACGCCGTCGACGCTTCCAAGGACGCCGTCACTGTCGAGATCACCGGTAGCAAGCCGAAGATCGACGCTGCGATCGAGGCCTTCCGGCAGTTCGAGGTGCTGGAGATCGTCCGAACCGGCGCGGCCGCGCTCGAACGCGGGTCGAAGACGATGGGCTCGACGACAATGGAAAGCGATAACTGAGCGATTCCCGAGGATTCACCTATGGTAGACGAATTTACAACGGACGTATACTACGACGACGACGCTGACGAATCGGTACTTGCGGATCAAACGGTTGCGGTTCTGGGCTACGGGAGCCAGGGCCACGCTCACGCACAGAACCTCGCCGAGAGCGGGGTCGACGTGGTTGTGGGTCTTCGGGGAGGATCGTCTTCTCGCCGGGAGGCCGAGGCCGACGGACTGGACGTCGCGACGCCGGCCGAGGCCGCCGCGGCGGCCGACGTGGTGTCGGTGCTGGTCCCGGATACCGTCCAGCCGGACGTCTACGAGAACGCAGTCGAGCCAAATCTGGAGGCGGGCGACACTCTCCAGTTCGCCCACGGATTCAACATCCACTACGGCCAGATCGAGCCGCCCGAGGACGTCGACGTGACGATGGTCGCGCCCAAGTC
>JAZKRQ010000169.1:0-4695 GCA_036628575.1 Halapricum sp.
TCGAACCGATCCAGGATGTCCGCATCGACGTCCCCAACGAGCACATGGGCGCCGCGAGCGGCGAGATCCAGGGTCGCCGTGGCCGCGTCGACGACATGTACCAGGAAGGCGATCTCATGGTCGTCGAGGGTATCGCGCCCGTCGACGAGATGATCGGCTTCTCCAGTGACATCCGCTCGGCCACGGAGGGTCGTGCCTCCTGGAACACCGAGAACGCCGGGTTCCGCGTCATGGCCGACAATCTCCAGCCCGAGAAGATCACCGAGATCCGCGAGCGCAAGGGCATGAAGCTCGAACTGCCCGAGATGGTCGATTACTTCTAAACCACTTTTTACAACAGGGGATTCCTCGCTCACGCTGCTTCCTGCGGGAACCCCCTGCTGGAAAAACTCGGGGAAAAACGACCTGTGGCCTCACTGCGTTCGGCCGCAGGGAAACGCCGCCTGCGGCGGCGTATGCTATCATGGTCACGGTAGCTTTTCCGAACACTGCCTACAGTGATCCGTCCCCTCGGGATTCTCCGCCCCGCAGTTCGAACATTGGACGCCCGAAGATAGCCACTGACCGGGGAGGACGGCCGCGACGTCTTCGGTGAGAAACGTCGGCTGGGGGGCTACCGTCGAATCGGCGTAGTATTCCGTTTCCAGTCGCATCACCAGTTTGTCGTCCCGGAGTGCGATAAGGCCGTGCCACAGTCCCAGGAACAGAACGGTCGGGAGAACGACTATCGCGAGCGTAAACACCAGCCTGAGGACGGCCTCCATACGGCCGTGTACGGGCTCGAACGAGTAAGGGGTATTGTTTCGCGTCACCACGCCACACGACAAAAATATTCCGATGGTCGTGTCTCCTCCACGGCTCGTTGCATTCGCCGTTCCGGCTCGAGGACTTCGCTGCGCTCAGCCCTCGCTATCCCTCGAAGCCGTCCTCGAACCAGAAGGTCCCGTTTCGCTGGACGACTTCGCCGTCGAGTTCGATGTAGCTGTCCTCACTCATGTCGAGGATCATGTCCACGTGGACGGCCGATTCGTTCTGCTCGTTGTCCTCACCGACCGTTTCGGGGTAGGCGCGGCCGACGGCCATGTGGACGGTGTCGCCCATCTTCTCGTCGAAGAGGATGTTGCGAGTAAATCGATCGATGTCGCGGTTCATCCCGATCCCGAGTTCACCCAGGTAGCTGGCTCCTTCGTCGGTCTCCAGGACATCGGTCAGAAGCTCCTCGTTCTTTTCGGCACTGTGATCGACGACTTCGCCGTCCTCGAATACGAGTCTGGCACCGTCGATCTCCCGGCCCTGGTGGTAGATCGGGATGTCGAAGTACGCCTCGCCGTCGACCGCGTCGGGGACGGGCGCGGTGAACACCTCGCCGCCGGGGAGGTTGTTCTCGCCGTAGTCGTTGAGCGTCTCGTTGCCGGCGACCGACATCGTGAGGTCGGTGGTCTCGCCGGAGACGATCCGGACTTTCTCGGCGTCGGTCAGGCGGTCGGCCATCTCCTGCTGGTGGTCCCGGACGGCTTCCCAGTCTTTGTTGATCGCGTCCCAGACGAAGTTCTCATACTCCTCGGTGGCCATCTCGGCCTGCTGGGCGTTGGCCGCCGCCGGGAACAGCGTCAGGTTCCAGGTCTTGTTCAGGCGCGTCTCCCGGACCGGCTCGTAGGCTTTCCCATAGGCGGACTGGGTCTCGGTGTCGACGTCGCCCAGCTGTGTCTCGTTGTCTCCCCCCTTGATCGCGATGTAGGCGTCCATCGCCTCGTACAGCGCGTGGGTGTGTTCGGGCGGTTCGAACTCCCCGTCGTAGTGCTTGAGGTACGCCCGGCGGAAGCGCTTGCCGAGTCGTTCCTGGATGACCAGTGGGTGGCCGCCGACGTCGGCGATCGCCTCGACCAGCGCGGTAACGAGATCCTCCGCGACCGGATGGGCGTCGATGACGACGTGATCGCCCTCGCTGCAGTCGATGGAGTGGTTGACGACGATTTCGGCGTGTTCACGGATTCGCGGGTCCATACCTGATCCCTTGGGCGGGGTGGGCTAACTACTTTCGACCGAGCGCGTCCTAGCATCTGTCTCGCGGAATCATTCTATTCCGCTACACGCTGAATCGACGGTGTGTACAGGCGCACGATTTATGAATAGGCATACGGAACCAGCAGACATGATCGCCCTTCAGCTGTATGGCATTAACCCACTCGGAGAGTTGGTACTCGCGGTCGTCATTTCAGTCTTGCTCGTGGCGTTGGGAACGTACGTGGGAGTCCTCATGGCACTCCAGTCGTTCTTTGGTGAATCGTCGTGGGAGGAGGTTACAGGCTCGGAACGTAACTAATTCAGAATCAGATTCGCAAGCTCGTTCTATCGGATACGTCATCAGCCGGATAGTGTGTAACCCGTGTGATAGTGATTACTGTAAGTCTGTTCCGGGTCGACCGCACGGCGTCGTGCGGTCGCACCGGTAAATCGTTACAGTAATCACTATGAGTCGCTCTATGACAGCCGCGTAATATGAACTTTCGCTAGAGAACAGCCTGTCTATTTGAGCCCCTTTTTATGATCAGTTTTTCCTACCAGTCAGCTGAGTCGAAAATAGTAAGTTTATTAATTGTTCTGGCAGATGAACCCTCTGGGAACGTTTTAGATGAACATACCGATTGGTCCGCGCGACGCACGGTATATCGTCCCTCCACTTATTGCGTCAGGAATCGCTAGCATGGCATCGAAAGTGTCGCCGTTCTCCCTCCGTACGACGGCAGTCTACGGACTTGAGGGCGATCTCGTCACGTTGTTCCAGTCCCTCACGCACCCTGCCGTGACGAAGTTCTTCGTCCTCGTCTACGTCGGTCTCTACCCGCTGCTGTTGGCGCTGACGTACGTCGGTCTCAAACGTGAGAGAGGAGACCGCCACATCGACTACGCGCTCACGTACACTGCCGTCGTCGTGGCGGCGACTCCGTTCTTTTACTTCTCTCCCGTCGGCGTCACCGGGTATTTCGTCGAGGGCGTCAAACCCCTGCTCTACGAAGGGAGCGGTATAGTTAGCGCGTCGGTGACGAGCATCGACACCCTTCAGAAAGCGATGCCGAGTCTCCATCTCGCGCTCGCTGCGACCGCTTCGCTGCACGCACCGAAGGGATACAAATTCTTCAGTTGGAACGCAACCGCCCTCATCGCGCTGTCGACGCTCTATCTCGGCATCCACTGGGTGAGTGACCTGGTCATCGGGGCCGCCCTCGCGTACGGCTGTTACGTCGCTCTCCCGCTCGTGCAGGCACATCTCTCCGACGCTCGGGAACCGGCCCCCGTGGACGGCGTCCACGGCGACTGATAGTGACTGCTGTAAGTCAATTTCGCATCGACCGCCCGCAATCGGGCGGTCGTACCGGTAAATAGTTATAGCAGTCACTATGAGAGGGCCGATAGTCAGCCTCTTGGGTCGGCGCGACCCTACCGGCGTACATGGACATCGACGTACGCGTCGTCGACTCTGCCGATGGCGTCCCCCACGACGCACTGGCCGTCCGCGAGACGGTTTTTGTCGAGGAACAGGGCGTGCCCGCCGATATCGAAGTCGACGATCACGAGGAGGAAGCGACGCATTTCGTCGCCTACGACGGCGACGAACCAGTGGGAGCGGCCCGGCTTCGGGCACTCGACGAACGGACGGGCAAGGTCGAGCGCGTCGCGGTGCTGGCCGCGTGCCGCGACGGTGGCGTCGGGACCGCGCTCATGGAACGGCTCGAAGCGGTCGCCCGTCAGCGGGGGCTGGAGACGTTGACGATGCACTCCCAGATCAGCGCCGAACCGTTCTACGAGCGGCTCGGCTACGAGCGCGTCGGCGAGCAGTTCGAGGAAGCGGGCATCCCTCACGTAGAGATGTACAAAGCACTCGATTGCCGGTCGTGAATCTACCGTCTCGACCCCTCCTCGTCTTCGATCGTTTCGGTACGTCGTTCCGGCCGACCGAACCGACAGGGCGAGTGGCTTTTCAGCGTCGGCGACCCAGTGATAGTCGATGGACGGGAGGATCGACCGTCCGAAAACGAGATCGACTCGCAGTTCGAGACCCTCCGGCCGCCGGCTGCCGGTGAGGACGGCGAGCCGCCATTTCGCGGCACGCACCAGTACGGCGGTGCCACTATCGAGCGTACCTACCACGTCGACGACGGCGTCCTTATGATCGAGACAGCGTATCTCGACGACGAGGACACCCTGACGGCCATCGACGAGTGCTGGCTGCTCGACGGCACCGGCGAGCCCGCCGAGCCACCCGAGCAACCCTAGTCCAGCCAGTCGGGGTTGGCCCGAGGTGGAGCGAACACGTCGATCCCCTGAACGGGTTCCTCGCTACGGTTCTCGGCGCTGTGGGGTTCGTCTCCGGGGATGACGTATGACTCGCCCGGACTGATGACGACCTCCTCGCCGTCGACGAGGAAAGTGAAGGTCCCCCGCGTGACGTAGCCGGCCTGTTCGTGTTCGTGGCTGTGTTCGGGGACAGTCGCTCCCGGTTCGATATGAAAGTGCTGGACGCTCGTTCGAACGCCTGCGACGAGTTGCGTGAGATGGACTCCGTCGACGACTTCGACGGTCTCCCCTTCCGCTGGCGTGGCTGTCTGCATGAGGAAGGCCACTACTGGATCGAACTTAACTGTTTTTCAGGCGCTAAGTCCCCTTCCTCAAGGAGCAACGCAGGGAGCGAAGCGA
>JAZKRQ010000170.1:0-4627 GCA_036628575.1 Halapricum sp.
TACGCGTCGGGTCATGAATGAGCACCTCCATAGTTACGACCGATCGCCATCATGGGAGGTCAACAGGGTAGTCCCCGGAATCGTATCCCGAACAGCGAAGTCGAAGCGGTCGGTCACGAACAGTCCCGATCCCAGAAGCCCCGCCAATCCAACGGGCACCCAGTTGCCAAAGGCGACGTTGATCGCCCCCCAGAGGATGACGAAACTGACCAGGTCGTCCAGCATGAACGCACAGGATCGCAGCCGAGCGAACAGCGCCTCGCTATCGAAGGCGATATCGAACAGGACGACAGATATCGTCGCCGAGAGGACCCAGCCAGCGTAGTTCGACCACGGGACGGCGTAGTAGGCTCCGCCGGCTTCGTAGGCCCAGAAGCCCAGCGAGACCGCGGCCGGATCCAACACGAGATCCATCGTTAGCACGGTCGCGATCACCGCGAGGAGACGGATCGGCGTCGAACGGGCGCGCTCGCCCAACAAGAGCAGATCGAGCAGGTAGCTGTTGAGTACCAGCGGGAAGAAGAACACGGGAATGCCGACCGGGACCAACCCGAAGAGCATCGGCCCGAGGTCGATCCCGTACTCGAAGGCCCCGTAGGGCCAGCCCGTCGAGACGCCGAGAAGTTCGATCCCGAAGGCGTAGGCCGTCACGGCCCCGATCGCGACGGCAGCCCGCCGGTCGATCAGGGGTGCGAGCCCGGCGACCAGCGGCAGGCGCATGACGATCACGCCCAGCAGGATGAACCACGGATTGAACGACATAAACGAGATCGGATCGGGATACCACCCCATCGCGGAGGCGTACAGCGACACCGCCCCGACAACGGGAAAGACCACCGCGATTGTGAAGCGATTGTCCGTGACGAGTCGGTCCAGACGGGCCTCGATCGTCCCACGGTCGACCCGATCGGCCGTTAGATCCACGTCAAACATACACCATCCTCCAGAGTGCGCCCATCGTCAATACTGCGCCGACGACCGTGTTGATCGCTGGATACCACCAGTACGCGCGGTCGACCGCGACATCCGAGACGGCGATCGCCACGACCAGCAGCGGGTAGATTCCCAGGACGGCACCGAGAAACGGGTGAACGAGGCCGAACCCGACGGCTGCACCCAACCAGACCAATCCGCAGTAGGCGTAAGTCCAGTCCTCGCCGAGTAGGGTCGCAGTCGTCCGGATCCCGGCATCCCGATCGGGTTCGATGTCGGGGATCGCACTGAAGGTGTGCATCGCCATCGTCCACAGCCAGCCGCCGGCGATCGCTGCCGCAGGCGGGTACTGCCCAGCGATCGCCGCGTACGCGGCGATCCCCGGAAGGGCGTACAACCCGTTCGAAATCGAATCGAGGATCGGCGTCGTCTTGAACCGCAACGGCGGCGCGCTGTATTCGATCGCCAACAGATAGAACAACCCGAACGAGACCAGTGCCGCCGAATCGAGGAACGGGACCAGCAGGATTCCCACGGCACCGGAAGCGAATACCGACAGGATCACCAGCGGCCCGCCCTGATAGCGCACCTCCTTGTCGTCCTTTTTCGGGTTGATTTCGTCGATGTCGGCGTCGAAGACGTCGTTGATCCCGTAGAGGAAGACGTTCGCCGGCACGAGGAAGTACACGAAGAGCACGACAGCGAGCGGCGAGAACAGTTCCGCTGGCGATCCCGCAGCGTAAGCGACCCCAACGATAACCGGGCCGGCCAGGTAGAGCCAGAAGCGCGGTCGGGAGAGCCAGAAGAGATACCCGAGCGACGACTCCTCGGACGGTAACACGGAACCGAGTCGTTTCTCGAGGCTGAGATCCGTCATAGGTCGTCGCTTACAGATCGTCGATGAGCGCCTGGGCAGTGTGTTCACCGCTGATGAGACACATCGGGACGCCGATCCCGGGAGTGGTAAACGAACCCGTAAAGTACAGCCCGTCGACCGACGACGACCGGTTGTTCGGGCGAAGCAGCGCAGTCTGGCGCAGCGTGTGAGCCAGCCCCAGCGCGGTGCCCTCGGTAGCGTTGTACCGGTCGACGAAGTCATCGACGCAGAACTGTTCCTCGACGACGATCCGATCGCGGAGGTCGACGCCGGTGTTCGCCGCGACGTCGTCGAGTATCTTCTCGCGGTAGCGATCCCGGAGGGCCCCGGTATCGCGAAGCCCGGGCGCGACCGGGACGAGCACGAAGAGGTTGCTGTGGCCCTCAGGAGCGACGGCATCGTCGGTTCTCGAGGGGACACACAGGTAGTAGGCGGGGTCGTCCGGCCAGGCCGGGCGCTCGAAGATCTGATCGAAGTGGGGATCCCAGTCCTCCGGGAGGACGAGCGTGTGGTGGGCCAGTTCGTCGACGTCGCCCTCGACCCCGAGGTACATCAGGTATGCCGAGGGGGCGTACGTGCGGTCGTCCCAGTACGATTCGTCGTACTGGCGTTCGTGTTCCGGCATCAGTTCCTGCTCTGCGTGGCGGTAGTCAGCGTTGACGACGACCCGATCTGGGTGGTGGATCTCGCCGTCGACTGTCTCGACGTGGAAGGCGTCCTTACGGCGGGTGATCTCGTCGACCTCGCTGTCAGTCTCGAAGGTGACGCCCAGTTCCGTCGCGAGGTCGGCGATCGCGTCGACGACCACACCGACCCCGCCCGGGCCGTCGCCATTCTTCGGGACGGGGTAGTAGACGCCGAGGTTGAAGTCGACGTGACTCATCATGTTGTACAGCGCCGGCGTGTTCTTCGGCGACCCGCCCAGGAAGACCAGCGTGTACTGCATAATCTGCTGGAGCTTCGGGTGCTCGAAGTAATCGGAGACGTGACCCTGCATCGAGCCGATCAGTTGCAGGCCGATCGGGGCCGCCCGCATCACGTCGAGATCGATCCAGTCTCTGAGCCGCGAGCGGTCCTCGTAGACGAACTTCTCCATCGCGGTCTCGTAGTGGGTCTCGCTGGTCTCCAGATACGAGTCAAAGGCCTCGCCGCCCCCGTCCTCGTAGCTGTCGAACAGCTCACGGTTGGCCGCCCGGTCGGGACTGACGTCGATTTCGTCGCCGTCCTTGAAGAAGATCCGGTAATGGGGATCGAGCCGTTCTAGCTCGTAGTAGTCCTCAGGGGCACGATCGAAGTGGTCGAAAAAGCGCTCGAAGACGTCGGGCATGAGATACCACGACGGTCCCATATCGAAGACGAATCCGTCCTGCTCGAGACGGCTCGCGCGACCACCCAACTGTTCGTTCTTTTCCAGCAACGTGACGTCCGCGCCAGCATCGGCAAGATAGCACGCCGACGAGAGACCCCCGATACCGCCGCCGACGACCACGGCATCCTGTCCCGAAAGTGTTCGCATCACTAAACATACCGCCGTCGACTGGCATAAATCACTTGCCAAACTGCTGGGGGTCGCGCCCGTCCCCGCGCCATCCCCCACTGAGCTGCCGTGAGCGGGCGACCTTCGACGGGTAAGCGGCGAATCCGGAGGCGACGTTCACCCGAGCGAAGGTTCGACCGCGACCTCACTCGTCGCTCGCCAGCGGGCGGCCAGTTCACAGACGTAGTCGGCGTATTTGCGTTTGACCGTCGTCCAGCGCTCGCCGCCGGCAGTGCAGGCGTCGGTGACCTCGGCGACCCGCTGGCTGTCGTATCGGGACGCCAGCCGGACGGCCTGACAGACCAGCGACTCCGCCGGGTCGTGGGCGTCGTCAGCCAGAACGAGCGAGCGGATATCCTCGGGCGGCATGTCGAGACGGATCCCCGATTCGGGGACGCTCTTTGCCATCTTCGGATAGTCTGCGACGCCCGTGATCATCCGAGCGTGGAGGCCGGCTATGGCACCAGAAACGCCAGCGTCCCGTGCGAACCGTCGCGTCGCGACAGCCAGCTCGTGCTCGTCGATTCCCAGTGCGACGACGACTTGCTCGTAGTCTTCCTTCAGGAGCGGGTGGAGGAAATCCGCAAAGTGTAGCACGGCGCTGTGGACGCCCGCAGCTTCGGAAGTCGGGCCGTCGGATTCGGACACAGCCCGGTACATCGACTCGACGGCCCGTTCCCAGTCGGACGGTTCGGCCTCGGGCCAGTAGTCGCGCGCTTCGGGTGCGTAGTGACGCGCGAGCAAGTGGGCAGTGTGCATGACGTCGCGGCCCTCGTCCATGGTCCGCAGGGCGCCCTGTTCAGAGTCGAATCCCAGATCCCGGACGAACGCACGATACCGCTCGGCCAATCGACGAACGTCACGGTAGTCGACACCTCTGTGGTAGGGTTCGAGGTCTGCGAGTACGAACTGCACGTCCAGCCCGAGTTCTTGCAAGCGGATCGCGGTCAGTATCTGCCCGACCGTCCCCAGGTGTGGCGGGCCAGTCATCCCGACACCCGTCGTGACGATCGTGGGCTGATCCAGTGCCGCGGCGACTGTCTCGCGACCGTCGACCGCGACGAACCGTCGAGCAAGACACGGTACCAACACGCCGTCGAAATCGGAAGTGGTCCGCGTGTAGCCATGGCTCTCGGCGACTTCGTCGTAGTGCGACTGGAGGCGCGACATGTGGGATTGTCGGGGTCCGAGATATAAATGCTAATATGTGTCTAGGTACCAATCAGCAAGAAAATCCTATTCGGATTGGTGCCGCTATACAGCGACGGATCGCGTTCACC
>JAZKRQ010000171.1:0-4557 GCA_036628575.1 Halapricum sp.
ATCCCCGACCGAGCATTCTGTCGCGAACAGATCCGTGAGCGACTGCTGTCATACGGACTGCTGTAACGATTTACTGGTACGACTGCACGACAGCGTCCTGGCGAGTGACGCGAGACAGGGCTCGCGAGATGGCTTGTCTCCCGGTGTGCGGTCGATACGGCACAGACTCACAGCCGGCAGTATCAGTCGTCGGCTTCGGCTACCGACAGGACGGTCACCCCGCGGATTTCGAAGCGGGCACCGCCCGACGCGCTCTCCGTGACACCTACCGTCCAGTCGTGGGCCTGGGCGATCTCCCGGACGATGCTGAGTCCGTAGCCGGTCCCACCCGAGACCGTCGAGAAGCCGGACTCGAAGACGCGGTCGCGATCTGCGGGATCGATCCCGGGACCGTCGTCGGCGACGTAGAAGCCGTCGCCACCCTCGAGAACGCCCACGTGTACCGTCGCGCGGCACTCGTCGTCTGTCGAGCCGTGCTCGATGGAATTCCGAAAGAGATTCTCGAAGAGCCGGTGGATGCCGTCCGGATCGGCTTCGATCGTGGCGTCGGACTCGACTGTCAGGGTCGCGCCGTCGGTCACGACGGCGTCCCAGGCGGCGCGGGCGGTGTGTGCCAGGGAGATGCGTTCGGGATCGGTGACGCGGTCGCCCTCGCGAGCGAGTTCCAGCACTTCCGAGAGGAGTTTCGACATGCGGTCGTGCATGTCCGCGACCGCGTCGAGATGCTCGGCCGGTGACTCGGCCTCACGGGCGAGCTCGAGCCGCGACTGAGCGACCTGCAACGGGTTTCGGAGATCGTGGCTGACGATGCCTGCGAACTGATCGAGGCGTTCGTTCTGTCGCTCGAGAGTTCGTTTCTGCTCTCGGAGCGCGGCCCCCCGGTCGAGTCGTGCCAGCGCCGTCGAAGTGTGCGTGATCAGGAGTTTGGCCAGCTCCAGGTCGTCGTCGTCGAACTGCCCCGATCCCTCCGCGAGGGCCTGGAAGACGCCGCGTTCGTCTATCGGGACGCTGATCAGACTGGCGAAGCGGTCGCGTGAGAGGGCGTCCGGATCGGACGGGATATCGTCGACGCGGAACGATTCGCCGCGCCGGTAGGTCTTCCCAACGATTCCTTCCTCGGTGGGCAGCGGCGCGACCTCCGCCGCGTTGATGCCGTCGGTCCTCGCCTCGATCTCGAGGACGCCGTCGCGTTCGATCGTGACCAAACACTGGTCGAACGAGAGGATCTCCGTCGCAGCCTCGACCGTCCGCTCGCAGACCTCCGTGACGTCCTCGCTAGCCTGAAGGGCGGTCGCCACCTCGTGAAGCGCGGTGATCCGCTGGCGGTGACGGCGTCTGTCCTGCTCACGCTCTTTGCGTTCGGTCACGTCTCGGAGCGTGCCGATCACGCGCACCGGTTCGCCGTCCTCGTAGTGGATCTCGCCCTGACTGTCGATCCAGCGCCAGCCGTCGTCCGTTTCGACCCGGTATTCGATGTCGAACTGATCGAGTCCCTCGGGACTCGCGCCGACCATCGACTGCAACCGATCGGCATCGTCCGGATAGATCCTGTCGAGGAACGCGTCGATCGTGAGCGTCTCCCGGTCGGGATCGATCCCGAGCAAGGCCGAGGCGCGGCCGTGCAACCTGACGGCGTACGTCCCCAGGTTCCAGTCGATGACGCCGGATTCGGTCGACTCCAGCGCCAGCTCGAAGCGGTTCCGGAGCCGTTCGAGCCGTCGTTCGCGTCCCTTTCGCTCGGTGATATCCTGAGACAGACCGATCAGACCGACGATCTCACCGTCGTCGTACCACGGTACTTTCGAGGTGAGAAGCCAGCGGCCGTCGCGGTTCCCCAGTTCCTCCTTGGCGATGATCGACTCGCCCTGCTGGATCACCCGGAGGTCGTCAAGGTAACTCTCACACTCTTCTGGGGCGATGTCTTTGACCTCGTAATCGGTCTTGCCGAGCAGGTCATCGGCGTCGTACAGCGCGTCGCTGGCCTCGATGTGGCGTGCCTGTTCGTCTTTGACGTAGAGGTGGAGATGCGGCGGGAACTGTTCAAACAGCGAGTCGAGCAGCGTCTTGGCGTCCGAATCGTCGGTGCGTTCGGTGACGACACCGACGACCCCGATCAGATCATCGTCCCCGGCACGAACCGGCGCGGTCGAAAGTGAGAGGTCGATCGGTTCGCCGTCCTTAGTTTCTCGGGTAATCGGATGGTTCGTGAGGGTCTCGCCGTCGAGCACCTGTTGGAGGTTCGCCTCGAACTCCTCGTGATCGCTCTCCGGGATGAACGGCGGCGGTTGACTCCCGACCGCCTCTTCGGCGCTCCAGCCGAACAACTCCTCGGCACCGTCGCTCCACAGCGTTACTTTCCCGTCGATGTCGTGGCCGATGATCGCGACCGGCGCGGCCTCGACGATCGCCTCGATCGTCTCCTTGGTCGCTTCCAATTCGCGCTCGCGTTCGCGTTCGTCGGTCACGTCGACCAGCGTCTGGATCGCGCCGGCGCGTTCGCCGTTGTCGTCCCGTAACGGGGCGGCTACCCGCCGGAGCCAGCGGCCCGTTGCGGGGACCTCGTTCTCGACGACGTAGGCATCTTCGAGAGTGTCGCTGTGGTCCCAGTTGTCGCTGTACCACTGGTACATGGCTGGCGGCGAGGTGTCTTCGAGGACGAGATCCGCGAGCGAGGGGCGTTCGGTGCCGTAGATCGCTTCGCCGGCCGCGTCCGTCCCGACTACCTCCTCCGTGGAAACGTCGAGCAACCGTTCGCAGGCGGCATTCCAGTGGGTTATCTCGTGGTTTTTGTCGAGGACGAACGTCGCAAGCGGTATTTGCTCGACGATCTCCGAGAGCCGGCGGCGGTTCGCCGCGAGCGCTGCTTCGGTCGAGCGCTGCTCGACGATCCCCTGGATCGCGTCGGCCAACAGCTGGTACTGGGCCTTCGGATCACCCCCCTTCTGGAGGTATCGGTCGGCACCGAGGTTCAGTGCCCGGATCGCGACCTCCTCGCGGCCCTTGCCAGTGAAGATAATGAAGGGGACGTCGTCTCCCCGTTCGCGCAGCCGTTCGAGCAGCGCGAGCCCGTCCATCCCGGGCATCTGGTAGTCGCTAACGACGCAGTCGAAGCGCTCCGCTTCGAGACGGTCGAGCGCCGCCTCCGCGCCTGTCTCCGTGTCGACGGACAGCGTCTCGGCCTCCCGTTCGAGGTATCGGGCCGTCAGATCGACGAAGTCGGGTTCGTCGTCGACGTGGAGGACGCGGATCTCCCCACTCATGTTCTGTGAGCCCGTCGGAGCGCCACCCACATCGGTCTTTCCCACTGTTCGTCCGGTCCCGGGGAACTTATGCGCCCGTGGATGGACGATGCGTCCATGCAAGTCGTCATCCTCGCGGCGGGACAGGGCACCCGCATGCGACCGCTAACCGACAGGCTGCCGAAACCGATGCTTCCCGTGGCCGACCGACCACTGCTCGCGCACACGGCCGACGCCGCCGTCGACGCCGGCGCGAGTGAGCTCGTGATCGTCGTCGGCTACGAGGCCGACGCAGTCCGGGAGTTCTTCGGCGAGGAATACCGCGGCGTTCCCGTTACCTTCGCCGTCCAACGCTCTCAGGAGGGGACAGCCGACGCCGTTCGAGCTGCCAGCGACCACCTTGACGGGGCGTTCGCGGTGTTGAACGGCGACAACCTCTACGACCAGGCGAGCATCGAGACGCTGCTCTCTTCGGGGCCGGCGCTGACGACATACAGCGTCGCCGATCCCTCGAACTACGGCGTAATCTCAGTCGACGACGGGTTCGTCTCGGGGATCGTCGAGAAGCCCGACGACCCGCCGACCGATCGCGCCAACACGGGTGCGTACGTCTTCCCCGCCGAGGCACGGGAGTGGCTGGACGTCTCCGAGAGCGAACGTGGCGAGTACGAGATTACCGACGTCGTCGCACGAGTCATCGAGGCGTACGACGTAACGCCGGTCGAACTCGACCGCTGGATCGACGTCGGCCGTCCCTGGGAGCTGCTCGCGGCAAACGAGTGGAAACTAGTCGAGCTGGATCGCCGGATCGACGGCGAGGTCAGCGACGACGCTGACCTGCGGGGAGACGTCGTTGTCGAGGAGGGTGCTACTGTCGAGCCCGGCGTCGTGATCGAGGGTCCGGCCTTGCTCCGATCGGGTGCGGAGGTGGGACCGAACGCCTACGTTCGCGGCGCGACGCTGCTCGGAGAAAATACTCACGTGGGACAGAGCGTCGAGATCAAGAACGCGGTCGTCATGGCCGATAGTAACGTCCCTCATCTTTCCTACGTAGGTGACAGCGTCCTCGGGCGTGACGTGAACTTCGGCGCAGGGACGAAGGTGGGAAACCTCCGCCACGACGGCGAGGCGGTCCGCGTGACGGTCAAGGGCGAGCGCATCTCGACCGGCCGTCGAAAGTTCGGCGCCGTGGTGGGCGATGACGTGAAGACGGGGATCAACACGAGTCTGAACGCCGGGGTAACGCTCTCGACGGGCACGCGGACCGGGCCGGGTGCGACAGTCACGCGGGACCGATAGCGAACCGTTCGGGTCGAGA
>JAZKRQ010000172.1:0-4549 GCA_036628575.1 Halapricum sp.
ACTCCTCCCAGTTCATGAACGCCCGCTTGTAGGGATCGTTCTGGATGTCGTCGTCCGAGCGACCGTCGCCCTCGTCGAAGGCGCTCTCCCGTGGGGTGCCGTACTCGCCGATGAGCCGCTCCTGACCGTAGAGGATGAAGGGGACGCCCGGTAAGGTGAATCCGGCTGCCATGGCAGCGCGCTGTGCTTTGGCGGTGTTCTCGCGTCGGCCCTCGGTCTTGGCCTCGTAGTAGAGCCGGCGCTCGTCGTGGTTCTCGGTCGTGTTGAGGATCCGAGTGAACGTCGGGAACCCGTCGACGAACCGCTGTTCGATCGTCCGGACGAGATCCGAAGCGGGCCGGTCCCCGCGGGCGACGGCGTGGGCGGCATGCATGAACCCAGTCGTGTCGAAATGGGCGTCGAATTCCGACTCGGCGAACGATGGCATCCGGGGGATCGTCTCGTCCAACAGCATGAACTCGCTGTCCATCGCGCGGACGCGTCGGCGGAGTTCCTTCCAGAAGCTATGGGGGACGCCCCAGGCGATGTCACACCGGAAAGCGTCGACCTTCGGGGCCCAGAACTCCGCGGCGGCCATGATATGTTCCCGCAGGGCGATATTACCGTAGTTGAGGTTCGGCTGCAGGCGCGTACCGAAGAAGTACGTCGCTGCAGGCGCGGCGTCGGTGTCGGTGCCGTCGGCCCGGCGATCGAACCAGTCGAAGTACTTTGACTGCTTGTTCCATTCCTCGACGTGCGGAAGGACGTACTCGTCGCCAGTGTCCTCACCCAGTTCGGCGATAGTGTCCTGGAAGTAGTCGTTGGTCCAGCCGGCGTGGTTTATGACCAGGTCGAAACACACCTGAATGTCGTGATCGTGGCAGGTCTCGACGAACCGCTCGTACTCCTCGATCGTGCCGAGGTCATCGGCGACGTCGAAGTAATCCTCGGTGCTGTAGGCGTGGGGACCACCCGGCGCGTTCTCGATCTGAGCGGACCAGGCAGGGACGATCGGCGTCAGCCACACCACGTCGATCCCCAGGTCGTCGAGATACGGGACTTTCTCGGTGAGGAAGTCGAAGTCGGTCTCGTCGGGTTCGCTCGCGAACGAGCGCGTGAATATTTCGTAGACGACGGCGTCGTCGAGCCACTCCGGCGGGCGGTTGGGGAGTTCGACGACGCCGTCGTCAGGATCGAGCAATATCTCGTCGACGTTGCCCAGCACTTGCCCGTCGTAGGGTGCAGCGAAGAGGCGGGTCGGGCCGTCCAGGGCCGCTGCGGGGACGCGGAGTCGCCGACCCGTGAGCACGCGATCGGTGTCAGCGTCGCGTACGGAAGGGGAGGCGTCCGCGTTGTCGGCGTCATCCGCGACAGTCACCTCGGACGGCGAGAGGCCGGAGTCGTCTTCGGGGAGCCACTCGATTCGGAGGTCGTCGGGGAAGGCGTTACTCGTCGGCGAGAGTTCGGCGTCGGCTTCGAGGACGAACTCGTCAGTGTCACCGTCGTAGTGACCGTCGAGCGCCAGTCGCGGCGGTCCACCGGAACCTTCTGGCGCATGCGGGAGAACCCGGACGGTCTGTCGATGGGTCCCGTCAGGGGCGTCCAACTCGAAGACGTAGGTCCCGGGGACGTCGGGCTGGAACTCTGCGGCGTGGTGGTCACCGTTGTCGTACCGTTCGACCTCGTCGTAGGGAGTGAGTGCGAACTCGACGGCAGCCTCGCTGTCCTCGGGTTTATCGGCCAGAGTCCACGAGAACGCGTCGGGATCGTAAGGATCGGGATCGCGCTCGGGCGTCCCCTCGATACTCGGTGCGAGGTTGTCCCGGTCGAGACCGTGACGACTATCGACGAAGATCGGGTCGACGATCCGCTCGCCGACCTGAACGAACCGCGGCGGTCCAGGATGGTGGCCGTCATCGGGATCTAGCGGAGTCATCGTTATAAAGTGGCGTCGAGGGTCTGCAGGTATATCCTTTCTGATCACTCCACTTCCTTTTCGCTTGGTATTTTTCAGGATAGTAACACCCCACACGGACGCGATAAGAGACCGCAGTCGGATCGGGGTCCGGTTCGCCCCTTCCAGAAGGCCTTTGCTCACGAGTCGCTAGTTCGAGCCTGTGAGCAGCGAACAACACCGACGCGTCACGGTCCACGGCGACAAGGAGGTCGTGGTGGACTTCCCGCCGGACCTTACCTTCGAGTGCGTCGACGAGTGTACCTGGTGTTGTTACCACGGCGTGTTGCTATACGAACAGGACTTCTTCGAACTGGCGAACCACGCCAATCTCGGCGACGCGACCATCGAGCGCAAGGGGAAGGACTTCATCAAGCGCGAGCCCAAGGACCGCGAGGAGCACGTCGACATCGACGGCGAGGCCTGCTACTTCCTGCGAGAGGACGGCCTCTGTGAACTCCACGCCGAGCACGACTGGAAACCCGCCCGATGCTCGACGTTTCCCCTGGAGGTCAGCGTCGAGGACGGCGATATCCACGTCTCGATCCGGGAGAAAGCCCACGACCACTGCGACGGGTTGAACGTCAGCGAGCGCCGCGTGATCGACAATCTGGAGGCGTTCCTGCCCGAAGTGCTCTGGGAGCTGGACGATCCCACCACCCGGAAGAAGCTGGGGTAAACTACGGAAGAAGAGTCGAAGCTAGTCTACTCTTTCTCGCCGGCACCCACGGCGCTCTCGCCGACGGGGTCGTGGCCCTCGATGACTTCCTGGCCGCCCAGATAGGAGCGAAGCGGCTCGGGGATCGTCACGGTCCCGTCGTCGTTCTGGTAGTACTCCAGAATGGCGACCATCACCCGCGGCAGCGCGAGCCCCGAGCCGTTCAGAGTGTGGACGTACTCGGCGGATTCGTGGCGCTCGGGCCGATACTGGATCCCGGCGCGGCGGGCCTGGAAGTCCTCGAAGTTCGAGACGCTGGAGACTTCCAGCCACCGACCGCCCTCCGCGGGACCGTCGTCCATGTCGTCGCCGGGGGCCCACACCTCGATGTCGTATTTTTTGGTCTGAGTGAAACCCATGTCTCCGGTGCACATCTCCAGCACCCGGTAGGGCAGGTCCAGGCGCTTGAGGACCTCTTCGGCCTCCTCGAGTAGCCCCTCCAGGCGGTCGTAGCTGTCCGCCGGCCGGACGAAGTTTACCATCTCGACCTTGTTGAATTGGTGGACCCTGACCATCCCGCGAGTTTCGGTGCCGTGTTCGCCAGCCTCCCGCCGGAAGTTGGGCGTGTAAGCCTGATACTTCAGCGGGAGATCGTCGTCTAGCAGTATCTCGTCGCGGTGCATGTTCGTTACGGGCACCTCCGCAGTGGGGCAGAGCCACAGATCGTCGTCGTCGTAGGATTCGTCGTTGTCCCCACCGAGGCGGTAGGCGTCCTCGACGAACTTGGGGAACTGACCCGTGCCTTCCATGGACTTCGAGCGAACCGGGATCGGGGGGAAGACCTCCCGGTAGCCCTGTTCGTGGTGGATGTCGCGCATGAACTGGATGAGTGCGTGTTCCAGCCGTGCAGCGTCGCCCTTCAGGAAGTAAAAGCCACCACCCGAGACCTTCGCGCCGCGATCGAAGTCCAGGATGTCCAGATCCTCACCGAGATCGTAGTGTGGGACCACATTCGCGGGCAGGTCCCGGATGTCCTCGAAGCCCCAGCGGTAGCGTTCGACGTTGTCGCTCTCGTCTTCGCCGACGGGCGCGTCTTCGTGGGGAATCTGGGGGAGCTCCAACAGCGCGTCTTCGAGTTTCCCCTCCAGTTCGTCGGCACGCTCCTCGACGCCCTGTAGTTCGTCTTTCAGTTCCTGGGAGCGTTCGATGGCTTCCTGGGCCTCCTCCTCGTTGCCTTCCTGCTTCAGCTCGCCGATCTTGCTGGAGACCTCGTTGCGCTGATGGCGCAGGTTGTCGCCCTTGGCTTTCAGTTGTCGCCACTCCTCGTCGATCTCGAGGATGCGTTCGAGGTCGACCCCCTCGACGCCCTTCTTCTCGATGGCGTCCCGGACTTCCCCAGGGTTCTCGCGGAGATACTGCCGTGGAATCATTGCCTGTGGGTTCCGGCCGACGAGTGAAAATCGTAGCGATACCGCGGACCAGTATGACACATAGACCCACAATCCACAGACGAGGGTTGCGTGCCGGTGGATCGGCCAAGCAAGCGATAGAACGCACAGGACAGAACACTCCCGTCTCGGCAGAGGTAGCGAAGAGGTGTTACGCCACCTCGCTGGACACCACTCGAAGTCCTCCAGAGCTGGGTTCGCATGCTACGGCGTCGGGTAACGTATCTCGCGACACCGGTTCGAGGGCGAGAAGCATCTCCCGCTCGGTGACCACCCATTCCATCCCAGATTCGGTGTCCCAACAGAAGGGCTTCCACTGTCCGGTTTCGAATTTCTCCCACAGATCAGCATCACCCCAGTATTGCTGACCACAGCATCCACTACCACTACACCGGTAGACCGTTCCACTACTCATTCGTGAGACCCCCGACCAGCGAGACGGTCACGGTACACCCCTGTTACACTCTTCAGACGGGACGTGCGTATCTATCTCTCCCCTGTCCACGCACA
>JAZKRQ010000173.1:0-4539 GCA_036628575.1 Halapricum sp.
CGCCGCTGTCGTACACCGTGATATGCCCCTTCAGGATCCCCACCCGACCGTCCGGCGGGTCGCCGAGGACATCGCTGAGATGGAGTCCTGCGGGCCGGCGACCATTGCCGCCGACGGCAGCGCAGTCCACGCGGTCGGCATCGAGCGCGGTCAGTCCCCGCCAGGGAGCATCGTGACGCTGATTCGGGGGATGTTTGGCGAGTGGACGGCGGAACCGTGGGCCGATCCGGACGCGGGGGCCGAGCAGTGACCCGGATTGTCTGTGCGGGCCACGTCAACTGGGACGTCACCCTACAGGTCGACCGACTGCCGGAACCGGACGGCGAGGCGCGGATCACGGGCCAGCGCCAGGCCGGTGGTGGCAGCGCCTCGAATACCGCTGCGGTACTGGCGGGACTGGACGTCGAGACGACGCTAATCGGGAGCGTCGGCGTTGACGAACACGGATACTTGCTCCGGCGCGAACTGGGCGCGCTTGGGGTCGACACGGCGCTGGTCGAACGGGCCGACGAGGTGACGACGGTCAAGTATCTCGTCGTCGACCAGGCGGGCGAAGTGATGATCCTCGGCAACGAGGGCGCGAACGAGGCTTTCTCCGCCGATGACGTCGACGCCGATGCGGTCCGCGAGGCCGATCACCTTCATCTGACGAGCCAACGGGCCGAGACGGCAATCGACCTCGCCGATCTCGCAGACGACGCGGGGACCTCCGTGAGTTTTGATCCCGGGCGGCGGGTGGCCGACCGCGCGTACGATCCCGTCCTTGAACGGGCCGATCTGCTCTTCCTGAACGAGCGGGAATTCGGACTGGTCGAGGATGAGGAAATTCTCTCGTCTGGACAGACTGTGATCGTCAAACGCGGCGCGGACGGGGCCCAGCTCCGCCGTGGAGACAAGACGGTCTCGCATTCCGGGTTCGCGGTCGAGCCCGTCGATACGACGGGGGCGGGCGACGCCTTCGCGGGCGGATTCTTGGCCGCCCGCGAGGATCGGTCCGAAGAAGAGGCGCTGGCGGCCGCCAACGCCTGTGGCGCGCTGGCGGCCCGAACCCTCGGCGCGCGAGCGTATCTCTCGTGGATCGATGTCGAGGCGATCCTGGGCGTCGAGAACGGGACAGATTGATATTGTGCCCCCGAGCAGTTCGGAACGAAGATGGTACCGCGAATCCTTTTGCTGGGGGCCGCGAGCGGTCTCATCGCGCTGGTACTGGCGATCGGGACGTTCCTCATGCCGCTACCGCTCTGGCTAAAGGCGTTTCTGTACCTGCTGTTCGGCGCGATGTTCCTCGCCAGCGTCACGATTTTCGGACGGTTGTTGGTAATCGAAGCGTAGTGATCACTCGACTATCTCGACGCCGCTGATCTCGAAGCGTGCGCCGCCGGTGTCGCTGTCGGTGACGATTATCTCCCAATTGTGGGCGTGGACGATCTCCTCGACGATCGAGAGGCCGAACCCGGTCCCCTCCTCAGCAGTCGAGTAGCCGCTTTCGAAGATGTCTTCGCGCTCGTCCGGTGGGATCCCGGGGCCGTCGTCCGCGACGTAGAACCCGTCTCGTTCGGGCAGGTCACCGATGGTGACGGTAACGTCTGTGTTTCCGTGCTCCACGCTATTGCGAAAGAGGTTCTCGAACAGTTGCTGGAGACGGCCATCGTCGGCGCGGATCGACCGGTCAGTCTCGACCGCCAGTGTCGCTTCGGCGGTCTCGACGTGATGCCAGCAGTCTTCGACCGCCGGTGGCAGCTCGACGACCTCTGTCTCGGTCACCCGTTCACCCTCCTGCGCGAGGGTCAGTAGGTCGTCGATCAGCGCCTGACTCCGGTCGATTGCGTCGTCGATCCGATCTAGGTGTTCGCTATTGCAGTCCTCTCTGGCCAGCTCTAGCCGGCCCGATGCCACCTGTAGCGGGTTCCGCAAGTCGTGTGACACGACGCTGGCGAACTCCTCGAGGCGCTCGTTCTGCCGCCGGAGTTCTCTCTGTCGTTCCTTTCGGTCGGTGACGTCCAGGTGAATCCCGACCATCCGAGCCGGATCGCCGTCTTCGTCCCACTCGAACACTTTGCCGATGTCCCGGATCCAGATCCAGTCGCCCGACTTCGTCTGCATCCGGTAGTCACATTCATAATAGTCAGTCTCGCCCTCGAAATGCGCTTCCAGAGCGTCCCGCGCGTCGGGGAGGTCGTCGGGATGGACTCGCTTCTCCCATGCGCTCAGGTGTGGCTTGATTTCTCCGAGTGAGTAACCCAGCATCTCCGCCCAGCGCTCGCTGAAGGTGACTTCGTCGGTCTTGACGTTCCAGTCCCAGACGCCGAACTGTCCGGCCTCCAGTGCCAGTTCGAACCGCTCGTTGAGCGTTTCCAGCTGCCGTTCCCGCTCCTTGCGTTCGCTGATGTCCCGGGCGACGCTCATGATCGCCGGCATACCGAAGTACTCGATCCGGCTCGACGTCATCTCGACGGGGATGCGCTCATCGGCCTTCGTCGTGAGAACCGTCTCGAAGGTCAACTCCCCGTCTCGACGGATCCTTTCGAACCGTTCGTTGATCTCGTCAGCTGTAGCGGCGGTGACCTCGAACGGTGACATCCCGAGCAGGACCTCCTCGCTGTATCCGAGCCGTTCACACGCCGCTTCGTTGACCGCGAGGAATTCCCCGTTTGGGTCGTGCACGAAGACGGCGTCGTTGATCCCGTTGAAGAGACTTTCGTACGTGATCTGCGATTCCCGGAGTCTCGCCTCCGCCCTCTTCTGCTCGGTGATATCCGAAAATACCGTCGCGAACTGTCCGTCCGTCGGCGAGAACGCCGCTATCCTGAAATGCTTCTCCAGCGGTGGGTAGTACGTCTCGAACTCGATCGATTCCCCGGTCTGGACGACCTCTGCATACCGATCCAGATACGGGGCACCGTTCGCGTCGTAGATGTCCGAGGCTCGCTCTCCCACGACATCGTCCCGATCCAGACCGAGAATTGATTCGTACCGACGGTTGACCTCGAGGATCCGGTAATCGATCGGCTCTCCGGTATCGTCGGTGACGAGTTCCTGGAGCGCGACGCCCTCGTTCATTTCGGTGAACAGCGATCGATATCGTTCCTCTGATGCCCGCAGCTGTCGAGTCGTGCGGTTACGATCCACTGCGTTCACGATCCGGTTGGCCAACACCGTGTACTGATCGGAACCGTTCCCTTTCCGCACGTAATCGGTGACGCCGGTGGAGATTGCCTCGCTTGCAACCCCTTCACTACCCTGATCGGTGAACAGGACGAACGGCAGGTCCGGATAGTCCTCACGGAGGGTTTCGAGGAACTCGATCCCGTTCTGGCCCGATATTTCGTAGGTGGAGACCACACAGTCGACGTCGCTCTCGGCGAGCAATGACTGAGCCTCGTCTATGCTCGTGGCCGGATGTACCTGGAGATCGTCCTCCTCACGCTCCAGAAACGTCCCCGCCAACCCGCCGAAGTGCGGGTCATCGTCGACGTAGAGGACTTGTATCGACCCCGACGTGCCCATCACCCGAAAGATATGTGGGATAGCTAATATATCTGAGGGTATTTTTCACCGCTGACCGTCCTCGATGGTCTCGATTGCCCGCTGACCGACCTCGATCACGTCCGGCTCGAGTCGGTTGCAAGCGGCACGTAGGTCCTTGGCATCGAACCACTCCCAGTTCTCGGGTGGCGCTTCGTCTGGACCGGGTTCGATCTCGCGGCTCTCGACTCGGCCGTAGAAGACGAAGTCTATGTGCTGGTGACCCACCTCGTCTCCGTGGACGTTGATGTCTTCCAGCAGGAAGTGCTGGGGCTGGGGAATCGACTCGACGGTCGGCGATGAGAGGTCCTCGCTGGGGGCGATCAACTCGATGGTCTGGCCGATCTCCTCGCGAACCTCGCGTTTCGCGGCCTCGTGCGGGAGTTCGTCGCGGTCGATGTGCCCGCCGGGTGGCAGCCACATGTCCAACTTGTCATGGTCGTGTAACGCGACGGCACCGTCGTTGACGACGTAGACGGTCGCGACGAAGTGACGGGTCGTCTCCATACGATTGGCTGGACCTACCACCGGAAGAATCGTTCGCTAGGCAGGGACGTCGTCTTCGGCTTCGAGCAGTTCGTGATAGCGGTTGCGGATGGTGACCTCGGAGATGTTTGCGACCTCGCTCACCTCGTTCTGGGTCACCTTCTCGTTCGAGAGCAGTGAGGCGGCGTAGACGGCAGCGGCGGCCAGTCCAACGGGTGATTTCCCGGAGTGGACGCCTTTGGATTTGGCCGTGCTGAGTAGCTGTCGGGCGCGGCGTTCGACCTCCTCGGAGAGGTTGAGATCGCTGGCGAACCGCGGTACGTAACTCTCGGGGTCGGCCGGCTTCACTTCGAGGCCGAGTTCCCGGATAACGTACCGATAGGTCCGGGCGACTTCGTCTTTCTCGACTCGGGAGACGGCATCGATCTCGTCGAGGCTCCGGGGAGTGCCGGCCTGGCGGGCGGCGGCGTACAGCGACGCCGTCGCGACGCCCTCGATCGAACGTCCGGGGAGGAGATTCTCGTCCAG
>JAZKRQ010000174.1:0-4528 GCA_036628575.1 Halapricum sp.
ACGATCCCATCGAGCCGGTCGGTCATCTCCGGCGGTAACGTCAGGCTCACTCTGTCCAGATCCTCGGCCATACCGGCGTTTGATCGCGACCCCACAAGAGCGTTGAGTTCGATGGTTCTCGATAATACGAAATAGGAGAAAAGTATTATTGGGGCGGTGATCTACGTTCGCGTACGGATGCACATACCTGACGGATTCATCGATCTGCCCATCGCTGCGCTGTTCGCGGTGTTAGCTGGTCTGGCGCTGGCTCTCGCGGCACGGCGCGCGGGCGACCGGCTGGACGGGCCGCAGGCACCGCTCTTGGGCGTGACGGCAGCGGGAATATTCGCCGCACAGATGTTGAACTGGCCGCTTCCGATTCCGGGTGGGACGAGCGCGCACTTCGTCGGCGGGGCTTTCGCCGGCATCCTTCTGGGACCGCATCTCGGTGCACTAGCAGTCGGTGCCGTCGTCGTCGTTCAGGCGTTGCTGTTCGGTGACGGCGGGCTGACAGTCCTCGGAGCGAACCTGTTCAATATGGCGGTCGTCGAGGTCTACGTCGGTTACGCGGTCTTCCGGGTCGGTCGCCGATACGGTGACGTCCGTGCGGCCTTCGCTGCCGGGTGGCTCGCGGCGACCGCCGGCGCACTCGGGGCCGCTGTCCAGTTGGGGGCCTCGTCGGCGTTCAACTACGATCTGTTGACCGTCGTCGCGATCATGGGTGGTGGTCACCTGGTGCTCGGACTAATCGAGGGGGCAATCACGGCTGTAGTTTACCGGGCGGTCGTCCGATCGCGACCGGACGTCCTCGCGGGTCCGACCGAGGGGGTGGCCGCGTGAGCGTCCGCACCCTCTGGGACCGAAAGTGGCTCAGGCGTGCGCTGGTGGTCGTCATCGTCATGGCCCTGCTCGCGCCTGTGTTCGCCTGGGCAGCGGGACAGGTCGGCTACACCGAGCCCCTGGAACTTGCGGCCGAAGAGACCGGCGCGACCGACGACGCCGACCCCGTCACGACCGGACCGTTCCCCGATTACTCGGTGCCTGGGGTACCGACACCGGTCGGAACGCTCCTGTCGGCGCTGCTCGGTAGCGGCGTGGTACTTCTGATCGGGCTCGGGATCGGGCGACTGCTTGCGGACGGGACCGTTCGACAGTGACCGTCGTCGACCGGACGATCGCCGAGATCAGCACCCACGTCCAGCGCCTGCTCCGTAACGAGCAGACGTCCCAAAAGAGTGGCTTCCTCCAGGCGGTACATCCCTCGGTCAAGATCGTCGGGCTGTTCGCCCTGATCGTGGTCGCGGTCTCACTGGATGCCTGGCCGCCACAGTTGCTGTTGCTCGCACTCGTCACAGGGCTGGCGATCTCCTCGCGGGTATCACCGCTGACGCTGGCTCGCCGGGTCTGGATCGTACCGGTCGCGTCGCTTCTGATCGTCGCGCCACAGTTGGTGTTGATACCGGGCGACTCCGTCGCCGGGCCGATCACCGACGCGGGTGTGGGCTACGTCGTCACCTTCGTCCTCCGAGTCGCCGTGTCGGTTGCGTTGCTCTCGCTGCTGATCGTGACGACCCGGTTCGCCGACGTCCTCTCGGGACTTCGACGGCTCGGTGTTCCGGCCGTTGGCGTGACGCTGATCGGCGTCACTCACCGGTATCTCCTGGTCTTCTTCACTGAACTCGACCGTGTAGTTCGGGCACGCCGAAGCCGGACGATCGCCTACCGAGGGGCCGGCCAGACATGGCGGGAGACTGGCTCGATGCTGGGGTCGTTCCTGCTCCGTGCGTTCGAACGCGGTGAGCGGGTCCAGCGCAGCGCCCGAGCGCGAGGTGGGACGACGATGACGCCGTACTCGGACGACAATCGTTTGAGTCGGGTCGACGCAGGGTTCGCCGTGGTGACGATAACAGTCGTCCTCGCTCGCGTGGGGGTGGCGCTCGCATGACCCCTGTCCTCGAAGCCCGAGAGTTGTCGTACAGCTATCCGGACGGCACGGCAGCCATCGACGGGTTCGATCTGACGGTCGACGCCGGCGAGCGGGTCGCCATTGTCGGCCCGAACGGCGCCGGAAAGTCGACACTGATTCAGTTGCTCGGCGGGCTCGTGGATCCGGACTGCGGGTCAGTTACGTACTTCGCCGGGGAGAAATCGGCGGACAATCTCCGTGATCGGATCGCAGTCGTTCCACAGCACCCCGACGAGTACCTGTTCAATCCGACTGTCAGGGACGACCTGGAGTACGGTCCCGCACAGCTATCAATCCCACGAGAGCGGGCACGCGAACGCGTCCAGACGCTCGCAGAGCGCCTGGAACTGTCGGCGCTGCTAGAGAAACCCCCGTTCCGGCTGAGCGGTGGCGAGCAGCGGCGGGCGGCGTTGGCGAGTGCCGTCGCAGTCGATCCCGATCTGTTGCTACTGGACGAACCGGTCGCCGACGTCGATGCGACCAATCGCGAGCGTATTCTGGAACTGCTAGAAGAGCGCCATACTGAGGGGGAAACCCAAGTCTTCTCGACGCCGAACGTGGATCTCGTGCCGCGAGTGGCCGATCGAGTCGTACTGGTAGACGCGACTGGGACGGTGATCGCCGACGGCGCCACCAGTGAGATACTGACTGACGGATCGTTGCTTCGGGAAAGCGGCCTCGAAGCGCCGACGGTCGCGAGACTGTTTGTGGCAGCCGGGATCGACGATCCGCCGCTTACGGTCGAGGAGGGCGCCGACCGGCTGTCCCGTCTGTTCCGGTAGCCTCGGCCTCGGAGGGGGACTCGTCAGTTTCCATCGAGGGGCATTCCTCGGGCCAGTCGACCCACGACTTTACGACGAGCGCGCCCGGTAACTCCGGGAGTTCACGGACCTGATCGCCGCCACAGTGTGGACAGTACCGGTCCGGTCGGGGATGTCGACCGTCGGGGGCGATTTCCTCGTGCCCGTACCAGAAATCGTTGCAGGATTCGCAACTGAATACGGTCAACTTCTCCGGGAGCGGGCCCACGAGCCGCCCCAGTTGTTCGAAGTACTCCTGGTTCATCCTCCGGGGATAGGTGGCGGACAATTCAAAACATCCGGGGGATTTCCATGTCGCGAGAATACCCCTCAATTCGTCTCCATGGTGGACGAATATGCGAAAAATACGCTATTCTGTGACCTTTCGGCACAGATCGGTCAGTTACGCGCTACGAGTCGAATTCCGGGCCGTATCTTTGTCGGTTTTCGACCAGAAGTGCAGGACTTTATCGGACGAAACTTCACTATTGTTCGTGACTTCCTTCGATTTGGAACTCATTGTGTATCTGAATGCACGGACGTTTTCTATTTATACTTTATCCTACTGCTGGCTTTAGGTATAATGTCTCATGGTAGGCATATAAGGTATATATATCCGTGATCAGACGATGGTGGATAAAGGTTATAAACCCCTCGAAGGAAAAATAAATTCCGTATAGCGATGTTCGAATACAAGGTTTTTTGGTAGCCCGGGAAGATCGTCTAGATATGCCAACTACCCAGCAGCTTCGTGCCCACGGAGATCGGAACGAAGTTCCTGACGACGTATCGCCTGGATCCGCTGAAGCGAGCGTGACGGACGTAGATACCGAGAACCTCTCGGCAGGTGGATCAGCAGAGCCTCCGATCAACGAGTTTACGCTGCCGCATATGCGGGCAGTCTCCTCGGACAGCTAGGCTTTCTCCCGAAGCTATCAAGCACGTCGCTCGCCTGGTACGGCCATGCACGTAGCGACGCTGACACGGGAGCTGGTCTCGATCCCGAGCCACGAAGATCCCTCGGCAGCCGGAACGTTTCTGGAATCGTGGCTGCGCGAGTACACTGACGCCTCCGTCCGACGCGACGAACATGGCAACGTTTTCGCTCGACGCGGCGAGGGCGACTCGTCCCTCGCGCTGGTCGGCCACCACGATGTGGTCCCGCCGGACCCGTCCCAGCGAGACGGCCAGGAGTACGTCCTGGAAGAATCCGACGGACGGCTGTTCGGGCGAGGCTGTGCCGATATGAAAGGGTCTCTCGCGGCGATGTGTTGCGCCTTCCGAGACGCCGAACCGGCGGGCGACCTCGTCTTCGCTTCCTTCGCCGGAGAAGAACGTGGCGGGATCGGCTGCCGCGCAGCGATCGACGACGGCTTGGCTCTCGATTACGCCGTAGTCGGAGAGGGGTCGACGGGGTACTCCGGGCCCGGCGTCACGGACGTCGCGTTCGCTCACAAGGGCCGTCGCGGGAGCACGATCACCGCCGAAGGGGTGGCCGCACACGCGAGTGAACCTGAATCAGGTGAAAACGCCGTCTACCGCGCCACCGACGCCGTCGACCTGGTCCGTAACCTCACACCTCCTGCGGCGACCGTCCTCGGCCACGATCTTCGAGGCAGTATCGCAGTCACGGAGATAGAGGGCGGGAGCGCCTGGAACGTGATCCCCGAACGGTGTACCGTGACCGTTGACGAGCGGACTGTTCCTGACGCCCGCGCGTCGCTCGAAGAAGTCGAATCGGTCGAAGGAGTCTCCTGGTCGGTCGACCAGGACCTTCCCC
>JAZKRQ010000175.1:0-4518 GCA_036628575.1 Halapricum sp.
GCGATAGACGCGCGTCCGTCGGCCGTCTGACGTTGGTACTATCGGGCTTCAGTCGTGCACTTTCACTTTCAGTCTGCATACCTTTCGTTTATATGCCCTCGGAGGGCATATACCGACGCTGTCACACGTTCCATCCTCACTTTCCCCCACACCTAACTGGCCAGCGGCGCAACCGATGTGCATGCTCGGTCTGGAGGATGTTCTCGCCGCACGGGATCGGGTCGCCGAGACCGCCCGACATACGCCGCTGGATTATTCCCACACGTTCTCGTCGATGACAGGTGCGACTGTCCACCTGAAACTGGAGACTTTCCAGCGGACAGGTGCGTTCAAGATCCGCGGGGCGACCAACCGGATCGCGACGTTGAGTGAGGCCCAGAAAGAAGCCGGAGTCGTTACCGCCAGCGCGGGAAACCATGCCCAGGGCGTCGCGCTCGCGGCCACTCGGATGGGCGTCGACTCGAAGATCGTCATGCCCGAACACGCTCCGATCTCGAAGGTCGAGGCGACCGAGAGTTACGGCGGTGAGGTCGTCCTCGACGGCGAAGACTACGACGCAGCGGCCGAGCAGGCCCACGAGATCGAGCGCGAGGAAGGCCGCACGTACGTCCACGCCTTCGACGACGAGATGGTCATGGCCGGCCAGGGGACCATCGGCCTGGAGATCTACGAGGACCTCCCGGAGGTCGAGACGGTCGTCGTCCCCATCGGCGGCGGCGGACTTATCTCGGGGATCGCCACCGCGCTCAAGGGCAAGAACGGGGATATCCGAGTAATAGGCGTCCAGGCGGAGGGGGCTGCAAGCGTCGCCGCTTCCCTGGAGAAAGGGGAGATCGTCGAACGCGAGAGCGTCGAGACCATCGCGGATGGGATCGCCACGCGGAAGATCGGCGAGCAGACTTTCGCAGTGATCCGCGAGCGCGTCGACGAGGTCGTCACGGTCAGCGATTCCGAGATCGCTGTCGCGCTGACCAAGTTGCTCGAACGCTCGAAGACCCTCGTGGAGGGAGCGGGCGCGGTCCCGCTGGCAGCGCTTCTGTTCGAGCGGTTCGACTACGAGGACGACGAGATCATCGTCCCCGCGCTCTGTGGCGGCAACATCGATCTGAACGTCCTGACGACGGTCATCATGCGCGGGCTGATCGAGACCGGCCGGTACCTCCGTCTGCGGACCGTCCTCAAGGACCGCCCGGGAGAACTCGAACGCCTGATCGAGATCATCTCCGAAGAGGGGGCCAACATCTACGCCATCGAGCACGACCGAGCCTCCCGGGACATCGCGCTGAACGACGCCGAAGTCGCGATCGACCTGGAGACGAAAGGCCACGACAACGTCGACGCGTTGATCGAGGCGCTGGAAACGAACGGATACGAGGTCGACGTGCTGGTGTGACGACAAAGTCGTCTAGGTGGACCGAAGGAATCACTTGTCTCCGGACCTGACATCGGAGTGATGACCGTAAGCGAATCCGGGGCGCTCGACGTCGAGCGCATCCGCGAGGACTTCCCGGTTCTCGACCGGGAATTCGACGGCACGCCGCTGGTGTATCTGGACAACGCCGCGACGACTCAGACCCCGAACCAGGTAATCGACGCCATCAGCGACTACTATCGGGAGTACAACGCTAACGTCCACCGGGGCCTCCATCAACTCAGCCAGGAAGCCTCCATCGCCTACGAGGAGGCCCACGACCGCGTCGCCGAGTTCGTCGGTGCCGGCGGTCGTGAGGAAATAATCTTCACGAAGAACACCACAGAGAGCGAGAACCTCGTCGCCTACGCCTGGGGTGTGCGGGAACTCGGCCCCGGTGACGTGGTCGTCCTGACGGAGATGGAACACCACGCGTCGCTGGTCACCTGGCAGCAGATCGCCGAGCGGACCGGTGCGGACGTCGAGTACATCCGGGTCGACGGGGACGGACGGCTGGACATGGACCACGCTCGCGAGTTGATCGACGACGATACTGCCATGTTGTCGGCGGTCCACGTCTCGAACACGCTCGGGACGATCAATCCCGTCGAAGAGCTCGTCGAGTTGGCCCACGATCACGATGCGCTGGCGTTCATCGATGGCGCGCAGGCGGTTCCGAACCGGCCGGTCGACGTCGAGGCGATCGACGCGGACTTCTACGCGTTCTCGGGGCACAAGATGGCCGGCCCGACCGGGATCGGCGTCCTCTACGGGAAATCGCACCTCCTCGAGGAAATGGAGCCGTTCCTTTACGGCGGGGACATGATCGAGAAGGTCACCTTCGAGGACTCCCGCTGGAACGAACTCCCCTGGAAGTTCGAGGCCGGCACGCCGAACATCGCCCAGGGAATCGCGCTGGCGGAGGCCTGCGACTACCTCGACGATATCGGGATGGACGCCATCGCTCGCCACGAGAACGACCTCGCCCAGTACACCCTCGAACGGTTCGCGGAGTTCGACGACGTCGAGACCTTCGGCCCGCCCGCTGGCGAGGAGCGCGGCGGACTGGTTTCGTTCAACCTCGAGTCCGTCCACGCCCACGACCTCTCCTCGATCCTCAACGACTCTGCCGTCGCGATCCGGGCCGGCGATCACTGTACGCAGCCGCTACACGACAAACTCGGTGTCGCGGCGACCGCCCGCGCTTCATTTTACCTTTACAATACGCGCGAGGAGATCGACGTGCTGATCGAAGCGATCGACGACGCCAGAGAGCTTTTCGCATAAAGAGGCCGGAATATCGTCTCGGCGCCGCTCACTGCGCTCCCCACTCCCACTCCGTGACTTCGATCTTTTCTTCGAGTTCCGCCAGCCGCTGGTCGTAGGCTGAACTATCGCCCGCTGCCTGCGCCTCGGCGATCTCCTGTGCCCGACGGATACGCGCTACCGCCTGCTCGAAGTATCGCCGTGCCTCCGAGACATCGTCATCCAGTGCTCGCTCACCGGCTGCCTGGAGGGTGTCAGCGTGCCGCTCCAGCGCGTCGACTGTCGCCTCGGCGATCGATTCGATCTCCGAGATCGGCAGGTCGGCCGAGTCGGTTGTCGTCTCCCAGTCAGCCTCGCGAGCGGCCGTCACCCGCCGATAGGTTTCGAGCCAGCACGTGGCGGTTACCTCGGAGTCGTCAGCGTCTGTCGCTCTCTCGTATGCGTTACGGGTCGACTCGACGTACGTCTCAGCCAGCCCCTCAATTGCGTTGGCCTTGTCGTCGACCTCGTCGGACACATCTCCAGGCGGATCGTCGAGATCGGCGAGGACGTCCCGTAGCGACGTCAGCGCGTCCACGGCTGTAACGTACGCCTCGCAGAAGGCCGTGTACTCATTCTCGTTGAGCGCCGTCTCGGCCCGCTCCAGTGCATCGCTGACTCGGTCGACCCAGGCGTCGACATACCGCCGGTTGAGGGTCGCTTCGGCGGTTTCGATCTTCTCCAGCAGCCGGTCAGTGTGGATTTTCTCGTGTGTGGCCGAGTAGCGGGCGTCCGATAGCTCCGACTGGATCTGGAGGCGGAGATATCCGATCGTCCCGCCCTCACGGATCTGCGATTCGAGTTTCTCGGTCATCTCCTCGGCCGACGCGATGGCGTCTTCGACATCCGCGTACGCCTCTGCCATGACCGTAATGTATTCCGCGACCGCGTCCGGATCGCCGTGTGTGGGTGACAACCGGATCGCTTCCTCTCCATCTTCGACCACCAGTGTCGTATTCAGCAACCCGCTTTCGACCGCTGCTCTTGAGACTGACCGCAAGTCGAATTCGATCTCGCTGTCAGACGGTCGTTCTCCGAGAACGACCAACACCCGGTCGTCGGTCGCGATCAAATAGGCGTGATGTCCGCCGTCGGGTTCGACTGTCGTCGTTCGCTCCTCAGTCACATACTCGACGCTGTCGCCCGCCAGGACGTACCTGGGCTGCTCGTGTCCTTCCAGCAGTTCTGCGACCGGACCGGTCACGGAATCCGCCGTAGCGACGTTCCCAAGCACTGTATCCGGCAAATCCTGTATACTGTCAAACATTCATGCATCATCTCGCTGGAGACAACGATCCCCACTAACGTGTATATGGGATAGGATATTAATCATGTGGATCATTTCAACTCCACTCAGATACCAGTGCCATGACAACTCCTGCCGCGGAACGCTTTTCCGCGGGAATTGCCTACTAAAGCGTAGCAATGGGTATCGGCGGCAGCGATATGTACCGGCAGCAAATCCTCGATCACTACAAGAATCCCCGTAACTACGGGGAGATCGAGGACGCGACGTTCACCCACGTCGGGGAGAACCCGATGTGCGGCGACACCATCGAGATGGACGTCGTCCTCGACGACGACGAGGATACCATCGAGGCCGTAGCCTTCCGTGGGGACGGCTGTGCGATCTCCCAGGCCTCCGCTTCGATGCTCTCGGAGAGGCTCCCGGGCGCCTCTATCGAGGAACTCCAGGAGATGGATCGAGACGACATCATCGACATGCTCGGGGTCGACATCTCACCGATGCGGGTGAAGTGTGCCGTGCTGGCCGAGAAGGTCGCTCAGGACGGCGCGGAGAT
>JAZKRQ010000176.1:0-4489 GCA_036628575.1 Halapricum sp.
GCGTCGATCAATCGCGACTTCGAGGGGAAGATGGAGACGATGATCGTCGTCACCGGCGTCGAGAGTCCTCAGATCTACGGCAAGAGCGAGGCCGAACAGGAGAAATCCGCCCAGCAACTCGGCGACGACATCGACTACGTGGAGTAGCGGTCGTTTCCTCTCGCACACTTACAGACGAACTGATTATATGGCCGACGCTCCGTTCTCACGCCGCGAGACGCTACAGGCAGCGGCTAGCGTGACCGCCGGGATCGGCCTGGCAGGCTGTCTCGACGGGTTGCCGTTCGTTGGTGGGAGTTCAGAGCCGCCACCGGTCGAGCCAGTACCGGCCGACGCGCCGGTCTTCGCTACAGCGGACGTGACGACCTTGCTCGAACGCGACCCGCTCCGAGAGCTGATAGATGATGCCATCCCGCTGACGGACGTCGACGGTCTGTCCGAACTCGTCCGTTCGGAAGTCGGGATCGATCCCCGCCAGCTCGATGAGGCAGTCGGATTCGCGGCCCCGACAGCAGACAGTAGCGGCCCAAGCGGGATCGCGTTCGACGCCGAACCGTCGACGGACGAGTTGGTCAGGGCGATCGAAGAGCAGGGGTATACGTTGACCGAGACGACGATCAAGGGTCGGCAGGCCTACGAGATCGACGGAACCGAAGCACTGCTGGGAACGCTTCCGGACGGGAAGCACGTGATCGGCTTCGGCGGCGGGACCAGGGCCGCGATCGATACCGCGACGGGAGCGAACGCCGGGGTTCGATCTGAGGTCAGACGGGCCTACGGTCGCGTACCGTCGGGGCCCGTCAGATTCGCGATCGATGTCGCGACGTTGGACGAGTCGATCATCGAGCCGATCGCCGAACGACTCCCCCGGTTCTCGACGGACGTGATCGAAGGAGTCCGGTTCGTCGCCGGGTCGCTGTACGCGGCCGACAGTCAGCCAGGCGTGGAGTTGCAGGTGACGGCCGACGACGAGACCGTTGCGACCCAGATCGAGCAGTTCCTCGAAGCCATGCCGACGCTCCTCGGCGAGTGGTCCGACGAGCAAGCGGGGACCGCGCTGGAGGAGATAACTATCTCACGCGATAGGGCGCGGGTCACCGCGAGACTCGAAGGGACAGTCGCGGAGTTACAGCCGGTCGTCGACCTTCTCGTGCAGCGGGCGCTTCGAGCAGTCGCGAACAGCGGGACATCGGTTCGCGCGCTGGAATGACGATCGTTCGCGCATCAATAGATAGAAAAGCACCGACGAGCAACGACTGGATATGCACGTACCCACTGAACTCTCATCATACATCCGCGTACTCAAACTGGCGAGTACGCCGTCGTGGGAGGAGTTCTCCCAGATCGCGAAGATTGCCGGTGCCGGTATCCTGCTGGTCGGGCTGCTCGGGTTTCTCATATTCGGCTTCATGTCGTTCGTTCCGGGTGGTCCCTGATGGGGATATACGCAGTAAAGACGACGGCCAGCCAGGAACGCACCGTCGCGGACATGATCATCACTCGTGAGGAGGACTCGATCCACGCAGCGCTCGCGCCCGATTCGCTGACGAGCTACGTGATGGTCGAGGCCGACGACGCCTCGGTGTTCGAGCGGATTCTCGACGAGATCCCCCACGCCAACGGCGTCGTCCAGGGCGAGTCCTCGATCACGGAGGTCGAGCACTTCCTCTCGCCCAAACCTGACGTCGAGGGAATCGCCGAGGGCGACATCGTCGAACTGATCGCCGGCCCGTTCAAGGGCGAGAAGGCCCAAGTCCAGCGAATCGACGAGGGCAAAGACCAGGTCACCGTCGAACTGTACGAGGCGACCGTCCCGATTCCGGTCACCGTTCGCGGGGACCAGATCCGCGTGCTGGACAGCGAAGAACGCTGAGATAGCTGCTCGTGGCGTCCGAACAGTATTCGGCCTGTATTTTCATAGTGATTACTGTAAGTCTGTTCCGGGTCGACCGCACGGAGTCGTGGGGTCGCACCGGTAAATCGTTACAGTAATCACTATCAGTCGGAGCTGGATCGGGAGTTATACTGCCGGCTGTAATCACGTGCAGAATTTCGCCACGCCGGGTGGCGAATATTTCCACGAAGTTACAGCCGGCTGTATTAGAAGGAGCCGGACCCGCCTTCCAGCCGGTCGACGACTTCCCGGAGGTCGGCCTCGGTCTCGATGACGTCCTTGACGCTCTCCCGGGCGCGGACTTCCTTGGCGGTGGCGTCGTAGGCGCGGACGTACTCGGCGCGACTGTGTTCCTCGAAGGCGTGTCGGATGGCGAAATACCCGTCCGGCAGGACCGTCCCACAGACCTTGCACTCGACGCGCTGGTGGTCGGTCGCCTGGTGGACGATCAGGTCCTCGACGCGGTCGAAGGTCCGGCTGTCGCCCTCGATCGCGCATTCCCAGCTGGTCATACAACAACGTAGGCAGTGAGAGCATTATAAAACCCCCCGGCCCGGATCAGAACCTCTAACTATCGCCCGAAGGAAGGAAAGAGAGTGACAGACAGCGAGGGCACGCGGGTCGACCTCCACGTGAAGGTGCTCGACGAGGACGTATGCGAGCGGGCGAAAGCCCGGGGGCTGGACGTGCTGGTCTACGCGCCGCATTTCACCCGTTGGCCGACAGTCCAGCGGCGGGCCGAACAGTTCAGCGACGACGAGTTGACAGTCGTCCCGGCCCGGGAGATTTTCACGGGACCGTGGCACGACCGGCGACACGTCCTGGCGCTGGGACTGACTGATCCGATCCCGGATTTCATCACGCTGGAGGGGGCGATGGCCGAACTGCGTCGACAGGACGCGACCGTGCTCGTCCCGCACCCAACGTTTCTGACGGTGAGCCTCGGCAGAGATCAGATCCGCGAGTACCGCGATATGCTCGACGCGGTCGAGGCCTATAACCCCAAACACCTGCCCTGGCACAACCGACGGGCACAGAAACTCGCGGACGAGCTGGATTTCCCGGCGTTCGCATCATCGTATGCGCATCTCCCGGGGACAGTTGGTGAGGTCTGGACGACCTTCGAGACGGAGATCCAGAGTCAGGAATCGCTCGTGGCAGCCATCGAGGAAGGCGTGCCGCGGCAGCTCTTGCATCGTCGCGGAGTCACCCACCGGCTACGCCGTCTCGCGGAGTTCTCCCATCTCGGCTACGAGAATACCTGGAAGAAGTTCGATCGGATCGTTCTCTCGGGGATGGAGTCGACTCACCCCGGACACGTGGCCTATGGCGGTCGCTTCGACGACGTCCGGGTCGTCTAGAGGCCGACCATCTGCAGCCCCTGTTGCTGGATAGACGCCGGCAGCACGTAGATGAATCCGGCCGCAACCACGAGTTCGAAGGCCGTCACTGCGAGCATCATCGGCGTCGCGTACTTGCTGCTGACAGGAACGCCTATCGGGAGGCTAAACTCCTCGTCCCACAGCGGATAGAACAGCGCGATCCCCCGAGTAGTCCCCAGGACGTCCAGCACGTAGTGGGTGATCACGCCGACCCAGACGTACTGCAGGTTCGAGAAGTAGACGGGGTAGGCGATCACGACGCCCAACACCAGGAGGTTGTGCAGAGTCTTACGGTGCTTGCCGAAGGCAGTGTCAACGTCCGGGAACAGGGCCCCAAGCACGATCGGGACGGACACTTCGGCGATCGTCCGGAACGTCGAGAGGTCGCCAGCCGGCTCGACGAGATAGCCGATCCCGAGGCTCAACAGGATAGCGTTCAGCACGTGCCCGCGCTTGTTCATCACTTGGGTAATCGTCGCGGTGGTCGTAAGTTCCTTCGGTTCGGGTGCACGCTGTCGGGCGATCGGATCCGCACCCGCGCGGCTGTCATAGTGATTACTGTAGCGATTTACCGCTACGACCGCACGGCTGCGTGCGGTCGATGTGGAACAGATCTACAGAAATCACTATCATTCGAAGTCGTCTTTCGCCCCGTCGGCGAGGGCGTCGGCCAGTCGGGTCGGCTCGGGGAGCTTGTAACCGCCGCAAGTCCGCTCGACGAGATCGACGGCCGTCTCGGCACTGATCCGATGGCCAGGGCTGACGTACAGCGGATTGATGCTCGTCGATCCGGACCCGTACTGGCGGCTCTGAAAAGCGTAGCCGATGACGGTGCCCTCAGGGGCGGTCACGTCGGCGTCGGCTTCGATGGCGATCCGCGATCCTTCTGGTAGCCGGTCGGGGATTGGCTCCCGAGGGGTTCCACAGAGGAGGTTCTTCGCGACGCCGACAGTTGGAAGATCGAGTGTGACACCGATGTGCGTTGCCAGCCCGGCCTGCCGGAAGTGGATGCGGCCGCTGCCGTCCACGACGATGAGGTCAGGCGTCATCGAAAGTGCGTCGAGGGCCGTGAGGATTGCGTTGCCTTCCCGGAAGCTGAGCAGCCCGGGGACGTAGGGTATCTCTGTCTCAGCGACGGCGGTCGCCTCTTCTATGACATCGCCGTCACGCAGCGCGACGGCCGCGCTGACGGCCCGATCGTCCTCAAGAAACG
>JAZKRQ010000177.1:0-4480 GCA_036628575.1 Halapricum sp.
CTCGCCTGGCGGATTTCGCAGGTGTTGATCCGCCTGGTGACCTTCGGGAGCGTGCCCGCACTTCAGCGGTTCTTGCCGGCCGCCGATGATTCGGCAAGGCGATCGAGCGTGGCCGGGTTGGCCTATGCGACGACGATCGGCTTCGGGACGCTCATCGCGCTCGGTGTCTGGCTGCTCGCTCCCCGTATCAACGATCTCACCGTATCCGAGTCGTCGTTCCCGCCCACGATGCGGTTGTTCGGCGTCCTCGTCGGACTCGTCGGACTGGTGATGATCACCGCCGCAGTCTTCCGCGCGATCGGATCCGCCCGGGGAGAGGTGTTGTTCAACAAACTGCTCCGCCCGGGGGTTCGGCTCGCAGGTGCGCTCACGGCACTAGCGCTGGGCTACTCCACCGTCGGCGTCGCCGGTGCGATCGTCGCCTGGACGCTCGCGCTGGTCGTCGTCGCCCTGCCAGTCTCGGTCCGCTCGACCGGGATCGTTCCCCGGATCCGCAGGGTCCGTAGCGAGGTGCGAGCCTTCTACAATCACGCGGGGCCGGTCGCGATGAGCAGCCTCGGGAAGGTGTTCCAGAACCGGATCGACCTCCTTTTGGTCGGCGCGCTGCTGACGGCCGTCGCCGCCGGGGTGTACAACGTTGTGCTCGTCCTGGTCGCGATCGCGTGGATCCCGCTGTTGTCGTTCAATCAGCTGTTGCCGCCCGTGGCGTCGGACCTGTACGCTGACGACCGGATGGATACGCTGAACGCGGTTTACTCCTCGGTGACACGGCTTATCATCACGACGGTGCTGCCCTTTCTCGCGGTACTGGGCGTCTACGGCGGTGAGTTGCTCGCTGTCTTCGGTCGGACCTACACCCGGGGATACCTTCCGCTGGTCGTGTACCTGGGCGGGGTCTTCGTCGGGAGCGCCGTCGGCGCGACCGGCTGGCTGCTGATGATGACCGATCACCAGTACGCCCGGATGGTCTTGGACTGGCTGCTGGCCGTACTCAACGTCGCGCTGACCTACGCATTTATCATCCGGTACGGGCTCGTCGGTGCGGCACTCGGCACTTCGCTCGCAATCTCCGTCCAGAACGGTCTGCAGGTATTGCTCCTCCGGCGGTTCGAGGGGCTGTTCCCCTTCGATCGTACGTTCGTCAAGCCGCTGGCCGCCGGTCTCGTGATGATTGGGGCTATGCTGGCCGTCCGGACGGCGCTCGACGGACTCGCGGCCGTCGGGATCGGAACGGTCGCCGGGCTGTCTGGCTATCTACTCGCGCTCGTCGGCCTCGGGCTCGATCCGCGTGACCGACTCGTCGTTCGAGAACTCGTCGGCAGATACAGGAGCGTCCTCGGAGACGCGATACCGTGAGAAAAGTTAGGCCTCGATCTTCTTGTAGTCGACGTACTCGCCACCGCGGAAGTCTTCCAGCAGATTGATCGCGGCGGTGGTACCCTCGCCGATGGAGACGTTGACCTGGCGCTGGCCACCAGTGAGATCGCCCGCGGCGTAGACGTTCTCGACACCGGTGTACTGATCCTCGTCGACGTCGAGATACGAGCCGTCTCTCGGGATGCCGAGCATGTCTGCGATGTCCGCCCCGCCGGCCGCGCCGAGTGCAACGAACAGCCCTTCGATCTCGATGACGTCGCCGTCGTCGAGTTCGACACCCTCGACCATCTCGTCGCCGACGATGTGGTCGACTGGCTCGGTAATGATCTCGATGCCCGCTTCCTGGAGCTGCTCCTGCAGCGCCTCGTCCATCTCCAGGTCGTTGCCGTTGGTCAGCACGCGGATGTCGTCGGTGTAGTCGAGCATCATCATCGCTTCCTTGGCGGCGTAGTTGCCCGCGCCGACGATAGCGACCGGAGAGTCCTTGTAGAAGAACGCGTCACACTCGACACAGTAGGAGACGCCCTTGCCCTCGTAGTCGTCGACGTGGGGGATCGCTGGCGACTCGTAGGACGCGCCCGTCGCGAGGATGATCCCCTGAGCCTTGTACTCGTCGGCCTCGGTCTCGATCAGGTAGCCATCGTTCTCCTCGGCGACACGGACGACCTCTTCTTCGACGATCTCCGCGCCGAACTTCGTGGCCTGCTCCTGACCGACCTCGACCAGTTCCGGACCTGTCGCGCCGTCCGGGAACCCGTAGACGTTCTCCATGTAATCGACGTTCTCGGTCGTTCCATCGCCCTTATCGAAGATGATCGTCTCCTGATCCGCGCGAGCCGTATACACTGCTGCGCTCGATCCTGCCGGACCGCCTCCGATGATCGCTACGTCTATCATTGTATGTATAATACAATTCCATATACGGTTAAATCTCTCGGTCTGCAGAGCAATGGCTGGACTAAAGTGCTCCCAGTACGGGTAAATATGGGGAAGGAGCCGTGACGTTTGTTCACAAATATTGATGTCTAACAGAGGGTATATTGTATAGAATTGAAATACTACTGGGGACAAATTGTCGCGTTCCGACAGTGTTGATCCCGGAGATCGGTACCGCTTGCCTTCCTCGCGCCAGGAAGAGGCGTTATCGCCCCGATACTTTGCATTCCATGTCACTTTTCCCCAAACTCTGAGAAAACACTGGTCGCTTTACTGCCCGAAAACAAAACGAACAATTATGGCGGATATCGAAGCGGTAGACCTGACGGATCTCCAGCAGTGGTTGGAGCACGTCGAGCGCAAGGAGTCGGCGGAGCGGTTGATGCTGGCTATTGCACGGAAGCAGGGGATCACAGTTCGGGAACTCGCCGACTGGTACGACCGCTCACCTGAGGAAATACGTGCGTGGTTCGAGCGGCTGGAAGAAGAACCGATCGCGAGCGCGATCGCGGAGTCGGAGGGGATCGATATCGAGTCGCTCGCTGACGAGTACGGCGTCTCCTCGACGACGATCCGCAACTGGCTGCGCGATCTGGCGTCGGAACCGGTCGAGGACGCCGTGGACGTACTCGGACGATATAGCCGGCGTCAGTCGGCACCGCAGCTCCAACGGACCAGATCTCGCGTCACGTTTCTCGATTACGAGGCGATCGACGCACACGACGGCTGGTCAGTCGATGACGAGAACCTCTTCGAGAAGGCCGGCGATGCCGATCTGTCGCCCGAGGAGCACGGTCGGATCGTGGTCGAACCCGGCGAGACTATCCTGGAGGGTGCCGAGAAACGGGGGTTCGAGTGGCCCTACGCCTGCCGCGGCGGCGCGTGTGCCAACTGCGCCGTAATGGTCAGATCGGGCGACATCGCCATGCCGGGCAACAACGTCCTCTCGGACGAACAGGTGAATACCCTCAACGCCCGTCTCACCTGCGTCGGCGTCCCCGTTACCGAAGATGTCGAGGTGATTACGAACGTCCAGCACCTCGATCAGTTCGCCGATCTGCGCCTCCCCTCTCCGTTCGATACGCTTGAGTGACTTCGAGGTAGCGACGCCGGCACGTCTCAAGACGCTGGCGTACACTGTCGGGCGACAGACAGTGGCTGTTCATCAGTTCGATCGCTCGAAATCGGCAGAACGATGCGGATTCGACGCACGATCGAAACGGAACCGACGTCCAACAGTCGCGATTGGTACTCACCTACGCGGAGAGGCCGTGGTCCTCGTCCGAATGCGACCGGACCCACAGTTCCCCGATCCGGGAGAGTCGGGTGCGATAGGACTTTCCCTGTGACTCCTGTTCGATGTAGCCTTTGCCGCCGGGACCCAGCCGGTCGACATTGTAAAGCACCTTCGAGCGGAAGCTGTCGGTGTACTCCTCGCCGAGTTCCCGGGCCAGTTCCTGGGCCAGTTCGGAGACCGATTCGAATTCACCGTGTTCGCCCAGCGTGAACAGGATAACCTCCTCGAAGGGTTTGACGTTCGAGAACGACGCGACAGGGAGTTCGACGACGTAGGAGCCGTCGATTTCCTGGGCACCGATTGTCGTGCCGCGCTCGTCAAACTCAGCGAGCAGCGACCGGGCACTGTCGAGCCACACGTCGATACGGTCGTCTTCGATTTCCCGCTGCAGATCCGACAGCAGATCGATCCCTTCCCGGAGTTCCTCGGCCAGTTCGGTTTCGAGGTACTTCTCAGGGGCCGTGTAGTAGGTGTGGAGACGGTCGCGATCGCCCTCTCGCTCGACCATGATCGAGTGGGCCGCCGTCGCGAAGGCAAAGGACACTGGCCGCGGCATCGCAGAGATGTTGACCCATACCTCCGCGTCCTCGCCACGGTCCAGTTCGGTGTTGATCAACGCGAACGCCTGCTCGAAGGCCGCGTCATAGTCGTAGACGTCTTCGAGGGCGATGCGTTCGGTCTTTGCCCCCAGCAGGTTCTGGAAGTCCGTCTCCAACTGGGCCGCAAGTTGCTGGGAGTACTCGACGTTGGCCTCGCTGCCGACCGCCCCCTCTAGGAGTATCGCGCGGTCCACGTCGAGTTGCTCGCGCACCAGCGGCGCGATCAACCGGTCGTAGTCGAACCCGACCGGCACGATGTGGGTGTGCATAC
>JAZKRQ010000178.1:0-4463 GCA_036628575.1 Halapricum sp.
AGCTCGGGGCGCACGTCCACGGCCGGCGGATCGCCGACACCGTGGTTGTCGAACCTGGTCCCGCTTTCGTAGACAGGGCCGCGATCACCGATCGGACGATCCCGGACCGGGCGATCGAAGCGGACGTGGGTGTCGGCCAGGCACGAGACTGGCGGCACGTATTCGGGGACATCCGGCCCGATCGCGCCCGATCGATCGTCGAGCACGCGGTCGATGTCGGCTTTTTCGAACGCGAGCGTCGGAACGATCGCCTCCACGTCCGCCAGACTGCCCGCTACCCCGATGGATGGTTCGACCGGCTAGTCGGCATCGAGAACAAGCCCGACCTCGATCGGCCCGGCGATCTCTACTCTCAGCTCCGTCGGGACCTCGCTCTATCGCTGTTCGATGAGGTCGTTTTGGCGACGGCCTCTTACGTCACCGGCGCACACCTCAATCGCATCCCGGAAGAGGTCGGTGTCTGGCGGTTCGATCCCGATACCGGTGAGCGTGAGGTGGTCCGGGAGCCGACGCCGCTGGATACCGACGGTGGCAGCGTCGAGATTGTCGACGAATTCGCCGGTCGGATCGATATCGAGCCCGTCTCGGCGGAAGAGAAACGACGGGCCCGCCGTCGGTTAGCCGAGCGGGCCTACGGCAAGGGTTGGCGGCCCGAAACGCTGCCGGAGTGTGTCAACTGCGACCCTGCCGCCGACTCCAGAGATGCGGCCGTTCCGTACTGTGCCCACTACGATCGGATCGTCGAGCCAGCCGTCGAGTGTGGTCCGGACTGTCCGGGCTACGAACCGGCTGATCCACCGATGTTCGATCCGGACGAAGAACGGGCCGCAAACAGCGCCTGGGTCCGCGATCCGGCTGGCCACCAGCGACGCCAGGCCGGGCTCGATCGGTTCGGCTAGCCACTTTGCTCATACTGCCGGCTGTAACTTCGTGGAAATATTGGCCACCCCAGCGTGGCGAAATTCTTCACTTGATTACAGCCAGTAGTATCAGAGTTCGAACTGCTCCCCGTCGACTGCCATGTCTTCGTCGAAGGCTCTCTCGGCAGGGATGTAATGAGAGAGGTGGACCAGCCGGTAGTCGTCCGCGTCGAGCCGGTCGCACATGTCTCGCGCACCTTCGATGGTCATGTGCTTGTCGCCGAACGTTCGCGGGACGCCGGCCTCGTCGTGGTGGCGGCCGCCCATCGGGTGATACTCACAGTTTTCGGCGGGGACGATACCGTCGGCGAGCAGCAGGTCAGCTCCGGTGAGTACATCGCGGGAACGCTCGGGAATCTCGTAGCTGGTATCGCCCGATAGCGCGAGCCGCCCACCGGTCGCTGGGTCCTCGATTAGGAGTCCGTAACAGACCAGCGGCGGGTGATCGACCGGTACGAACGTCACCTCCAGTCCCGCGGTCTCGAAAGGCTCGAACGGCGACGTCGGTCGGACGTCGACGGCCTCGAGGTAGTCGTATCGCCGCCGGACGGTCTCGGCGACGGTCTCGCCGATTTCGGGATCGGTTTCGTCGGCGGCGTAGACCGGGAGGTCGCGAGTGAGCCGGTAGACGTTGCCCAGCCCGTCGAGGTGGTCGAAGTGGACGTGCGTGACGATCGCAGCGTCGGGGGCGTCCATCCCCTCTCGAAGGAACTGATAGCGGAAGTCCGGGCTGAAGTCGACGAGTAGCGTGCCCCCCGCAGCAGAACGAACGTGGACGGAAAAGCGGGTCCGCTCGATCCCCAGCGAGCGTGCTCGCTCGCAGGTATCACAGTCACAGCCTACAGTAGGGGTCCCGGTCGTGTCGCCCGTTCCCAGCAGCGTGACTTCCATCGGCTGGACTCAGGGGTCGGTCGGCCTTCAATCCCCCGCGGCCCCGACGGTCAGTGGTCGTGACTCTCGCCGCCGGGCGCCCCGCCAGCCACGAGCGCGTCGTGATCGCCTTCGATCATATCAAGATTCTTGAGGTTATCGCGCTCCTCGAAGTTGGCGATGGCGTCCTCCAGGTCTTGCTGTGTCAGGGTGGTCCGCTCCTCGGTCAGGGCGTCAAGCACCGCCTCACGGAGGACCAGCCGGAGGTCGCTGCCGGTCAACCCTTCGGTCATCTCCGCGAGCTGTTCGGGGTCGAAGTCGACGATATCCATCTCACGAGTGACTACGCGGAGGATGTCCGCACGCATCCCCGAGTCGGGCTTGGGGAAGTTGACGATCTCGTCGAACCGCCGCCACGCGGCGGCGTCCAGCTGATCGGGGTGGTTGGTCGCCCCGATGAGCAACACCTCGTCGTCGATCAGGCTCACTTCGTCGATCGATTTCAGCAGTGTGTTCACGGCGCGTTTGATCGCGGCGTGCTCGTCGCTAGCTCGTGTCTTGGCGACGAAGTCGAACTCGTCCATGAAGAGGATACACGGCGAGAGCCGCTTGGCCACCTCGAAGACCTTCTCGACGTTCTTGGCCGTCTCTCCGAGGTACTGCGAGGTAATCATCGAGAGCTTGACCTCGACGAACGGCAGATCCAGGTCGTGGGCCAGCGCTCGCGCGACGCTCGTCTTGCCGGTGCCCGGCGGGCCGACGAACAGCAGCTTCCCGATCTCCCGGAGGCCGATCCGGGCGAGGTAATCCCGGTGTTCGATCGCCTTGACGAGCTTTTTGATCTCGGCCTCCTGATCGCTCGTGAGGACCAGATCGTCCATCCGCATCTCCACCTCCTCGGGGGACCGAACGTCGACCAGATCGAGCATCTCTTCCTCTTCCTCGTCGGCGAAGTACTCCTCTAACATCGAGTCGATCCAGACGCGGTCGGCCCGGATCGGGCGGTTGTTCTCCCGGGCCTCCTCGTAGCTCAGTCCCTCGAACTCGTCCTCGAACTCGCTGGCCAGCACGGGGTTGTCCGTCAGGTCGTCGGCCTCGACTCGGTCGAGGAACCACTCCTCGGCCATTCCGCGTTCGGTGAACGACAGCGAGCCGTCGAACTCGTCGTGGTCGGTGAACATCAGTCCCGAGATCGCCTTCCAGGGGTGCTCGATGCCGGTCGCCTCCCGCGCGGTCCCGACGGTCGGTGTGAGCGGCCGCTCGATCGCTCCTTCGGACCAGAACACTGACCGATAGGCCGGCGGGAGATCGTCGGCATCCAGATCGCGGTTCTCCGTGTAGACCATCGCCGTCAGCATAAACTCGACGACGTCGCGTTCCGCGTTGCTCATTCCCCGCAAGTTTGTATCGCCGTGCTCATAAGTCACCCGAAGCGAGTCGGCCCCGATTCATCGCTGAGAAACGGACTGCCAGTTGAACAACCGTTAACAAGGCGGTACATGTGTGGATAATCATGGCAGATCAGACACCGGTCGTCGTGCAGGCGGTTCGAACCCCGCAGGGCAAAGAGGACGGCGTCTACGAGGATGTCCGTAGCGAGGATCTCTCAGTGCCGCTGATTAACGAGATGCTCTCGAACACGGGGCTGGACGGCGAGGACGTGGACGACCTGCTGTGGGGCTGTGCCCAGCAGCGCGACGAGCAGGGCAACAACGTCGCTCGCGTGATCGCGCTCCTGTCGGATCTGGGGGAGTCCGTCCCGGCTTCGACGCTCAACAGGTGGTGTGCCTCCTCGGCGGAGGCGATCATGCGCGGTGCGGACGCCATCGCAGCCGGCCAGCGTGACGTCGTCATTGCAGGCGGGTCGGAGTCGATGTCACGGGTGAAGATGGGCGAGAACACACACAACGTCCACCCGCGGCTGGCCCAGTTGTACAATATCGGGGAACTCCAGATGGGAATGACCGCCGAGAAGGTCGCCGAGAAGTACGACGTCAGCAGAGAGGCCCAGGACGAGTACGCTCTCCGGAGCCACCAGCGAGCGGCCGAGGCCACCGACTCCGGTCGACTCGACGACGAACTCGTCTCCATAGAAACCGGGGAGGGACTGGTCGAGGAGGACGAGGGGATCCGCCGGGACACGGACTTGGAGACGATGGCTGGGTTGCCCACGGTCTTCAAATCTGACGGGACGGTCACGCCGGGCAACGCCTCACAGGTCTCTGATGGGGCGGCCGGTGTGATGCTCACCTCGAAGGCCTTCGCCGAGGAGCACGACCTTGACATTCTGGCAGAAGTGGGCGATCACATGGTCGCTGGCGTGGACCCGACGGTGATGGGTATCGGCCCGGTGCCCGCCGTGCGGAAACTGTGTGAACGCACCGGCCGAGATGTAGACGATTACGATCTGGTGGAGTTGAACGAGGCCTTTGCCTCACAGACGCTTTACTGCCAGCGTGAACTCGGGTTCGACGATGAGATCTTCAACGTCAACGGCGGCGCGATCGCTATCGGCCATCCCCTAGGTGCTACGGGAGCGCGGCTGCCGGTGACGCTGATCCACGAGATGCACGAACGAGACGCCGAACTCGGGCTGGCGACAGAATGCGTCGGCTTCGGGCAGGGAGCTGCGATCGAGTTTGAATTGCCCTGAGAATCGAGCATACGCGGCGC
>JAZKRQ010000179.1:0-4434 GCA_036628575.1 Halapricum sp.
ACACCAGTCGGTACGATCTTGAAGAGGTCAACACGGTCGCGGAGAAACTCGAACATCGCGAAATCGACGGCCGCGCCGTCATCACGCCGTGAACTACCCCCTGATCCGGTTGTCGTACCGATACGAACACAATTTTTGAACGGACTGCAAACGACGACGATTTCGACACTGCAACGGACCCGCCTCAACAGCCTCGTCGTCACGCCCCTGGCATCCGCCTGGCAATTCTGCGCACGACACCGCTACTCTGGCTATGTCACGAACGGACGGGACGGACACGGATCGACGAAATATCGTGGGTTGAAAAGCGACGGCGTTACCCAGCGGGCAGGACGACGGCGTTACTCGGTGGGCAGGACGACAGCGTCCTCTACGGTGACGCCGTTTTCCGCGGCGACGTTCTCACCGGTGATCTGGTCGATCGCTTCGACGGACTCGTCGAGGCCGACGACTTCAGATTCGTCCGAGAAGTTCAACACGACGACGTAGCGGCCGTCATCGCCGTCGCGAGCGAAGGCGGTTACGGCGTCGTTGTGACTCTGGTAGTCGACGGCCTCGAAGTCGGCGTCGACTTTGAGCGCGTCGATCTCCTCCCAGGTGCTGGTCAACTCGCGGTGGAACTCCCGGAGGTCCTCGTTGGTGTACTCCCAGTGGATGTGTCCACGGCGCTGGTGTTCGCCGATCTCCTGGCCAGCGTAGATCATCGGGATGCCGGGGACAGTGAACGCTGCCGTCGCGGCCGCACGGACGGCACCCTCGCCGGCCTGCTCGATGTAGCGCGCCTCGTCGTGGTTCTCGATGTACGTCAGGAAGCCGGCGTGATCGGGGAAGCCGATCTGATAGCGGTTGTCGATGGAGTCGAAGATCTGATCGGCGGGCTCGTTGCCCTGGCCGATCTGGAGCAGGTCGAAGTACAGCCCGGCGTCGAAATGGACGTCGAAACAGAGATTGTGGAAGTCCGCGACGTATGGGATCGTCTCGTCCATCAGGAGGAACTCGCTGTCCTTCGATTTCGTGAGGTCGCGGATCTCCTGCCAGAAGGGACGTGGGACTGCCCACGCCATGTCACAGCGGAAGCCATCGACGTACTCAGCCCACTTCTCGACCGCATCGAGGAGGTGTCGGCGCACCTTCAGGTTGTCGTAGTTGAAGTTCGCGATGTACGGCCAGTCGAAGTACGTATCGGGGACGTCGTTTTCCTCATCCTGCCAGTCGTACCAGTCGCGGTACTCCGGATCGCCCTCCTCGGCGCGCTGGTAGAACTCGTGGTCACGCGCGGAGTGGTTGAGTACGAGGTCGAACAGAACATTCATGTCCCGTTCGTGGGCTTCCTCGACGAGCTTCTCGAAGTCCTCCCCACCGCCGAGGTCGTCGGCGATCGAGTAGAAGTCCGTGATGTTGTAGCCGTGATCGAAGTCGTCGTTCTGCAGGACGGGGGTAAACCACAGCGTGTTCAGACCGAGGTCCTGGATGTAGTCCAGTCGGTCGGTGATCGCTTCGAGGATCGACTGGTCGTCCTCGGGCTCGACGAACCCGCGGACGTACAGCTCGTAGACCGACATCTCGTCGGTCCACTCCGGCGGGGCGTTCAGCCGCTCGACGCCGCCGTCGGGGTGAACAGTGACTGTATCCGGTACGCTGTACTGGTGGCCGATCGCGACGCCGTGGACCCGGACGGGTTCTTCGACTGCGTCGAGGGGCGCGCGGAACTCGTAGCCGTCGATCTCGTACTCGTCGAGATCGTCTCGATCGTCGACGAAGAACTCGACGCCGAGGTCTTCGTCGGGCGCACCGGGCGCGGTCTTCGGGTGAGCCGTGACGACGACTTCATCGTCGACCGCCTCTCCCGTGAGACTGATCCGGGGACGACCTCGCTCACCGATGTCCCGGCGGAGGCCGGAACCGACACCGCTGCCGCTGCCGCTTCGGCCGGAGACGCCCGACATACCTGAGACGCCCGACATACCGCTGCCGCCACTGTAGCCGCTCTGCCCGGGCTGGTGACTGACCGATTTCTCACTCGGGAAAACGCGGATAGTCAGTTCGTGGTTCCCGTCCGGCGCTTCCAGCTCGACGGTATAGATGCCCGTTTCGTCGGGCGTGATGTATTCGACTGCCTCGTCGCCGACGGAGACGGCGCTCCCCTCGGGCGCGTCCGCGACGCTCCACGCGTAGATCGCGTCCGGATCGGGGTCCCGCGGGGCTAATTCCTGCGTCTCTCCAACTGCCATGAACCTGGGCGGGCCTGGGTGGTGCATATGTGAATATCAGCGACCGGACCGTCAATCAATGTTCCGACATCGTTTTGCATCGCATCCCCATAGATTTGAATAAATATTATAAACTAGTCAATGAGCGTTTTGGCCCGGAAATCTCGATTCACTGGCTGTGGTAGCGTGTGTGTGGAATTATCAAGCAACCTATAATAAAGGCCGTTTTCCTCCGACGATATTGTCCGATTCTCGGCAGTAGACGGCGTGAAACTACCGGACTAGTATTGTTGAAATAAAACAACAACAGTTTTAGGTAGAGATACGCAAGCCCTCAAGAGAGGTGGAGCACATGGTCTCGGAGAACCTAGACGGACGAATCGCGTACTATACGATGGAAATCGGGATCGAAAACGACGTCAAGACCTACAGCGGCGGACTCGGGGTCCTGGCGGGCGACACGATCCGGTCCTTCGCGGACATGGGTCTCCCGGCGGTTTGCGTCTCCCAACTCAACGAGGAGGGATACTGCAAGCAAACGCTGGAAGAAGACGGGACTCAGATCAGCGAGGAGGAGCCCTGGCCGGTCGAGGAGTACTGTGAGAAACTCGATGTCGAGGTGACAGTCCCAATCTACGGGCGCGACGTGACGGTCACGGCCTGGCAGTACGACGTCGTTTCGGAGAAGAGCGGCGAGACGGTCCCGATCATCTACTTGGACACGAACGTCGAAAGCAACGACCCGGACGCCCGGGAGTATACCCAGCGGCTGTACAGCCCCGGCTACGGCGAGGACGTCCAGCTGGCACAGGAGATCATCCTCGGGATCGGCGGGACGCGGATCCTCGACGAACTCGGCTACGAGGTCGACACCTACCATATGAACGAGGGCCACGCCGCCCTCCTGACGCTGGAACTGCTCAAGCGCAACGACATGGACCCTGATGCGGTCCGCGAGCAGACGGTCTTCACGACCCACACGCCGGTCGAGGCTGGCCACGACCAGTTCGACTGGGGCCTCGTCAACGAAGTCCTCGGGGAGTTCGTCCCGCAGGACGTCCTCAAGGAGTACAGTCGCGAACAGGACCTGCACATGACGCTTCTCGCGTTGAACCTCTCGCGGTACGCCAACAGCGTCGCGAAGAAGCATCAGGAGGTCTCCCAGAACATGTTCCCCGGGTACGAGATCGACGCCATCACGAATGGCGTCCACGTACCCTTCTGGGTCGGCGACGCGTTCGTCGATCTGTACGACGAGTACGTCGAGGGCTGGCGGGAGAACCCTTACAAGCTCAAGCACGCGTCGGTCATCCCGGACGACGAGATCTGGGAGGCCCACATGGAGGAAAAGCGTGATACGATCGAGTTCATCAACGAGCGAGAGGGCTCGGATCTCGATCCCGAGAAGCTCACCATCGGGTTCGCCCGACGCGCGACCGCCTACAAGCGCGCTGACCTGATCTTCTATAACCACGAACGGCTGCGACACATCGCCGAGAACGTCGGCGAGTTCCAGCTCGTCTTCGCAGGCAAGGCCTTCCCCGGCGACGAGGACGGCGCCGGCAACATCAGGGACATCTTCCACAACGCCTGGGAACTCAACGACGCGATCGACGTCCAGTACGTCGAGGACTACGACATGGAGGTCGGCGCGAAGCTGACCTCCGGCGTCGACGTCTGGCTCAACAACCCTCGGCGGCCGCTGGAAGCCTGTGGTACGTCCGGCATGAAGGCCGCCTACAACGGCATCCCCCAACTTGGCACGCTCGACGGCTGGTGGGTCGAGGGCCACATCGAGGACGAGACCGGCTGGAAGATCGGCCCCGAACCCGAGGAGAGCGAACCGGACGAGACTGCGGCCGAAGACGAGGACCGTCAGGACGCGATGGACCTCTACGACCAGCTAGAGAACACTGTCGTACCGACCTACTACGAGGACCGCGACCACTGGATCGACGTCATGCGGAACACGATGGCGTTCAACGGCCCGTACTACCACACCCGCCGCATGGCTCGCGAGTACCTCGAGGACGCCTATACGAAGTAGGTCAACTACCCCACCCTACTTCGCTCAGTCTGACGACTTCGCTCGTTGAGGGTGGGGCTTGTCCGTGAACTCGGCCTCGAACCCGTCCGGGTGGGCGGTAAATCCGCCGCTCGGCGTCACCGTTCCAGACTTCAGGGCAAGCTGACTGTTGCCCGTCCGCCGAGACGACTGTTGGCC
>JAZKRQ010000180.1:0-4341 GCA_036628575.1 Halapricum sp.
CGCAATGAACGTCGTCACGTAGATCGCCGGCGCGGCGACGAGCGGTTCCGCCCAGTCCGGATACACGTCGATTGCCGCTTCGACCTGGTGGAGGCCGTGTGCGCCCGCGCCGACGGCCATCCACGGCGTGAACGCCAGGACGTGCCGTTGTTCGATGCGTGGTTCGAGCGAGACCAGGAACACGGCCACCGTCGCAGTCGCGATCCCCAGTCCGATGAGATACGGTAGCGGCGGTACGACGAGCCCGCTCGGGAGGAGTGGCATAGTTGTCCCGCCGGCCGCGACTGTAGAAAGGATACCGATCCGTCTGGAACGTCCGCGACGGCATCCGCGGTCTGTGGCCACGACAACCACTATGGCTTCTCCCGTCCACGTCCCAGTTATGGACGAGGCTGCGGTCGCGGCACGGATCGAACACACGGTACTGGGTCCGATGACGACGACAGCGGACGTCACTGGAACGCTGGACGTGGCGCTCAAGGAGGGGATGCGGGCCTGTGTCCCACCCTGTTTCGTGTCGATGGCCAGCGAGTACGCACCCGTCGTTTCGATCTCGACGGTCGTCGGTTTCCCCCACGGACAGCACACTACGGAGACGAAATCAACCGAGGCCGTGACGCTCGTCGAGCAGGGGGCCGACGAACTGGACGTGGTCGCGAATCTCGGTTACCTGCAGGCCGGCGACGACGAGGCGTTCCGGCAGGATATCGAAGAGGTCGTCGCCGCCACGACCGTTCCGGTGACAGTCATCGTCGAAGCGCCCCTGCTCGACGATTGCGAGAAACGCCGCGCTGCCGAACTCGCCGCTGAGGCCGATGCTGACTACCTCAAGACTGCAACGGGCTTCTCGGAAGGCTGTGCCACCACCGAGGACGTCGAACTGCTGGCGACGCACCTGCCCCTCAAGGCGTCCGGCGGGATCGACACCTGGGAGAAAGCATCGGCAATGCTCGACGCGGGGGCTGAGCGGATCGGCACGTCCTCGGGCGTTGCGCTCCTCGAGGGGTATCGACGCGCGAAAGAATAGCAAGATCGCTGACTGTATTCGGACGGAGACGATCGCGAACCTTACGTGGATTCGCGGAGTCGTCTACCTGCGATTGCGGCTCCGCCAGCCACCGCGATCAGTGCGGCCACGATACCGAAGCCGGGTCCGTCACCGTCACCAGTGTCCTCGGTGGTCTCGGTACCGGGCTCGGTCTCGTCCTCGTCGGTGGTCTCAGTACCGGGTTCGGTCGTCGTCTCACCGTCGTCAGTATCGTCGTCGTCAGTATCGTCGTCGTCAGTATCGTCGTCAGTATCACCGGTCGAGACCAGCGAGCTGAATGGCTGCTCTTCAGCGTCCCATTCGCCCGGCATTTTGATTTCGGTTTCCTCGCCGACGAACGACAGTTCTCGCACGGCGTCCTCGCTGTCGACGTCGCTGTCCATGAGTACGGCCGTGTAGCCTGCGTCGAAGTCAGTCTCGCTTGCCCGCATCATCGAGAACGGCTCGGGAAGTTGCTCGCTGAGGGCCGGTCCGTCACCGACGGAGATTTCGCCCTCGACAGTGACGGTCCCATCAGCGACGCTCGCATCTAACCGGGCGTGCTCGAAGTCGGCTGCTCTGATCGCCTCGATCATCTGTGTGACCTCGGACTCGTTGGCCGCCTGTTCGTACTCCGTCAAGGCGCGGTCGAACATCCCTTCGTCCTCGACGCTTGCGGAACCCTCCGCAACGATCCGATCACCGTCGGTTCGGACGTCGAGAGTCGTCCGGGAGCTATCCGTGATGTTGATGTCCCGGTCGTCGAGTTCAGCCACGTAGTCGGCCCAGTTGGTCGTCTCGGACGCCGCCGTTCCGTCCAGGTTGATCGTTCCCTGCGTCGGATCGGTCGTGAGCGCGAACTCCCAGCTAGTGGTCGTCTCCAGCCCGGCGGCGCGCCTCGCTTCCGTCTGCCCGCGGATCTGATCGATCATAGTCGAGGTACCGAACAACCCCTCGGAGAGGTCCGTATCGGGTGCCTGTGGGCTGGTGGTTGCTGCCTGCTCGAACTGTTCGAGGAGATCGACGTACGCGAGCGTCAGGTCGTCCGTGCCGTCGATGTTGACGTTCCAGGAGACGTTCGCCTGGCCACCGCCGACGACCATCTCGGCTTCGATGCGCGAGAGCGTGACGTTCTCTATCCGGTCAGCCAGTTCAGTTGCCTCAGCCTCTGTGGTATTCGTTTCGGGGCCGGTCAGCCCTTCGACGATCATCTCGGAGACGACCGCGTCGACCCCTTCAGCCGTAACCGTGTACGCGACGCTAAGTCGCTGGCTGTCTTCTCCCTCTTCGGTGAGGTCGTAGCTGTCCAGACTGACTTCACACGTCACGCCGGTGGTGTTGACGCCCTCACAGTACTGCTCTTCGAGGGTCGCTTTGGCTTCTTCGCGAGTTTCCCAGCCATCGGTTGCGTTCTCACCCTCAAGCACGTACGACTCGTCGACTGAGAGTGTGTAGCTCCCGTCGTCTTCGGTCAGGACTATCTCGTGCGATCGGTCCGGGACAGGCAACACGAGTAGTTGGACGCCGGCGGACCCGGTGGCTGTCAATGACGTCGCGTCAGTCGTAATGGTTCCCCTCGTGTGCGCTCCCTGCAGGAGCTGGGGGATCGATGCGGCGTCCGAATCCTCTGGGACCGTGACTGTGCTGTTCAGCGCCATCTCGGATTCGCTGACGGTCCTGTTCTGGATACTATCGAGTTCGAACCGGAGATCCGTGAGGACGTCCGGTCGATCAGTGACAAGCGCCCCGTCGGCGGTCATCTCGTCCGGCGTCGCCAACAGCGTCAGGTTGCCCGTCGCGTCCGTCTCGGCATCCTGGCTCATCACGAATTCGGCGACCCCGTCGGAGACGTTCATCCTGGCGTGGCCCGATATCTCCTCGGCATCATCCGGCTGGTCGTGGTTGTACACTACCACGACTGATCCGTCTTCCATCACGTACGCTTCGTCCGCCTTCGATACGGTTTCGTTTAGTTCCGTCTCGTTGCTGTCAGATGCGGCAACAATACCGTCACCCGTTCCCCCGGCCGTCGTGGCGGTCGCGACGCTTCCGACCGACGACAGCACTAGGAGGGCTGCGATCAGGACGGCTCCTGTTCTTTCCGTTATCATACGTGGCATCCTTTTTTTGCTCGAACAATAATTGTTTTGTTCACTACCATCGCTGACTCGGCTGATCGACTCCTGTCTCCCGATTCCGCGGGTGTTGACGTATCGTATATCACGACGCTGTCATTCCTTTTCACAGCACCAGACCGGATCGCAGCAGCGCGATCAACACGGTCAGGATGGGTATCGAAGCGAGTGTCGAGGTAAAGACGACTGTCGAGACGTACGCCTCAGGATCGATCGCTCCGTCGCCGGAGAATTCTCCGACCAGGATCAGTGGCGTCACGGCCGCCGGGGTCGCACATTCGAGGACGAACACCCGCGCGACCGTCGTCTCGGGACCCTCGAGACCGATCCGGGCGAAAAGCGAGAGCGCGAGGACGGCCGCCCCAACGGCTATCGCGGGCGCGACGACCATCTTCAGGACGTTCGCACGGACGACGCTGTCGACGGCTGCCCCGAAGTCCGTCCCCGCGAGCTGGATTCCCAGCAGGAGAAGCATTACCGGGATCGAGGCGTTCCCGACCATGCCGAGCGTCTCCATCGTTGAGGAACCTGTCGGTGGGAGGATGCCCAGCCACTGCGCGAGGAAGGCCGCGAGGACGGCGTAGACCAGTGGAATCGAGAAGACGCGTTTGACGCCACGGAGTGGATCCTCGCCCCGGCCCCGGGCCGCGATGTAGACTCCGACCGTGTACATGAGCACGCTCTGGACCACGATGTACAGAACGGCGGTTGAGCGCCCGATCGAGCCGAAGGCGAAATCAGACAGTGGGATGCCGTAGTTGCCGGCGTTGCCGAAGGAACTGGTGAGCACGACTGCACCCAGCAAGGGTTCGGTGTCGCCGGCCAGCCGGCCGACCCCCTCCGCGATCACGATCATGGCGAGGGTGAACGCCGTCACGGCCACCGCGAGCCACGCCAGTGTCCCACCGCCCAGGGGAGTCGTCGCGATGCTGTGAAAGACCAGCGCCGGGACGAGGACGTAGACGGTAATCGTGTTCAGCGGGCCGGCGTCGACGTCCTTGAGCCGCCCGAGGGCGTACCCGGCGGCGGCGATGGCGACGATCGGCATGATCGCTCGCGCGAATATCGACAGCAGCCCTGAGTCCAGTACGTCCACAGCCGGGTGTCGTCATGCCGGATGCTTGTGAATTGCGGATCGATCGCCAGCACCGACCGGCCGACGAGAGCGACATACCGGCC
>JAZKRQ010000181.1:0-4313 GCA_036628575.1 Halapricum sp.
TCTATCCGCTGGCCGTGCTCGCGGACTTGCTGGGAATGCAGGGGGACATGTTCGGGCTCGCTTCCGGTCTGCTGGGGCTGTATCTCATCTCGCGTGGGTTCGGTCTGGAGGATCGTATCGACGGCGCGGTCGATCGCGTGCTCTCTGGGCTGTACGCAGGCCGTGTGACGCTCGTGACGTATCTGGTCGCCGGCGTCCTCTTTCTGATCGGGAGCGTCAGCGGGTACCAGAACCTCCAGAACGTGCAGGCAGCCGGCGGCCCGCTCAGCGTCATCGAGGTGATTGCGGCGGTCATCGCGGGTTCGATCCGGTGGTTCGCCGCGGCCGGCGTCACGAGCAGCCTCGGCCGGGTCACCGACGAGTACCTCGCTGGTACGTTCGAGTGGAAGCACCTCAACGCGCCGTTTTACATCCTCTCGATCACGGGCATCCTACACGCCGTCTCGGTGTACTTCCTGGAGTACGCCGACCTCTCGTATCTGGCGATGATGCTGACCGCCGGGACGCTGCTCGGACTGGCGAGCACGCTCGCGTTTGCCGTCGCCGAGTCGCGACTCGGCGAACGGGGCGAGGCTGTCTGATAGTGATTACTGTAACGATTTACCGGTGCGACCGCACGAGAGCGTGCGGTCGACCCGGAACAGACTTACAGTAATCACTATGAGCACGGTTCCTTGCGGAATCGACCCGCTTTTCACCGGCTGGAGAAGGGAGCGTCACGACGCCACAGTCACTCGTTTAACGGTCGTAGCGGCGTGATCTCAGGTCCAGTCGGACCCACCGAAACGTGGGCCTCGATCCGGAAGACGTCCGCCAGCAACTGCTCGGTGACAACGTCTTTGGAAGGGCCCCAGTCGATGATCTCACCATCGCGAAGCGCGATCATGTAGTCAGCGTGGCGGGCGGCCTGCTGAAGATCGTGGAGGACGACCACGACAGTGATGTCCCGCTCGCGGAGCATCTCCACGATCTCCATGACCTCCAGTTGATGGTGCAAGTCGAGGAAGGTCGTCGGCTCGTCCAGCATGACGACATCGGTGTCCTGGGCGAGCACCATCGCGATCCAGGCCAGTTGTTTCTGGCCGCCGCTGAGACTTCCCAGTTCGCGTTCGCGGAGGTGGTCGATCCCCGCCAGTTCGATGGCCTCGTCGATCGCCTCCCGATCCTCGTCGGTCAGTGTTTCGAAGAATCCGCGATGGGGGTAGCGGCCGTGTGCGACCATCTTCTCGACGGTGAGACTATCAGGTGAGGTGTTCTCCTGGGAGAGCAGCCCGATCCGGCGGGCCAATTCCTTGCTCGACAGCGACCTGACCTCGGTCCCATCGACCAGTACCTGCCCCTCGTCGATATCGAGCTGGGACGCCAGTCCCTTCAGCAGCGTACTCTTGCCGCTACCGTTCGGGCCGACGAGTGCGGTCACCCCTCCCGGCGGGACCTCGATCGACTCCTCGTCGATGACCGGTTCATCCATCGACGGGTACCCGATCACGAGGTCTTCGCCGACGAACTCCGCGGCGTTCGTCGGATCCGACGCGCTACCCTCTTCGCTCGCGGCGACGTCTGCATCGTCAGATCGGTCGACTATCGCGCTGATCCCGCCGTCCGATCGTGTCGTCTCGTCTTCAGTCATCAGATCTCACCCATCTGTTCCTGTTTGCGCATCAGGTACAGGAAGTACGGCCCGCCGACGAGGCCTGTGACGATGCCGACCGGGAGCTGGCCGCTGGAACCGAACAGGAACTGCAGTCCGAGGCGAGCACCCACGTCGGCAGCGACCATCAATGCCGGGCCGGCGAACAGACAGCCGATAATCAGTTTCCGGTAGTCGCTGCCCACGACGTTACGGACCATGTGCGGGACGATCAGGCCGACAAACCCGACGATTCCGGCCACGGAGATGCTCGCTGCCGCTGCCAGCACCGCGACCCCCGACAGCGCGAACCTGACGCGCTCGACGTTCATCCCCAGGGACTTGGCCGTGCTCTCGCCCAGGAGGAGGACGTTCAACTGCCGAGAACTCACCAGCGCCAGCCCAACTGCGAGGATCGACCACGGCAGCGCGATCCGGACCTGTTCCCAGTCGGTTCCGGTCAGCGATCCGGTCGTCCAGGCGATCGCCGACTGGACGACGGCGATGCTGTCCGCGAACACGAACATCGCCGTCTCCAGGCTCTGGAAAACGGTCCCGACGATCACGCCCGCAAGCACCAATCGAACCGGTGAGGTGCCGTTCTTCCAGGCGATTACGTAGACAATCAGGAACGCAACGATCCCGCCGACCGCCGCCAGTACCGGCAACAGCGACTGCAGACCCAACACAATGCCGACAATCGGGATTGTGATCGACATGCCACCCAAGAACACCAGCGTCACGAGGATCGTCAGCCCGGCACCCGAGGAGACGCCGAGGATGAACGGGCTGGCGAGTTCGTTCCGCGTGACGGCCTGGAAGATCGCACCGGAGATGGCGAGGTTCATCCCCACGAGGACAGCCACGAGGACGCGCGGGAGACGGATAGTCCAGACGATCCGGCTCTTCACACCGATCTCCTCGGGGAGTTCGCCGCCGAACAGGAACGCGTCCCAGGCCTGCCAGCTGAATAGCACCTTCGGGTTGAAGACAGCGTTCCACGCCTGCGCGAACGTCATGTCGTAACTGCCGTAGCGGACCTGGATCAGTCCAGCGACGGCGACGACGCCGAGACTACCGAGGATGAGCGTCAGCAGCGCGCCGTCGATCCACCCGAACAGTCGCTCTCGCGTGACCGCTCGTCCGCTCCCGGTCGCTGCTTTACTGGCCATCTCTGGAGTCCCCGTTGATGACTAGATCTCGGTCGAACAGCCGTGCTTTCTCGAAGTCTCGGGGCTCCGAACCGCAACGTTCGCCGCAAGTGAAATCGCCAGGGGCTACCGTATCTTCATCCATACTATTTTTAGGCATTCCTAAAATCAAAAAGGGTTTTGGACTTTGCACGATGTCGGGAATGCTCAGATGTTCCCGTTCACGGCGTCGACCACCCGTTGGCGGTCGAAGAGATTCTCGTCGATCCCGTATAGGGCGTTGCCGACGCGTTCTGTCAGGACCATATTCGTGATCGGACCCTGGTAGAGGCCGCCGGCGCGGTAGACGTCGCCGTTCTCGACGGCGGTGAGCTGGCTCGCAGTCGAGTGGTTTTTGAGGAATGAGACGACGGTGTTCTGGAACGCCTCGGCGCTCTTGGCCTCGTAGCCCCGCAGCAACAGCACCTCGGGATCGACGTCGAGCACGGTTTCGAGGTCGATCGCCGCGCGAGAGCCGTGGAAGTCCTTGATATCCGTCTCTGCCAGTGCGTCCCTGACGTTCAGATCGCGGAGATGCTTGAAGCCCGTCCCACCACCGATGATGTACGGGTAGTACTGCTCTGGCTGGTCACCGACGCCCCAGAGGACCGCGACCGACGGTGCTTCGCTCTGGTTCGGGACGTGGGGCGCGAGGTTCGCCGTGAAATCGTCGTGAATGTCGACAAAGGCTTCGTAGCGATCGGTGCGTTTGAAGACCTTCGCGAGTTTATGGAACCCCTCGTAAAGGCTGTAGTAGCGGTAGTCGTCGTGCCAGGGGTAGTGCTGGGCGTAAATGCAGTTGCCGAACATCGGGCCGGTGGTCTGGACGACGTCCTCGACGTCTGATTGGTCCCAGCCCTTGAATCGGTTCATCAGGAAGTTCGGATCCATTACGTTGACGTCGGCGTCGAGTTCGTAGAACAGCTCCTTGCTAACGCCGTCCTGGTAGAGCGAGACTATGTCGCTCTTGTCGACCGAGAGCCCGTCGATCTCGTCGTAGTACTGCGTGTGATATCTGCTAGTGAGCCAGACCGCTTTCGGCGGTTCGAGTCCCAGCGCGATTCCCATGTCCACCCAGCTTCCGTTGTTTGCGACCCAGGTATCGGGAACGCTGTCGAAGGTGACCTCGCCGACGGGTTCAATCGAGACTGAGTACGGCGTCTCGACGCTCGAATCAGCAGTCGGCGTTCCGACGTTCGAATCGTCAGTCGGCGTCTCCGTATTCGCGTTCGACTGGCCGCAGCCGGCCAGAATTCCTGTCGTAGCTACACCGAGACTACCCGCAACGAACTGTCGTCGTGTCGCCTGTCGACGCATCATAAGCTTTTGGCTAGCCTAAACGATTAAAACCGTTCCGATTTTTTGGCTAGCCAAAAACCATGAGAGACAACCGTTCGTCAATCACTATTGTTTTTAAAACCCAGACACAAGCAGGGTTCGAGGGCACGTAGCTCAGTCCGGACAGAGCGTCGGACTTCTAATCCGACGGTCGT
>JAZKRQ010000182.1:0-4293 GCA_036628575.1 Halapricum sp.
GCGATGAAAAACGCCGGTACCAGGCACGTGATGACGTGCAGCGTCAGGTACGACAACGTCTCGTCGATGCCGGCCCGTATCACCGGCACGAGGAGGTCGACTGGAATCACAGTGCTACCACCATTTCAAACTATTCTAAAACATCGTTGCGTATATATCCATCGGTTTCAAACAAAATTGAAACAGCATAAATCGTGAAGGATCATAATAAAAAGTCAGAGTTACGTTCCGAACGCCTGGTAGAGGAGGACAATAGCGATCCCGAAGAGGACGACCCCGAAGATCTTTTTGACGGTCTTGGATTCCAGTCGCGTCGCCATCAGTCGCGATCCGACCTGGCTCCCGAGGAGGACGGCGACCGCGCTGCCGATCCAGAGATCCCAGATCGGCGTCGACGCGATGGCAAGGTGTGAGACGACACTCGAGAGCCCGGCACCAGTAATAACTAGCGCGGACGTCGCGGCAGCGACCTTCGCCTCGATACCCAGCATGTACAGCAGCGGGACGACGAACACCCCGCCGCCCTGGCCGATCAATCCCGCGAAGAACCCGAGCGCCGACCCACCGCCGAGGCCGACGCCGGTCTCCTCGCGCCGGGAGAACCCGATCCCCTGTCGGGGCTGGTACCCCGAGGCGATGAACACTGCCGCCGCCGCGGTGAACAGCGCGAGGACGGCGACAATCGTATCGGTCGGGAACCATGTCGTCGCGTACGCGCCAAGCGGCGCGAAGACGACCATTGCGAGACCGAAGGGGATCCCGATCCGCCAGTCGACCAGCTGCTCACGCACGTACGTGACCGTCGAGGACCCGCCGACGACGACGTTCAGCAGGATCCCCAGCGGGACGGCCTGGGTGGTGAAGTCAAAGCCCATCCAGAAGAGGATCGGCACGTACAGCTGGCCGCCGCCCATGCCCAGCATCGAGAAGACGAGGGCGACGAAAAAGAACAGTACGGGCGCGAGAACGACCGGGTCCATCGCTTAGAACCCGGCACACTCCGCGCACACGGTCTCGCCGTCGGCGACCCGCAGCCCCGGCTCGAAGGTGACCTCGCCACAGGAGTCACAGTACTCCCAGTAGAACGAGCCGCCGGACCCGCCGCCGGTGTCGACGTCCTCGACGTCACCGACGACGAGCAGTTCGTCTTCGGGTTTCGTCAACACCGTCTTTACTGCTGACTCCGTGGTTTCGGGATCGATGTCCATCGGTTCGACTCCATCCTTTCGTTCGGCGATGAACGGGGAATTCTCAAGGGCGTGGCCGAACCACTCCGGGTTCAGCGAGACCCGGACGCCACGCCCGGACTCGATATCGATCAACTGGAGTGCGTTCTTCCCGTGGTCCAGCTTCTCGATGTTGCCCTTGCCGTAGGTACACCCGGTGGCCACCTGTACACCGTCGATGAAGCAGTGAGCCGGGTGTGACGGCCCCGTCGAAACGTAACACTGCAGTTCTTTGTTCGCGTCGGAATCGACCTCCAGGACCTCTCTGGCCGCCAGTCCTGCGCGAAGCCCCATCGCCGACCCCGGACACGTGTGTCCGTGTACGGCCTGTGTCGTCTCGAAGAGCGATTCGATCTCGTCGTTGTCGACTGTGACGTCCATCATACCGTTCTGTTTCAAGAAAAATTGGTATGGGTATTAAACCTGGCGGCTATTTTTGGATATTGGGGATATAAAACACGATTAGATGGCTAGAGATGATCGAGTGCGAGGGAATTATTACCCGTCCGAGACGTTTATATGGGTAAATCAGTTGAAGAGTATTACAATGGAAACAGCGAAACACGTACAACAGGAATGTTCCGACGATCTCGAGGAATCGATCCTGTCGGTCGTCGACGAGCAGGGCCGTATCACGCCCGAAGAGGTCGTACACGAGGTGGACGAAGACGAGCAGCACGTGAAAGGCTGTATGCGTCAACTCGTCCATTGCGGCGCGTTGCAACGTGTCGGTCATCGTGTTCGCGATCAGTGTCTCGTCAAACGACCGAACCGGTAGTATCGTCGTCTCTTCGATCTGCTTAAATATGTGCAATACTCACTATACTATCGTAGATTTCTCACTATGAGCGTCGATTCAACTGCCGACGAGACGGCCCCGCCGCTTCCGGCGGTCGTCGTCGGTGCGTTCACCGTCGTCGTATTGCTCACGGCTATCGCCTACACAGTCATTCTCGCTGTCGTCGACTGGGCGGCGGTCGACCTGCTGGCCTATCCTGCGAACCCTATCGCGCCGTTCGCCGTCATCAGTGGGGCGATACTGACGATCGCGATCATCATTCCGACCGCGCTGGTCACGGTTAACAAGACTGCCTGATCGGACCGCTCAAAACGGCGACTCGTCGTGAGCGGGGTGGGACTGGTCTGAATCGTCCGGTTCAGTGGTCCCGACCGAGATGCCGTACGACTGGAGCTGAGTCTTTCCGGCGTCAGTCGCCTTCTCAGGTGACCACGGCGGCTCCCAGATCAGTTCGACGTCCGCGGACTCGACGCCGTCGACGCTTTCGACCGTCTGCTCGGCCTTGGCGACGATCTGTCCGGCGATCGGACACGTCGGACTCGTCAGCGTCATCTCGACGGCGACCGTCCCGTTCTCGATCTCGATGTCGTAGACGAGTCCGAGATCGTAGACGTTGACCGGGATCTCGGGGTCGTGGACCGTTTGAAGTGCTTCGACGACTGCGTCTCGTTCGACCATATCTCTCGTTTGTTGTCGAGAGAGTTCAACTCTTGCCGCGTGCTCAGAACGCGCGAAACTCTTATGTGATGCAATCGTTCAAATTTTATTTGAAATGGCTTCCAGCCAGTCAGACGACCTCCCCGAAAAGTTCGCCGAGTGGAAAGGTATCGACCGACGAACCATCGAGTGGCACCCCACGATCGACGCGGACGCCTGTGTCGGGTGTGGGCTCTGTGTGACCTCCTGTGAGCGGGAGGTGTTCGGCTACGACGACGAGCAAAAGGAGGCTACCGTCGAAAACCCCACCAGTGTAGTGTCGGTTGTACGACCTGTAGCGTCTACTGCCCGGCCGACGCGATCGAGTTCCCCGACGACGAATACGTCGAGGACCTGATTCGAGAGCACGGTCTCGTCGCTCGGGCGCGAGAGCAACTCCAAGAGGAGCAATCGGAGCAGGCAGGGGACTGATCTGAATGAGTGTCGACATCGCTCGCGGAGACTGTACAGCCTGCGGGACCTGCGTCGAAATCTGCCCCGCGAACGTCTTCGAGATGGGTGACGACGGACCCATCGTCGCGGACCCCGACGCCTGTACCAGCTGTGGTGTCTGCGCCGATCAGTGTCCCACTGACGCGATCACAGTCGAGATGGCCAGAGACGTGGCAGGATCGACGGGCGAGTTCGAGACCGAGGAACGATATCGGGAGTGGTCCCGGACCCTTCGAGAGACGCTGGACCTCGAGAGACGGCCGGTCGCGATCACGCTGCTGGAGGACGCCGATCGTGTTCCCGAGGGCGTCGAACGGCCCGATCAGCCGCTCCGACACTGCGTGTCGATCCACGAGGCCTCGCAGGGCACGACACTTTTCGTGCCGCCCGAAAGACACGCCTGTGCCGCCGGCAAGGCGGCGCTCGGGATCGAATCCCTGCCGGAGAAAGTCGAGAGCGGCAAAGTCCCGTACATGCACGGGTTGGCCGGGACGCAGGAGGCGGCCGCCCGGATCATGGACGAGATCCCGAAGCTACCGGCCGGAGACACGGCCGGGACGCTCGTCGCCCCGCTCGCGAACACGCCCCTGGACCCCGACGTCGTCGTGCTGGTTGCGCGTCCCGAACGGGCGATGTGGGCCTCGAACGCGTTGCTGTACGAGGACGGCGGTCCCCGTGTCTCGGCGGACTTCGCCGGCATGCAGGCCTCGTGTGGCGACGCGACCGCACGGCCGATCATCGAGGGCGAGGTGAATCTCAGTCCCGGCTGCTACGGCTGTCGGTCGGCCGGAAAACTCGCCGAAGAGGAGATGTACGTCGGGATCCCGCTCGATCGGATGGACGACGTCGTCGACGGGGTTCGGGGCCTCCGGGACGCGATGTCGAACCTCCGGGAGGGGGCGTGAGCGAAACCTGACAATCGGGCCCGGAACGACAGGCGCGATCAGGTCTCTGGCGGAGAGACGTTCGACAGACGACCGCCGTCGGGCTGTGTCGTGGTAGACGCGCTGTCGAGATTGAGGCTGTCCCGGTGCCACAGCGTCGCCCTCAGCCGATCAGTCAGCGTTTCGAGTTGTGCCGTCGCTCGATCGTGTTCGTCGCTACTGACGAATTCCGTCC
>JAZKRQ010000183.1:0-4234 GCA_036628575.1 Halapricum sp.
AGGATCATCGCAACGATAGCGATACTGCCGGCGACGAAGACGATCGGTAGCGAGTGCGCGACGTCGCTGCCGCCGGTGACCCCCGAGACCAGAAACGCGACAGTGAATCCGACGGCTGCAGCCGCGAGTCGACCCGGTGTGCCGACCGAAATCTGCTCGTAGAGGACGATCGCCGACGCGGCGATCAATCCGAAGAAGAAGGCGAACGTCAGTGCCTCGGCCTGCTGGAGCGCCGCGTGGACCACCCTGGAGACGCCGACGATCGCTGTCACGACTCCGATGCCGAGCGTGACGAGGAAAGGCACGTCCATCTCGACGAGGCGCTCGTAGAGTCGCCGTCTACCAGACCCCTGATGGATCTCCGCGAGGAGCAACACAGCTTTGGGGTCGAGTTCCGTGATCGCCGCGATAAGCCGCTCGTAGATGCCCGTGATGAAAGCGATCGTCCCGCCAGAGACGCCAGGCACGGAGTCGGCAGCGCCCATGGCGACGCCCTTGAGATAGATCGCTAGCCAACCGTAGAGGGAGTCACCCAGTGTCGTTTCGACCGTCTGCTGGGTGTCTCCCGCCATACGTTACCCCGCAATTCGGACACTTGTCGTCGGACTGGGTCCGACGTGCTCTGGGGCTACCAGATCGGACGAGGTGTTGCCGTCCGTTTCGTTCGTGTTGTCGGTTCCGTTTGTACTGTCGGTTCCGTTCGTGCCGTCAGCCCCGTTAGTACTGTCCGTTTCGTTCGTTGTCGGTAACGTTGACCTGGACAGCGTGATTTCTAACGGCTCCGTATCTTCACCGATTACCTGTGCTTCGGTGACGTCTTCAGTCGTGTTGTACCGGATCCAGTCGTTCCCGTCGTACTCGATGCCGGTCGTGAAGGTGTACGACGACGCTGCGCGCACGCTTACGTTCGTGTAACCGTTTGCAGTGCCCCAGTCATCGTAGCCTGTCGTCGAGTACGGGAGTGTCATCGTGAACGTCCCGTCTTCATCTGTTTGGGCGCTCTGGATATACTCGAAGGTCTGGTTCGTAGTCGGGTCCCGCATGTTCACGGTGGCGTAGACGGACGTGTTTGCCTGCTCGGGCACGACTCCTTCGATTGTCGCCCCGGGCACACGCTCAAATGTTTTCGTCCACGACGAGTATGGCTCCGCGAACAACTGCGGCTGCTGGACGCCGGTAAACGCCTGTCCCATCGCGGGGTGGATCGCTGAGATGGGGTTTTGCCGGACATCGCTGGTGTGAACGAGCCTGTAGTGTTTCAGCGCAGGCACGTGTTCACTGGGGAACTTCCCGAGGCCACCGATCCGCGCGTTTGGATTGTTCTGGACGTACTCCCTGGCGCTTGAGAGACTCGGTTCGATCCGCGTCGTATTTAGATCGCTCGGGACGGTCTGGATGCTGCCTCTGGCCTCGGTCCGGGTTACCGGTACGGGGCTAGCTCCCCCAGCGAATGACCCCTGTGCGTAGGGAGGGGTTTGCCTGAGGAAGTTTCCGGGAACATAATCCGGCCACGCAGCACTGCCATGATACCGGTACAGGCGGTTGACCATCGCCTCGTAATATTCCTGATTGTGAACGGTGAAGAACGGCCTTGCGGGGACAGGCTCACCATCTGGGCCCTGCCGAAGTGAGTAGACCCGATCGTAGTACGTCGATCTTGAGACATCATTGAGGAACGACGATGGCGCGAAGAACTTCGTCGGATAGATTGGGTCCGACGCTGTCGCCATCTTCCAGTCGACCATCACGTACCGCGTCTCGCTGTCCGGCCCCTCGCTCATATTGGTTCGGATCACTTCTTCGGCTCGTGATTCGTTCTGCGCGAGCAGGAACCGGGCAGCGTCGGTCGCCGATTGCTGGAAGGGATTGGCGACCGGGATGCGCTCACCCTCGTGAGTGATCCAGTGTCCGTAGTCCCACCACGAGAGTACTCCGTAGCTCCCGTTGTCGTATTCGAAGTCGTTCGTTTTCGGGAACTCGTCCCAGTAGCCGAGTTCGTTTCCAGCTCCTCCGTAATTGCCCTCTTCAGGGGTGTTTTCGTCCATCCAATCGAGACTGCTGTCCCAGCCCATCACGCCGCGCGGTTCGGGGTTGGCATCGCTGCTGGTCTGGGTCAGGATATCCTGCTGCTGACCGTTTGCGCTGATCATGACCATCGGTGCGGTAACGATAAGCAGCACCGTTGCGACCGCCATTATCTGATATGGCTTGACGTCAGTCGAAGCACTTTCTGCCGTACCTTTCAGATACCGCATCCCCGCTCCGATCGCGTACGCCGCCATCACTGCCAGGGGGGCGGTGAGATAGTAACTGAACCGCTCCTGCGTATACGTTGCGGAGAAGATCACGGCGAGCCAGAGCACGACGAACAACAGTTCCGACCGCCTGTCAGACGAGATCGTCTGTCGGGCCAGTGCGATGAGGACTCCCACCACGGCGATGATGTGGGTGAATCCGTACCACGACTGAAGCCTCGAGCCCACGTTCCGGAATGGCTGAACCTCCCCGACCGTAGCGGCGGCAGCACTCGGTTGTTCCCCGACGAGTCGTCCGAACACGCGGACGAGCTGGTCGGTCACGAGCCCGAAAATGTCAGGCACGACAAGCGCCATCGAGGCCAGGATGGCACCGATCGCCCCGAACGTGACGACTGGGTAACTCCAGGACGGGTACGACTGCTCGGTCCAGACCCGACTCAGACTTGCTAGCGCGACGGACCAAGCGACACCGGCCAGTGCCAAGCCGGGCTGGATCAGCGAGAACTTGACCGGGCTGATGTCGAGACGATCCAGTGGCAACAACATCAGTATCGCGGTAACCAGGAACACGATCGAGCTGACGAACAGCACCGATTCGGGACTTTTCCCCCGGAGGTGATCGACCGCAGCCTGGATCGTGACGTACAGGCCGAGAATCCCGACCAGCAGAACACCAGGTGGCCAGACCCACATGTAGAGGGCTGTCGCGACCCCTGCGAGGGCGGCATAGCCGACAGGGCGGCGGAGCCCGGCTACGTCTCGGTCGACAAGCAGTTCCCAGACCGGTTTTTCCCTATCGGCGACCTGGATGGCGACGACGATCGCGAGGACGGCCAGCGCCTGAGTGAACGCTTCCGCGACCTGGTGGTCGGAAAATCCGACGAGACTCCGCCTGAGGAATCCGCCAGTCGAGAGGGCAACGATCAGGGCTGCGATGACGCCAGTGAACCGACTTCTGCCGACTCTCTTCCCCAGATAGTACGTCGGGACGACAATCAGTGCCCCGATGACCGCCGGCGCGAACAGATGGGTCATCTCGACCGTTCGCGTACTCGGACTCCCGAGCCCGAGGACTAACGCGACCGTTGCAATGGCCTGGTCGAAAACAGTCCCGAACTGTGAGACGCTCGTTCCAGCGGGGAAGTTCGTCCACGCCTCGAAGGGCATCGTCTCCGGCCAATGACGGACGGTGTACTCGACCTGGCGGAGGTGATACCAGGCGTCGTTCCCTCTGTAGAAAACCTCGCCGCCACTGACGTAGTTCCCCCACGTCCGGGCGCGAACCCAGAGCATGAACGCGAACAGGAACAGTACCGACGGGATGTGATACCAGTTGGTGAACCAATCCAGCGCTTCCTCTAGATCTTCGGATACGCCTTCGTCTTGACTCATGTGTAGGCGACACTCCGGAAACTCATTAGCCGGTCAAACTGCCAACGCGCGCATAAGCCTTATGAAGTCCGCCCGTTCGGGAAGGACTTAGTATTATTCGAATCGAAAGACGGGAGTCGGTCTCTCGTCTTTCACGCTCGATGAAACGAGCGGCGAACAGCAATACTTACACCTGTGGCTGACCGATTCCCGGGACAGGATGCGCGTCTCGGTCGTGTTGTGTACCCACACGCTGGATCGTTACGAGGACCTGCTGGAAGCCGCCGAGAGCGTCCGTACCCAGACCCACGACGACGTCGAACTCGTGTTAGTCAGCGACGGCAACGAGGCCGTCACCAAGCAGTTCCAGCGCGATTTCGGCGACGCCGAAGACGTCGTGATTACAGCTCTCGACGAGAACGAGGGCCTACTCGAAGCTCGCAACCACGGTGCTGAGGCCGCAAGCGGGGACGTGGTCGCGTTCATCGACGACGACGCAGTCGCCGATCCGGAGTGGGTGGCTCAGCTCGTCGAGGCCTACGAACGCCGGGACGCGATCGCCGCCGGCGGGAAGATGGTGCCTAAGTGGGTCGCGGGGAAGCCTG
>JAZKRQ010000184.1:0-4213 GCA_036628575.1 Halapricum sp.
GCGCCCCAGCGCCGCGTCGACCAGGCCCTGAAGTTCATCGCCGAGGGCGTCTACAACAGCTCGTTCAAGACGACGACCGACGCCGCCGAGGCGCTTGCCCAGCAACTCGTCGGTGCCGCCAACGACGACGTTCAGATCTACTCTGTTTCCCAGAAAGAGGAGAAAGAACGCGTCGCGGCTGCCGCGCGGTAATCTCAGTTCTCCCTTCTGCCGAACGAGTCTTCCGCCGAGCGGCGTGATGCGATCGGTGTGTTCGGCCCGCTTTAGGCGAGCCAAAAAGATATTTATACGCACCGTGGGAATCGAGAGGTATGCCGGATGATTCTCATCGGGGGCGTTACACTCGACGGCGAGCGCTCGCCCTCGTCGGGGCCGCGGGTCTCGCTGGCTGTTCGACGATTAGGGGTGACGAGACCACGATGATACCACCGGTCGACGAACGGTATGACCCCGACGTTTCGCACTCGCTATCTGATTGGGATGGACTGGACCGGGACTGGACAGCGCCGTCCACCTCTCCCGCCGTCGATAGCCTGGGTGCGGACGTGCTGATTGAGAACCTCGAGATTCCGTGGGATCTCTCCTTTGCGGGCGACGGCACGCTGTTCATCAGCGAGCGGGTCGGCCGAGTACTGGCGTTCGACGGCAACGACGCGCGCGTGATCGCCGAGCCCGAGGACGCGATCGACGCTGAGGCGGTCGAACCCGGGGAAGACCATGACAGTTGGTGGGTCGACGGCGGCGAGGGTGGGACACTGGGAGTCGCGGCTCACCCGACTTACCCCGAGCCGCCGCTGGTGTACGTCTACTACACTGCCGAGACTGACGACGGAACGCGAAACCGCGTGGTAGCGTTCGATCCGACCGCCGAGGATCCAGCCACGAGTGCCGGTCTCGTCGTCGGTGATATCCCGGCTGATGGAATCCACAACGGCGGGCGGCTCACCTTTGGCCCGGCGAACTATCTCTGGATCACCTGTGGCGACGCCGGAGAGGCCCAGAAATCACAGGACCCGACCACGCTTCACGGGGCGGTCCTGCGCGTGAAGCCAAACGGTGATCCGGTGCCCGGCAACCCGGATATGAGGGTCGACGCTGATCCGCGTATCTACACCTACGGCCACCGCAATCCACAGGGGATCGTCTGGCTGCCTGACGGGACGGCGGTGGTTTCCGAGCACGGTCCCGACGGCCGTGACGAACTCAACCGGCTGGAGGAGGGGGCGGACTACGGCTGGCCCGACGTCCGCGAGAAAGATGCGTATCTGGGCATATCGGGCGTCCATCGACCGCTGGCAAACAGCGGGGAACCATCCTGGGCCCCCACTGGATCGCTCTTCTACACCGGCGACGCGGTCCCGTCGCTGTCGAACCGGATGCTCGTCGGTGGCCTCCACAGCCAGCAACTGCTGATCGCGACCCTGACGACGCCGGATGGGACGTTACCACCGCTGGGCGAGGGGGAACGTCACGACGGCGACTGGAGTGACGACGCCTATACCGTCACCACCCATACTGCCCTGGCAGACGACTTCGGACGGATCCGACACGTGGAGCAGGGTCCGCAAGGTGATATCTACCTTGTCACTTCGAACCGCGACGGGCGGGCCAGAGACCCTTTCCCTACCGAGCGTGACGACGTTCTGGTGCGGCTCACTGGTCCGTGAGCGACTAGTCGGCGGCTCGCCCGTCGTCGAGGACGTACTCGCGAGTCATTTCGACCAGCGCCTTGCGGTACTCGCTCTCGTGGGGGTCAGGATCGAGCGCCAGAAACCGGCGTTTGAACGCTTCGAGGCCGACATCGGGAGCGTCTTGGGCGGCTGCGTGGGCGAGATCGTACAGCCGGTGATCGCGGTCGATCAGATCATGTCGTTCCGACTGTGCCAGCGCGAAGGCGGCGTTGACGGCGGTAATGTCGGGATCGGCCGCTGACGTGCGACGCGTCCAGGTTGGCGGGGGATCGACTGGTCGATCGGAGATGGCGCCCGCCAGCGTCGACTCGAAGAATCGGACGAGCTTTTCCCCCGGTGCCAGTTCGAGCCACAGATCGTCGGCGTAGACGTCCTTGACGTGGTTGGCGATCTGATAGCAGTGGGTGACCTTCCGGCGTTCGACGCTGCGGCCGGCCAGCGCCAGGAAGAGCACTTCTTCTGTCGACTGCACGTGAGAGGGGTGGCCCCGTTCGTGTCGGCGCATGTGTGCGAACTCGTGTAAGGCGAGTTCGCGGGCCATCGCGCTCGTAGCCGCCTGCCGGGAGATGATCAGCCGATGGTAGCCGTCCGCGTGGCCGACGCGCGTCCGCTCGTCGGGATCGGTTCGGACTTCGACCCGGACCGACCGCTTGAGGTCGTATTCGGTCTCGAAGAGGCTCGCCGCGCCGAGGAACGGTTCGGCCGGGCCGTCGCCCGTGACCCGCACGTCCATGTGTGGTGTTCACAGGGGCTGCAGACGTATCACTGTTGGGGGCTGAACAGGCCGTACTCGATCCAGGCGACGCGAACGAGTAGTGCTATTCCGATCACGACGAGAAGCGCGCCGCTGACGTTCCCGGTGAGGAGATAGACACCGCCGATGCCGGCAGCGGCGATCCCGAACAGCAACTCGATCTTCGGCGAGATCGTCGGGAAGTTCCCGACCGAGTAGACGTCTTCGAGCGCGGAGGTCGCCTCGGTCGCAGTGGCCGGCTGGGACATGCCACCCTCCAGATCCGCCAGTGCTTTTTGAGCCGTCGGTCCGCGACCTATCTCGTCGGTATCCTCGTCGACGGCGATCCACTCCTCGCCGGCCTCTCGAAGCTGAATACTTCGACTCTTGGGCATACGAGACAGTGGACGTTGGAGTATTGTGAAGATATCTGTCCGGCGGTGGCGCGAACGCGGTGTTGAAGACCGTGATGTCGGGACTGGTTGTGGGTGTGAGCCGCGTCCATACAGGTGTTGCTGTCTCCATGGACCCACATCGTAGAGTCTCGAGAGACATGCTCACATCATAGATCAATGCGTCTGTTCAAAACCCGATCAAAAACACTCGTAAAATCCGTTATAACACCACTAACAATTGTGCCCTCGAGAACCAATTACCGAAACTATATAGTTAAATTTAAGTTTATTATATACATCTGCTACAATAAAGTATGAGAGTAATAAATCGACGCAACTTTCTCAAGACAGGGATTGAACTTTCCACTATGGGTCTAGTAACCCAATCTGCCACGGGCCAAAATATCAAAAAGACGAAAAAATATATAGAAAATATTAACACTTCGTATAAATTCTTGAGTAAAAGCCGCAAGTGCCGGCGAAAAGCAAACAGAACAGATAATACTGCATTAGAGAATAGATTTGATAGATTGGCAAAACACCTCAAATCGAAATCTCAACGGATAATAGACCAGTGCACCGTCCGCCACAACTCATCTCGTCGGGGTGGTCCAGAAAAGAGAAACGACATTTCCACGCAAAAACGGTATTCATCACCCGCAAACAATGCGAATACGGAATTGTGGTTTGATGGATATTGTTATCAAAACGAGGAACACGAATGGGTACATAGGTACACATTATCTTGGGAATTACACGAACAAGGGGAGTGGTTATCGATAGATAAAGTATGCGTACCGGATGGGGCCGCGATATATTGGAATAATAATTACTGGCAGCCCGTAGCGGTCGGACGGAGTAATTTCAGGGACGCGTCTGTTGACTCCAGATTCACGTCTGGTCAAGGGAGTATTAGCTACGGCGAATTCGACTTAGCCGATGGAGGAGTACTTGCTGACATTGATGTCCCCAAACCAGGTATTGATGGGAAAAACGCAACATTCTGGGGAGAATTTAGCACTCATTTGAAACCAGTTGCAGATGATGCTATTGACCATCCTGTGAAGGGGAAATATAAACACACTTGGAACACTACCGGTTGTTTGCCGGGTGACTTCCAAATTAGCCTTTCAGCAGGTAATATTTCAATTTCTGGAGGGTCTCCGAGTCAGTGGACTATGTCAACACAGGTTTAGAAAATATGAATGTCAACGGCTGGTATGATAATGAATATATCATATTTGGAAGTATTATATTATTTTTTATAGTTACGCTTGGATATAGCCTACTGTTCGCAGGATCGCTATTAGTGTGGGTCGCTCTCGTCCCGCCCCTGATTCTGATATACTTTACTTGGCGATTCGTTCGAGCAGTCGAACGAATCGCCGCTTCGT
>JAZKRQ010000185.1:0-4191 GCA_036628575.1 Halapricum sp.
CGGGTACTGGTGTCGGTCCACCCGGCGGCGACGCTGTACGACCGCAGCCAGGAGGCGACCTTCGAGGCGACGATCGAGCGGGCGGCCGGGTTCACCGACGGCGGCGGACAGTCACGGCTCGGGGAGTTCTGAGACGATCGATGTATTCCGCGCCGGTCCGGATTCGATCTGATGCGGGAAGGACGCCGTAGGACGGAGATCAGCGTCGACCGCCGATGCGACCGATCCACTTGCCCGGATCGGCCAGATCGAGCACGGCCCCGAAGAGCGTCTTGCCGGCGTCCTCGCCGGGCCGAAGACGTGCGCGAATGCGTGACGAGACCAGTTCGATCGACAGCACGATGAACACGACCATGAAGATCCCGGCCATCGCGTTCTGATAGCCCGCGTCGAGGAGGCCAAGCTGGTTGTCGATGTACATACCGAGCCCGCCGACACCGAGGACACCCAGCGTGATGGCGATCCGGGTATTGATCTCGAGGATATACAGCGTCCAGGCGATAAAGGAGTTTGTCACCTGACTCAACATCCCGAAGACGACGACTTGGACGCGGCCGCCGCCCGTCGACCTGACGGCCTCGATCGGCCCGTCCCCGATCTCCTCGAGTTCGTCGGTGAACAGCCGCCCGAGATTGCCGATCGTGTCCGTCGTGATCGCGAGCACGCCTGTCGCGGGACTGATACCGAAAATAGGAATGTAGATGAGCGTCCAGACGATCGCCGGAATGGCCCGGATAGTCGACATCGTCCCACGAAAGAGGAAGTTGAAAGGGAAGGGAATGACCCGTTCAGATCCGAGGACGCCGAACACGAGCGCCAGCGGGAAACCAAGGACTGTGCCGGCAAACCCGGCGGCGACAGTCGTATACGCCGCGGAGACGAGGACGTTTCCGTTGCCGGCGTTGGCCTGTGCGAGCGTGTCCGTGATGTGGGTCGGCCAGAGCCCCGGTATGACTCCCCAGAGGAGGCCGAACTCCCAGGCGGTCAGGCTCGTCACGAGTGCTTCGAGCCCGGTGATCTCGTTTGCCTTCGTATACGTCGTCATGTCCTCGAAGTTCGGAGGGAACAGTCCGTTGACGAACTTGCCCATCTGGGTCGTCGCCCGGTCAGTGGTCAACTGCGCGAACGAGAACCCGAGGAAGTCGAGAAAGACGAAGTACGTCAGGCCGATGACGCCGAGAAACGTCGTGAGATACAGCACGCGACGGAGCTGTCGACGACGCCAGAGATGCTTTCGAGCGGCCTCGACGTGTGGTTCGGGAGCGGACGGTGTCCCGTCGTCGGTCGCCATCTAGATCCCCCCGTCAGCGGCTTCGACAACGGTTGCGGCCTCGCTGGCTTCGGGGTCGGTTCGGCCGACGGTATCGCTATCGCTGCCACCTTCGTAGTAGATTTCCTCGACAACGTCCATCGTGAGGTCGTCCTCATCCCCATCGAAGACGACGTTCCCGTCCCGGAGGCCGACAAACCGCTCGCCGAAGGCCCGCGCGATGTTGACCTGATGGAGGCTCGTGACCGTCGTGAGGTCGCGTTCGTCCGAGGCGGTCGCGAGATATCCCATCACGTCCTCCGATGCCTTCGGGTCGAGACTGGCGACCGGCTCGTCGGCCAGCAGGAGCTGTGGGTCCTGGGTCAGCGCGCGGGCGATCCCGACTCGCTGTTGCTGACCGCCACTCATACTGTCGGCTCGCTGATCGGCCTCCGAAAGCAGCCCGACCGTGTCGAGTGCGTCCAGGGCCATCCGCTCGGTCTCCGGGCCGTACCGGGTAAAGAGACTGCTGAGCGTACTCGTCCGGTTGAGCGCGCCCGTCAGCGCGTTTCGGTAGGCGCTCGCGCTCTCGATGAGGTTGTGCATCTGAAACACCATCGCCACGTCCGATCTGGTCCCCCCGACGACATCGTCGCCGATCGTTATCGTCCCGGATGTCGGTCGTTCCAGCCCGTTGAGGAGCCGCAACAGCGTCGACTTGCCGGCACCCGACGGACCGAGCAGGATGACGAACTCGCCGTCCTCGATCGACAGCGAGACATCGTCAAGCGCGACGGTGTCGTCACCGTACACTTTCGACACGTCGTCTATCGTTATTGTAGCCATGGACAGAGATTTCGACTATCGAGGGTTAACTCTCGAAGACATCGGCACCGTAGCCGAGCGACTCGGCCTTCTCGACGACTGGCTGGTACGTGTCCGCGTCGGCCGGCCGGATGTCAGAGAACCAGAGGTCGTCCTCGGTTCCCTCCTGGCCGTCCGCGCCGAGATAGAGGTCACCGGACGCCTCGGTAAACGTTTCCTGAAGGGTCGTCTTCTCGGTCTCGTCGAGTTGCGGGGAAACCATGATCGGCGCACGCGGGATTCCGTCGTCGTGCGCGACCGTCTCGACATCGTCGACGGTCCCCTCGCGTTCGTCGTCGGCGACGATGAAGTACCCGACACCTGCCGCGTCGACGGTTTCCGCACTGAGTGCCTCGTAGGCTTGCTGGTGGGTTGCCCACTGTGGCGTGAAGTCCGCACCGGCCGGAGAACCTGGTTCCTCCGGCACGGAAAGGCCGGCTTCTTTGATCATCCCCAGCGGGTACAGTGAACCGCTCGCGCTCAACGGGTCAGCGAACGCGACGGTCTTGTCCTCCAAATCGGTCAAGTCGTCGATGTTGGTATCCGGTCGCGTGACGATGACGCTACTGTACGTCCAAGACCCGTACCCCTTCCGCTGGAGGAGGACCTCGGCGTTCCCGGAAGAGACACCGAGTGCGCCCGCGAACGGACCGGTTTCGGCGATGTCGCCGGTCCCGGCGTCCAGCGCCGTCAGCGTCGCCGCGTAGTTGTTCGCGTACTGCAGCTCGACGGTGTCGACCGCGTCGACATAGCTGTTGAGCCGCTCCTTGATGGGCGTGTACTGTGCCAGTAGCTGGTCCTGGGGCTCGGAAGGTGAAAGCAGGAACTTGATCTTGTTGTCGACGTAGCGGTTCTCACTGTTCCCGTTGCCGTTTCCATTGCCGTTGCCGTTTCCATTGCCGTTGCCGTTTCCATTGCCGTTGCCGTTTCCATTGCCGTTGCCGTCACCGTTGTCACCGCCCCCGCAGCCGGCGAGGCCCGCCACTATGCCGGCTGCACCGACTCGCATCAGGAAGGATCGACGTTCCATGGATTCATCTCTTCATCGGTAGTTATTAAAATCTGATAATATGGCTATATATGAAGTCAGAGGCGAACGACCACATATATCGAATATACCGTTGTAGTTCGGATATGTCGGCGTATATATCCGAAAATATCGGAAATATATCTATATGGGTAACATATATGGAATCCGATCGTTAGACGTAACTTCCAGCTGGGATGAAGCTCAGGCATGACACAGATGGCCCGTGTCGAGACAGCCCGAACGGCGGTCAAGGCCGGTGGGAACGTTGCGGCAGAACTGTTCCGGACCGATCTCACGGTCGAGACGAAAGCGGGGAAGACCGACTACGTGACCCGAGCCGACCGTCAGGCACAGCAACAGGCCGTATCGACGATCCGGGAGTCGCACCCGGATAGCGTGATCGTCGGCGAAGAGAACGACGCCAGAAAAGAGGTTCCAGAGGGCGGACTCGCATGGGTTATCGATCCGATCGACGGAACGAACAACTACGTCCGCGGGCTGCGATACTGGGCGACGAGCGTCGCTGCCGTCGAGGACGGCGAACCGGTCGCTGCCGCTAGCGCGCTGCCTGCAGTCGGTGACACGTACGTTGCCGGGCAGGTGGGGATCAAGCGCAACGGCGAGCCGGTCTCCGTCTCGGGACGCACCGACCCGGAGACGTTCACGGTCGCCCCGACAGTGTGGTGGGACTTCGACCGCCGGGACGAGTACGCGGCTGCGACCGAGGGGATCGTCACCCGGTTTGGCGACCTCGTCCGCCTGAAATCCGTCCAGGTGGCACTCGCCCTCGTCGCTGCCGGCTCGATCGAGGGGGTGATCACCAACGTCCGACCGAACCCCTGGGATTCGATCGCCGGGGTACATCTGGTCGAGCAGGCGGGTGGACGGGTAACCGACATCGACGGGGAGGACTGGAGCTACGACAGCCGGGGACTGGTTGCCTCGAACGGACACGCTCACGAGGAGGTCCTGGCGGCGGCACGCGAGGCCGAGCGGTTGCGCGAACGGAAAGGGACTTGACCGTACTTCCCCAACGACGCGTATGAGC
>JAZKRQ010000186.1:0-4049 GCA_036628575.1 Halapricum sp.
ACGTACCTGTCGTGCTCGGGCGTTTCGAGCACCCGGCGGTCGATGTCGATAGCCAGATCGACAAGCCCGGCCAGGCTCGTCGTTTCGATGCGATCCTCGGCATCCGCAATGCGTTCGCTCGGCAGTCTGGCCTCCGTGATCCACTCGTCGAACTCGTTGCGATGGGATCGGTAGGTCAGGTACTCGCGCTCGCGGTCGGACACTTCGAACCAGTCGCGGGACCGACCGACTGCGAGTCCGACGATACCCCCGAGACCGATCAGCGCAAGCAGCGGACCGCCATACGACCGCACTGGACTCACAGTCACCGGTTCCGAGATCTCTTCGGTGACCGTCCGCTCGCCCTGGTCCACGACGGGGCCGCTATCGTTCACGCGGTAGAGATCACTCTCGATCGTAAATGGGAGTCGATAGGACCGGGTCGTGTCGACGGACTCCCCGTTGCGGTCGCCTCGGACTCGCACGGTCGCTTCGAAGAACGCCTCCGTGGTGCCAGCGGTCGTGCCCAACTCGCTCCGGATCTGGTTCAGTTCGACCTCAACCGCGGTGATATTCTGACTGAAGGCGACACGAAGGGGCTCACCGGAGGCGATCGTTCGATTCGTCCCGTTCAACCGCTCAGTGACCCGCCAGTACTCCTTACCCTCTTCGGAGACCGATCGCATGACAAGCGCTACCGACGTGTTCGCCGAGAGCGAACCGTTCCGGGCAGAGTAGCTGTACGCGAACGCTCCGTCGAGTTCCGGGGCTATCTGTCGATAGTATTCCGTCCGGTTCGTGAGCGTTTCTCCCGCGTCGAAAACCCTCGTGTCTTCGATCACCGTCGCCTCGTGATCGAACTCACCGGTAGTGGTCCACGTTACCTCCGTGTCGCTCACCGTCTCGGTGCGTTCGTCCGGTTGCGTGTACGCACCGTACGCGACGAAGCCGCCCACGATCACGAGCACCACGAACCCGAGTGCGACGAGATTGAAGTACTGGTCGACGACAGCACGGACGCGAAGGTCCCGGCTACCCATCGTGTCAGGAGTTCATCCGGTTTCTATTAAGGGTTTCCGATTTCTTTCCAACCTTTCAACCAGGAAATTGCACGGCTGTAGAGCAATGGTCCGACTTCACTTCAACCGAGCGAGCAGGCGATCGGTCTGCGTCGGCCCATCTCTGGAACGGCGACGGACCCGTCCTGTCCCAACGAGCGCGATACCCACCAGGTAAAACGGGATGCCGACCAGAGCGTCGATAACGACGATCGGCAGCCAGGGATGGGTCTCGTAGAGCGTTCGGACGTGCGATTCCGGAAGCAGGGCGAGATAGCGGTATTCGGTGAGGAACAGTCGGTAGGCACCGGTATCCGGTGGTGCTGTGAGCGTCAGCGTTCCGTTTCGGACGTCGTTGCCCCCCAACCGGAGCGACTCCGGTTGTATATCGACGTTCTCGCTGCCTTCCTCGAAGTAGACGTACACCGGAACCTGACCGCCGTTACCGACGGTGTACTGGAGAGTCTCGCTGGTCCCCTGCTGAATCACGTCGGAACGCTCGGACTCGAACTCGGCGCTTACGATCTCGAACGACTGCGGTCCCGCGGGCGCAACCATCGCTGCTGTCGCAGCCAACACGAGCGACGCGGCCATCACCCCGACCAGCAGATGCGCGCTGAGGCCGCTGTCGCGTTTCCGGCTCCGGCTCCGGCGACGATCGCTGCTGAGCCAGACGTCCGCCGCGTACAGGACGATCGTCAGTCCGAAAATCAAATACGCGAGCCCCTGCGTCCCGAGCAACGAGCGGGTTCCCAACAGCCCGGCTATCCGGAACTGCGCCCTCTGGACGGCCTCTTGGACCCCTTCGGCGAACGTCCCGAGTAGCGGTATCGTGACCGGATCGCCCCCGATCTGCCAGGCGACGGCGACGATCTGCTCGCGCTTGACGGGCGGTTCGCCGCTGTCCTGATCGGTAAAGGGGTTCGCATCGCCACGCGTGATGAATCCCCGGTCGGTCTCCTCGACGATCCGGTGAGTCGTGAGTCCGCCACCCTGGATTTCCTCGGCCTCGAAGACGACGACGTCCCCTTCCTCGATCGGTCCCGCGAGTGCCGCTGGGACCGCTACGAAGCCGTCACCGGTCTCGATTGTCGGTTCCATGCTCCCGCTGGTGACGTAGCTCACGAGCACCGGCTGGCCGAGTAACTGTCCGACCACCAGCGCGACGATCACGAGGACGACCGCTGCTCCAAGGATCTTCGTCAGTCCCCCTCGCCAGTCCATCACCTCCACGTTTCCGCCGTAATGATAAATAACTGAGGGAATTCGGTAGTGGCGCCATCACCGGCACGGTCGGCCCGGAACGGGAAGTCAGAGGACATGATAGAGGTACGACGCGATGAATCCAAGGGTGTATCCGACGAAGTGGACATAGAGGTTGAACACGCGGCCACTGACGATCGGATCGGCCGGGAAGGTGGCGAACGGGACCGCCAGAAACAGGACCGTCGCGCCGATCGCGAGTTCGAAGTGCCCGGTCTGGCCTGCGGCGTCGCGGAGTCGTGTCCGGATGCTCCATTCCTCGTCGGCGACGGAGACCGCGTACAGTGACATAACGAGCACGAGGGCGACGATCAGTTCTGCCAGCGTCGCTGCGAGGACCCACGTTACGGACGCCGGGACGCCGTCGACGGCGACTGTGACCGGGTGCCGAAGGACCGCCCGGAGGATCTGGACGGTCGTGAGCGTAAGTCCGAGGAAGAAAAACAGCGGCGCGAGGGTTCTGGACCGTCCCACCTTCAGGCGTGCGTCCAGATATTCCGCGATCGACAGCGGCAGATACCCATAGAAGGCCATTAAGACGCCGGAAAAACCGAACGTAACGCCCAGCCGTACTATCGTCAGGTTCAGATACGACAGGATCGGCGGGCCGGCGACGAGCAGGGACGCGAACACCACCCGGAACTCACCGCGGTGGCCGCTAGCGACGCTCAACGCGTAGAGCATCCCGACGATCAGTCCGTAGCCCGCCAGGTTGAACAGCAGGTGTGACGCGCTGAGGTGGACGAACGGGGCGGCGAACGCGGTCCGGACCGTCGGATCCGCGTATCTGAACACCAGCGCCTCCCGGGTGGCGGCCGGTAGAACGAACACGCCGATCAGGGCGGCAGGGACGATAGCCAGCAACAGGGCATCAGCGAGGCTCGGCCGCTCTCGGATCGACCGCCATGGAGCCAGCGCAGGCGAGTTCATTCGGTCTCGTTTGCCCGATCGCTTCCCATTCCCGTATCACTGGCGGTCTCTCGATCGACCGCCATGTCCCTAACCCAGTCGACGCTAGATGCGGACGATCACTCCTCGTCACGTCGCCGTCTGTAGACTGCGAGCAAGAACAGCAACAGAGCTAGGGGGAGGAGTGCCCCGAGAAGCGTCGTCACTTCGAAACCACCGATCTCCGCTACGCCGCCGCTTCCATCGCCACCGCTGGTGCCCTCCGTGTCGACCTCGACGGTGTCGGACTGGCCGGTCGCTCCGTCGTTACCGGCGGCATCCACAGCCGTGTGCAACGTCGCAGTATAGGTGCCGTCGCTGCTGGCATCGTACGTGGCGGTGTAGGTGCCGTTCGCCGAGTCGTACGCGAAGTCGACTTCGGTGAGTGTGGCGTTCTCCGGGCCGCGGAGCGTGACGTTGATGATCGCCAGTTCTTCGGTACTGTTGAAGCTGACTGAAACGTTCTGGCCTTCCGGGTTCGTCACAGTGAACGGGTCGATCATTGGTGCAGTCGTATCGACTGTCACGGTGTCGAACTGGCCGGTAGCTCCGTCGTTGCCGGCACTGTCTTCGGCGGTGGTCAGGATCGCGTTGTACGTGCCGTCGCTACTCCCCAAATAAGTCGTAGCGTAGGTACCGTTCGCCGAGTCGTATGCGAAGTCGTCTTCGGTGAATGTGGCGTTCTCCGGGCCGCGGAGCGTGACGTTGATGCTCGACAGTGGCTCAGTGGTGTTGAACGTCACCATGACGTTCTGGTCCTCCGGGTTCGTCACGGTGAACGAACCGTCCGGGATCGTCGGC
>JAZKRQ010000187.1:0-4027 GCA_036628575.1 Halapricum sp.
TCCGGAAGACGTTGGGTCGCTGTCGGGCGATATCGGTCTCGCCCATGTAGATCTCGCAGGGCATGTCCAGATGGGCAGCCGCCATCGCCGTGGCCGTCCCGTGCTGGCCGGCGCCTGTCTCGGCGACGATCCGCTCTTTGCCCATGTACTTCGCCAGCAGGACCTGGCCGAGGGCGTTGTTGAGCTTGTGCGCGCCGCCGTGAAGCAGGTCTTCCCGTTTGAGATAGACCTCGGTATCGTAGCGGTCCGAGAGGCGATCCGCGCGCTGCAGCGGCGTCGGACGCCCGCCGAAGTCAGCGAGTCGCCGCCGGAACTCGTCCATGAAGCCGTCCTCGTTTTCGAGGACGTACCGTTGGTAGGCGTCCTCCAGTTCGTCGATCGCCGGCATCAACACCTCGGGGACGTACTGTCCCCCGTACTGTCCGAAACTCCCGTCGATATCGCCTGTCTCGTCTGTACTCATGATTGTGTGAGTCGCTCGGTGTTCTCGCGCACGTCACCGTCCATGATCGCCGAGCCGATCAGGCAGGCGTCTGCCCCCGCCGTGCGCATTCGTGTCACGTCTTCCGGCGTCGCTATGCCGCTTTCCGCAATGAGGGTGACGTTCTCGGGCACAGTCGGGGACACTGATTCGAACGTCGTGAGATCGACTTCCAGTTCGGTCAGATCGCGGTTGTTGATGCCGACGATCTCCGCTCCGGCCTCGACGGCCTGCTGGACCTCTGCTTCGGTATGGGTCTCGACGAGTACCTGAAAACCCCGGTCGCGGGCCGCCGTGATCAGATCGGCGAGGTCGTCGGTACCCTCCTCCTGTAGAAAGCGGACGATCAAGAGTACCACGTCGGCCTCTACGACGTCCAGTTGCTCCTCGTACAGCAGGAAGTCCTTCCGGAGGACGGGAACGTCGACGGCCGCCCGGACGCGCTGCAGCGTCTCGGGCGACCCCCCGAAGTGATCTGGTTCAGTCAACACAGAAAGGGCAGACGCACCCCCGTCGACCATCCGCTCGGCGAGTTCGACCGGATCGTCGCTACGCTCGCCGTCAGTTGTGGGACTGGTCGGTTTGACCTCCGTGATCACCGGTACACGCCCGTCAACCTCTGCAGCCGCGAACGCTCCGGGGAGCGACTGGGCGTCGACGGAGATACGCTCGCCGCTACCCCCGCGGTTTCGTGCAGCCGTCAGGATCGACTCGACGGCTGGCGCGATCTCACCATCAGTATCCATTACTGTTCACTAACGCACAGAGTTGCACATAAGGCTTGCGTGTCGGCGACGTGCGTTCGTCCTGGCGACGGCAGCAGTACCGAGCTAGACCGAGCGGATAATCCCAGATGACAGGCCGTCAACGACGCTCAGTGACCCACTCCATCACAATAATATATGAAGATTTACAGAAATCAGTTTTGGAAAACGAGCCTACAGAAATGTGGTTCAGATTATACTTATAGTGGTGGCCGTCTAATAACTAGATATGACGAAAAAGACGGCTGTCTCCGACCTCGAACCGCTGTCGGACACTGCGAGCAATCGCACGGGCGTCGGAGGTATCGGCCTGGCACTGCTGCTCGCCGGAGTCCTCCTGGCGAGTAGTTATCCCCGATTGGCAGCCGGTGTCATAATCGGTCTCGCTCTCGTGCCGTTGTTCAGACGCGGCAAACGGGTCATCGTCGGGTATCGCGACCGGCGGATGAGGACACGACACGCCGGCGGGAGTGCCCGTCGGGGCGCTTCCGGACTAGCGATCCACCGCTGACGAAGTCCTGTGTCTCGCGGCCGATTGCCCCCGGTCTCTTTTTGGCTCGCGCGTGAAAACTACCACCATGACAGACGATCCCGAGACGACGCCGTCGGCGGAGGAAGCCTTCGCGCTGCTGGGCAACGATACTCGGATCCGGATCCTCCGAGCGCTCGGAGCGGCCGAGGGACCGCTGTCGTTTTCGACGCTGTACGAACGCGTCGATGTCCAGGGGTCAGGCCAGTTCAATTACCACCTGGAGCAACTGGTCGACCATTTCGTCCGCAAGACCGAGGAGGGATACGTCCTCACCCGGGCAGGGCGACGCGTCGTCGAGGCGGTCCTGGCCGGGACGGTCACCGAAGACCCGACCGTCGAGCGGACGCCCGTCGACGAGGCCTGTGCCTACTGTGGCGCTCCTATCGAGGTCACCTGGGCCGCAGGCAGTGTCATCCTCTACTGTACGGAATGTGCGGGCAAGTACGGCGAGGAGCACGCGACGGACAAACGCGGGGCCCCCGCCGGGGAAGGGTATCTCGGGCGATACTCGCTGCCCCCGGCCGGCGTCGAGGGACGGACGCCCGAGGAGATGCTGCGGGCCGCCTGGACGTGGGGGCGTCTGGAGATGATGGCCGTGGCTAGCGGCATCTGTCCGCGGTGTTCCGGGAGCGTCGAGCAGTCGGTTCGGGTCTGTACGGACCACGATGCCGACGGCGGCCGCTGTTCGACGTGTCACAACCGCGACGCCATCAGCGTCAGCTTCGAGTGTACGACCTGTATCTTCGAGGGCGGCGGATCGGCCGCCATCGGCCTCGTCGCACAGACGGAGCTGCTTGATCTCCTGACCGATCACGGGCTCAACCCTGTCACGCCCGCCCAGATCCACGCTCTCGACCGCGTCCACAACGACTACGGAGAGCGGATCCATGCGACCGATCCCTTCGAGGGCGAATTCACCTTCTCCGTGGACGAGGACTCACTGTTGTTGCGCGTCAACGCTAACCTCGATGTGATCGAGGCAGTGCGGAACCCGTAGTATCGCGGCAGTGTACCGCCCGACTGATCGCGTGTCTGTCCCGAAAGCGTCGTACCCCAGCGGACTCGCCGGGAAAGTAATTGTTAGGGGCATGCCCGATCAGATACCGGCATGACCGACGCCGCGACCCTCGCCGAGCGCGTCCGGGAGGGGAAGCTTCGACTGTACGAACTCGAAGACCACGCCGACGCCGAGACCGCCACCGCGGCCCGCCGCCGACTGCTCGCGACGGAGGTCGGAACCGACCTCGAGACGGTCGGGGAGTACTCGTTTCCGGCCGAGCGAGCCGAGTCCAACGTCGAGAACATGATCGGCGCGACCCAGATACCGCTTGGCGTTGCCGGGCCACTCCCGGTCGAGGGCGAGGTTGCCGGCGACGACTACTACCTGCCGTTGGCGACGACGGAAGGAGCGTTGGTCGCTAGCGTCAACCGCGGGATCGCGGCTATTCGAGACGCCGGGAGCGCGAACGCCCGTATCATGAAACGCGGGATGACCCGCGCGCCGGTGTTCTCGACGAGCGATATCCGGGAAGCCGGGGCGGTCGCCGACTGGATCCGCGGGAGCTTTGACCGGCTCGCCGAGGCGGCCGAGTCGACGACCAGCCACGGTGAACTGCGTGATGTGACGCCATACGTCGTCGGGGATAGTGTCTTCCTGCGGTTCGTCTACGACACCAAAGACGCGATGGGGATGAATATGGCTACCATCGCTACCCGGGCGGCCGCCGACGTCGTGGAAGCGGAGACGCCGGCGTCGCTAGTCGCGGTCTCGGGGAACCTCTGTACGGACAAGAAACCCGCCGCGATCAACGCGATCGAGGGACGGGGACGGTCTGTCGCCGCTGACGTCGTCCTCCCCCGCGAAGCGATCGAGAAGCGCTTCGGGACGACCCCCGAAGCGATCGCCGAGGTCAACACGCGAAAGAACCTCGTGGGCAGCGCCAAGGCCGGTAGTATCGGTTTCAATACCCACGTCGCCAACGTCGTCGCCGCGGCCTTCCTCGCGCTGGGCCAGGACATCGCCCAGGTCGTCGAGGGAGCCAACGCCATCACCAGCGTCGAGGTCCGCGAGACGGGGCTGTACGCCTCGGTGACACTCCCCTCACTGGCGGTCGGGACAGTCGGCGGAGGGACGAAACTCCCGACCCAGACCGAGGCACTGGACGTACTGGGACTGGCGGGCGGCGGCGACCCGCCCGGAACCAACGGCGACGCACTCGCGGAAGTCCTCGCGGCGGGCGCACTGGCCGG
>JAZKRQ010000188.1:0-4026 GCA_036628575.1 Halapricum sp.
AGACCATCACGTCCCCGTCGGTGTGCATCATCGATCCGCACTCCTCGCAGAATTGTGTCATAACGCACAACAATTTCTCAAGCGATATCGGTCTTATGAACCGGAGCGGGTGGGGGAGAGTATCTACCGCTTGGGGGATGGCATACGCAAGTGCAAGCAGATAGTGTATAATTCCTTCACGAACTCGGTGAGTACCTCGGATACACGCCACCGCCCCTGTTGGAGCGACTGATCGAAGACGCCCAGAAGATCCATCAGCAACGACCGATACTGCAAGAGACGCTCGCTACCGCTACATAACCGAGGTGTGAGGCTTAGCTAAAGACGAATGCATCTACTTCACTCTCGATTTAACAGTGCCTTCGTCGAAGGCATGTCGTAACTGAAAGATGAACCCGCCGACCAAGAATACGAGATAGGCGACAATCAACAAGGCCAAGAGAACGAGGCCGGCGAAGACGACCGGGCGTTCAGCTCGGATGCCGTTCACAATCGAGAGTGCCACATCGACGCCACCAACCATATCCGTCATGCTCCTGACCACGAAGAACCCGGAGACGAGGGTGATAACGATGAATAATACCCCGAAGGTACGTGTGTATTTGATCAGCCCCTTGGCTCCCTCTTCAACGTCCAGGGAGAGGGTTTCCTCGAATCGGATGTTCTGACCTTTCCTGGTCGAATTTACTGACGGATTTGGCATATTGGCCGGTGGCCTCCTGTATGCTATCGAATCACTCCGGAAGATGATAAAATTCGGTCCTCAAGAATTGCATCCTTACCGGGAACTCGCGCTCTCGCGGATATAAGCCCTATCCCTGCGTGCCGGCGTCCTTCAGACGCTCGCGCTCTTCGACTATCGGGCAATCAACGACTTCGACGGTCTCGACGTCCAGGAATCTCCGGATCTCCGCTCCCTCGTGAGTACAGGCGGTCTCGGGCGGCTCGGTGAAGTACACACACCCTTCGCAAAAACTGTGCTTGTTCACCTCCGAGACGCGACGGCCCTCCTCCTGCTGGCTCTCTACTTCCGGTTCCGTCGAGAGCTCCTCCCAGACGGACTCGTCGGCGTCCTCGATCGTCCAGTCCCCGCCCTCGAAGGGATCTTCCCCGGGCCGAACGTCAAGCCCCTCGAAGGGGTCACCTTCGAGGTCTGTCCGCCGCTGTCGGGCACTCTCTTCCCCGAGTGGCTCCCCATCGAACGGCTGCTCGTCCGGCTGCTGATCCGATTCCGCGCCGTCGGGCGGCGAGGTTTCCTCGCCCGCTTCGATTCCGTCGCCGAGTTCCTCGAATGGGTTGCCGTCACGTTCGGGATCGAGGTCGTCGAAGGGGTCGTCACTCATGGCTGACCACCGGGCGTATCCGTGCTGATTTCGGCGATCTCGTCGTCGGATTTCTCGCCTCCGGCTTCGATCCCCGGCGCGACGGTGAGTTTGGCGCTGCCGAGACCGAAGATCCGACTCGACGGTTCGAGCCCGGACAGGGCCGTATCGCAGTGCGGACAGGACGGCTCGGTCAACAGCCCGATCTCGACGCCATCGCCGCAGTTCTCACAGCGCGCCCGCGTGAGGTCGTGTTCGGCGGCCGAACGCTTGATCGCCTCGACGGTCGTCCCCTCCGAAGAGCCGTATTTCTCGCGGAGATCCCGAACGACCCAGGCAACCGTTTGGAGTTTTCCCTGGGCGTCGTTGAGCTGGTCGGCCAGCCCGTCCAGATCGGATTCGGTCGCGGTATCGTCGACCCGTCCTCGGAGTTCAGCCAGCTGTGATTCGATGCCGTCGAGTTCTGTCTCTATCCCCCCCAGACGGCCGAGTTCCTCGTCGATCTGGCCGACCCTGGCTTCGAGGGCGTCGATCCGCTCGTCGAGGGCGTCGACCTCCTCGTGGGTATGTTCGGCGCTGGCCTTCGCGTCGGCCTCGCGTTTCACCTGAATGACGCGCTGGCGGACGTCCTCGATCTTCTCTTGGAAGTCGTCTTCGACCGAACCGATGCGTTCCTCCAGCGCCTCGGTTCCACCGTCGTCCAGTTGTTTCTCGACGGCCTCGGCGATGTCGGGCATCCGATCGGCGACGACGGACTTGACGGCCGGCTCGACCAGATCGGGGTCGGCGACTGCCCCGTCGTCGAGTTCGCCGGCGGCGCGGTAGGACGCGAGCAACTGGACGAGGACGGCCTCGCGATCGACCCCCAGATCCGCGGCCTGCTGGTCGAGCCAGGCTTCGAGGCCGGGCGGCAACGAAACCGTCACGTCGGTGGACTCGCTGGCCATCACCTTGATATCCGCGAGCGCGAAGTTAAGGGTTTGCCACCGATTTCCAGCAGTGAATACGGCCCCAGGTGGGGCCGTTTACCTTATTTTCCGCACGTCGCTGATGTCGAACCCGGCGTCGGTGAACTCCGTCTCGAAGCGAACGATGTTCTCCGATTCGATCTGGCTGAGCACGCCCCGGAACTGCTTGACGACCATCGTCCGGGCGAGTGTACTGCCGCCGCTGGTCCACTCGAACTTCAGGGTGCCGTTAGCGGCGTCGACAAGCTGGCCGTTTCGCGTGTCACGAAGTGTCTCGTAGTTGAGATGCGTCAGGATGAGCCCTTGCCATTCATGCGCGGCTTTCTGCAGGCCCTTCAGGAAGAAGGCCACGTCGGCCCACTCCATGTCTGACCGGTCGCCGATCGCACTCACCAGGTCCGACAGCGAGTCGATGACGATCAGGTTCCCGGCGGCGTTCTCGCTTAGCAGATCACCAAGGACTGTCAACAGCCCTTCGCGATCGTCCCTGGTCCGGATGTCGTTGATTGTCGGGGCCCGCTCGGCGTACCACCGCCGCGGGATCGGGCTGACGTGGAAATACGTCGTCGAAAGGTCGTGGAACTCGACGGCTTCCATCCCCGTCTCGACGATCTCCTCGTCGAAGGCCCGGCCGGCCTCGGTACGGAACTGTGGCTCGCTCGCGGTCAGCGATATGTAGTGAACCTCCTCCGGCAGTTCCGCGGCCCGCGGCAGGTCGCCGTAGTACAGATCGAACAGTTCCTCGTCGGCCATCGCGAGGCCGGTGATCAGCGGACTCGTGTACATGAACTCGCGGGCACCGGCACCCGCCTCGCCCGACAGGAGCACGACGCTGCCCGGCGGGGCCCCGCCGCCGATGGTCGTGTCAAGCTGGCGGATCCCGAATGGGATGCGGACCATGCCAGCCACTTTCGGTGGACGGGGCTTGTGCGTTACGGCGCTCGCTCCCGGATCATAGTGACTGCTGTAACTATGTACCGGTACGACCGCCCGATTGCGGGCGGTCGATGTGGCATTGACTTACAGCAGTCACTATCAGGCGGGGCTACTCCGAACGTTCCCGTCCCGAGCGGACGGCCTCGCCCAGCGTCCGCGTTGCGTCCTCGGGATCGTCCGCGCCTGTGATCGCCGTGATGACCGCCACACCGTCGGCCCCGGCCGCGGCCACCTCGTCGGCGTTGTCGGCGTCGATGCCACCGATCCCTACCACCGGAATGTCGACCGCCTCGGCGATCGATTCGAGGCGGTCGAGCCCGATCGCGTGTTCGTCGTCGTCGATGTCGTCCTTGGAGCCAGTGGCGTAGATCGCACCCGCGCCGAGGTAGTCCGCTCCCGCCCGTTCGGCCTCCCGTGCGTCCTCGACAAACGACACAGACCGGCCGATGATGGCGTCCTCACCGAGCAACTCCCGGGCTACAGCGATGGGTAGATCTTCGTCGCCCAGATGGACGCCGTCGGCTTCGATCGCCTGCGCGATGTCCACCCGATCGTTGACGATCAACGGGATGTCGGCCTCGCGGGTCATCTCCCGGAGGTCGCGTCCGAGTTCGTAGCGCTTGCGGGCAGACCTATCCTTCTCCCGGAGTTGCACGACGTCGACGCCGCCGTCGATGGTCGCTTGCACGATATCGCGCGTGTCCCGGCCATTTGAGAGACTCCCCTGCGTGACGAGGTAGACGTCCCAGTCGGTCATGTTGGTGGCTACGGGACAGGATCGAGGTGGGTCTTGCGGTCGG
>JAZKRQ010000189.1:0-4019 GCA_036628575.1 Halapricum sp.
GATTTACGGTAATCAGTATGAGAGCCTCGGTAGTTGTCATCGCACAGGTCAGCCAGACCGTGCCATATCCCTTCCCCTGATTTCGAGGCCGGTTTATACACCCCCGATATTCATGATAGTTGTTGATGGTTATATGGAGACAACTACCCGACGGGAACGATGGCTACCATAGAAGTCAGTGACGCAGTCTACGAAATCCTCGAAGAGGGGACGGGGCCGGACGAATCGATTGATGACCTGCTTGTAGACCTGCTCGGAGTCGAAGAGGGGGAGCCACCGGAGCCGGCGACGTCCGAAGTCGAATCGGGCGACGTCCACGGTGGGGACACGAACATGTGGACCGTCTACGATCAGCTCGACCGTGAACGGGTGGAAGGCGAGTCTCTCGCAGAGGCCTTCCGGCGGATTCAGGGCTAGAGCGCCGCTGCGGTCAGCGGCGGGGCGATGAATAGCCGTGGCTGTGTATTGGGTGACACCCCACAGGAACAGCAATGGCCGCGACGACCGTCGTCCGATCGGACGGATGGGTCCGCGGCCAGGTGGGCCAGCGGTCAGGGGCACTGGCCCGAAACGGCCCGGCAAGATCGATGCACGGTCGATCCGCCGGCACGCACTTCAGACGCCATGAGTTTGCTCGAGGGCACGTGAGTCGTTGTTGCTTGACGATACGCTCAATCCGCCGTTCTGCTTTCGTTTACTTTTTCCTTCGATATGTTCACCATCCTATTCACGTACGCGGGTGAAATTCCACGTCCTTGTGTTTTCATCGCATTTGTTAGCTGGGTGTGGGAATGTATAAGGCTTTTGTGCATGGGTACTTAGTGGACAAGATATACCTTATATTGTCCATATCAGGGTTAGGGCAGTTCGTCGAGGCGAATTCCTTTTGCGGCCGCCGAACCCACCCTGATCCATGGAGATCGACGACACGCCGGTGCTGGACAATCACTTGCATCTGGATCCGGTCAACGGGCGCAATATCGAGGCCGTAGAGGCTTTCGCGTCGATGGGCGGGACACACCTCCTCGTAGTGAATAAGCCTTCCTGGATGCTGGTCGAGGCGGCCGACGAAGAGGCGACGTTCAGGGAGGTGTACGACCTCACGATCGGGGCCGTCGCCGACGCGAGCGAGCGACTCGACGGCCGGGCCTGGCCCGTACTGGGCGTCCACCCCGCGCTGATCTCGAAGTTGGTCGACGCGGGATACACGCCAGAGGGGGCCCGCGACGTCATGCAGGCCGGCCTGGACGTCGCTGCCGAGTACGTCGCCGAGGGTCCGGCACTGTCGATCAAGTCCGGCCGGCCACACTACGATGTTGACGAGGCAGTCTGGGAAGCCTCGAACGAGGTGATGCGCCACGCCTTCGATCTGGCCGGGGAAGTCGGCTGTGCCGTCCAGTTACACACCGAGGGCGGCGAGGACTTCACCGATGTCGCCGAGTGGGCCGAAGCCGAGGGGCTGCCTCGCGAGCGCGTCGTCAAACACTATTCCGGCGGTCGCCTGCAGGGTCCGATCAAGAGCGTCATCGCGGACAAAGACGAACTGGAGATAGCCGTCGAGGACGGCGAACCGTTCCTGATGGAGACGGACTTCATCGACGACCCCGACCGTCCGGGAGCGGTGCTGGGTCCGAAGACGGTACCGCGGCGCGTCCGGTGGATGCTCGAAGAAGGCTGGGAGGACGCGGTCCGGACGGCACACGTCGAGACGCCGGCCCGCGTCTACGGGATCGACACCGAGGCGACCCTGAACCGGTGAAGCGGTCGGTTTTTTGTCGCTCCCCCGTATCTGGCCGATGCATGCGAGATCGTCGTTGCCCGGACTGTGATGTAACGATGCAGGCCGTCGAACTCGTCACGACCGGCGGTCACACGGTACAGCTCAAGACCGGGGAGGCCCGCGAGGGATGGCTCGGGAAACTCGGGGTAAACGAGCGCAAGGACGTCGAGACGCTGGCGTGTCCGGAGTGTGGCCTGCTCCGACAGTACGTCGACCCAGAATTCTGGAAACAGGTGGTCTGTTCGGCGCTAGGACCGTGTGGAACGGACACAGACGGGCCTGGCAACGAAAACCCTATCCCCCGACGCACGAACAGGGTTGACATGAGCACACCACCGGGGGAGTACTACACCGAGGAACGGTGGCAAAACTGGTTAGACCGCATCGCCGAGGAAGAGATCGATCCCGAGGACGAGGATTCCGCTCGCCTGCTGTTGAATCTGCAGGACGATACGGCCATTGCCGTCGCGAAGATCATCACTGACTTCGACGAAGGCGAACTCGGCGAGGAGACGGCCCTCGAGGAGCTGGCGGACATCCGCGAGACCGTCCTCTCGGAGGTCGACATCGACGACGAGGAGAAACTCATGCTAGTCGACGGCGTGCAGACGTCGCTGGTCTGTGTCTTCTACGCAGCCGAGGAGTTCGTCGCGGGCGGCCCACCTGCGGAGGGGACCGTCGGCGAGTACATCGAGGCCGCCAGCGAGGCCGAAAGCGAAGAGGACCTGGACGCGGCACTGGGCTACTGCGCACAGGCCGGAACGCTGATCATCGACGGCGCAGAACTCGATCGTGAGATCACCGAGGACCTCGAGTTTGGGCTGGTCGCCGAGTGGGTCAATGGCCTCGACAGCCTCCAGACGGCTATGAGCGACCCCGAAGTCGTCGAAGAGGACGACGAGTGAGCGACGCCCAGTACGATTTCTGAAAAACAGGCGGTCACCTTTTTGCCTGTTCGGCGGTGACGTAGACCCGATGCAGTTCCGGGACGACCGCCGCGGCCAGGCTATCCAGATCGGAGCCGTGCTGCTGCTCGGTGCTGTGGTGCTGTCGCTGTCGATCTATCAGGCGTCGGTCGTCCCGGAGCAGAACCGCGAGATCGAGTTCAAGCACAGTCAGCAGGTCCAGGACCAGCTGGGCGACGCGCGCAACGCCATCGTCTCGACGGGTTCGACCGGCGACGGACGGTCGGTGTCGGTCCAGATGGGGACGCAGTACCCCTCGCGGATCATCGCCATGAACCCGAGCCCGCCCTCCGGAAGGCTCTCGACCGTTGGGACGACCGACGGATCGGTCAACGTGACGGTCTCGAACGCGACAGCGACCGGCGAGACCGGCCACTTCTGGGTCGGGACGGACCGCTCGTACAACACGGGCGCGATCGTCTACCGGCCGGGGTACAACGAGTACACCAGTGCGCCGACGACGTGGTACGAGAACTCGGTGCTGTTCGACGAGTTCCGCGATGCGAACCTGACAGTGACGGACCAGCGGCTGGTCGACGGCGATCGGATCTCCCTGGTGACGCTGAACGGGTCGTACTACACGAGCCGATCCGGGAGCGCCGCACTGGACTTCCGGCCGGTCAGTACGTCTACCCGAACAGTCTCGGTGACCAACGCCACAGCCACTTCGAACGTGACGATCACAGTCCCGACGCGACTCAACGCGAGCGACTGGGAAGCATTGCTCGCGGAGGAGATGGACTCGGGACATGTCGCGAGCGTGACGACGGCCGGCGTCACGGGCGAGGACTACCGTATGTTGCGCATCACGCTCGACCGCCTCGATGAGGAGGGTCAGCGGATGACCTACGATCTCGATATCGCGCGGGTCGGTGTCGGGACACAGGTAGTACGACCGGACGCGGCGTACCTGACAGACGTCGCAGGGAACGGCTCGACCGTCCCGGAGAACGGGGAGACACAGTTCACCGTCGAGATCCGGGACGCCCTGAACAATCCCAAGAAGGACGTGCGAGTGGTCGCCGGCACCCGGTGGGGGAACTCCTCGGTCTCGCCGGAAAGTGCGACGACCGACAGCGACGGGCAGGTGACCCTGGTCTACGACGCTCCCGAGGACATCGACGGGGTGACGCAAGGAACCGACCGCGTGCAAGTGAGCCTGAACACCTCGCTTTCCGATACCGTGAACGGGACGGCGATCAACGGCTCGACGGCCGAAAACGTCAGTATGGTCGTGCGGGTAGACAACAGCGACGGGAGTGGCTTAGATAGTG
>JAZKRQ010000190.1:0-4010 GCA_036628575.1 Halapricum sp.
TGTACTCGACCGCGTCATCGTCCATACCGACAACGTTCGCAGGCAGTCGGAAAAAGCGTTCTCCCGGAAAGGTAAGGCTCATAGTGATTACTGTAAGTCTGTTCCGGGTCGACCGCACGGCGTCGTGCGGTCGCACCGGTAAATCGTTACAGTAATCACTATCAGTCGTACTCTCGCTGGCACGGGTTTGACCCCTGACAGTAATCCCCTGCGCATTGTCAGGGACGGAAGCTATTTTATATTTTGTAACCTATTGAAGCTAACACATCACATGAGCGGTTTCCAACTACATCTCCCTCTTTTGCTCATCATCTTAGCGACTTCAGTTGGATTAATGACAACATCTTATGGGGTGTATTATATCTGGAAATATGGACGGACCCTGCAGGTAACCACGTTCACTGTTTTGGCAACGACCATCACTATCTGGACGTTTTTCGCGATGTTACAGCTCACTGCGACGACCTACTCGCTGTCGTTCTGGGCGTACAAGATGCTTCACTTCGGCTCGTTCACGACGTCGCCCGCAGTATTTTTCTACGCGCTCTCGATGGGGCGTGCGCGACGGTGGGTGAATTGGACAACCGTCTCGGTCGTGGTTCTCCTCTTGCTGCCAGCATTCGGCTGGCTGTTTATCGACCCCGTTCCGACACTCATAGTGGAGCCACGGCTCGTCTCCTTCGGTGCGTTCTCGGTCATCGAACACGAGAACAGTCCGATCTACGTCTCGTATCTGTCCGCGTTTTACCTCCTCGCGACCGCCGGTCTCTCGTATATCATGTATCAGACGTGGACGGATCGGAGCATCAGTCGACACCAGACTGCGATACTTGTCCCTGCCATTTTCGCTCCGATGTTGTTGTCGGTGGCACAAACGTTTCAACTCCTCCCGTTCGAGACGCCGGGGACGATTCTCACGCCGACTTCGTTTTCGATAGGGATGGCAGGCGTCGGCTACGCAGCGTTTCGATACGAGACGTTCGACACGAAGTCGCTGGCCCGCTCCCGCACGATCGAGAAGATGAACGAGGGGTACTTGCTTGCAAACACAGACGGGAACATCATCGACGCCAATCAGAGCGCCGGATCGCTACTCGAACACGGAGAACCACTTCACGGCATGCACGTTTCGACCCTGTTCCCTGCCATCGACGAACGATCTCTGATCGAAGCGGAGACCCCTCTCTCGTTTGAAACAGATGTCGAGACAGAGAATGGGAAACGGACACTTGAGGTGTCTACCTCCAAGTTCGTTACCAACGGCCAGGCGCTCGGGTCACTGTTCGTGATGCGTGATATTACGGCTCGAAGAGAGGCCAAACAGCAACTCGAGACACAGCGAGACAATATCGCGCTCCTGGATCAGATGGTTCGCCACGACATTCGCAACCATCTGCAGGGCGTACTCGGCGGTGTCGACCTCCTCGCGGCCGAAACCGAGCTGTCGGATGGCGGGGAACGATACGCGGAGATGATCACGAACAACGCGGAAAACGCGGTCGATCTAACCACGACAGCCAGGGAACTCGCAGATATCATGCTTGAGCCGGAGTCCGAAATCGAGTCAGTCAATCTGGCGCCGAGCCTTCTGGATGAGGTTGATGCGATCAGAAACTCCTTCGACGATGCGACAGTCAACATCGACGGCTCTATCCCCCGAGTCTCGGTGCAAGCATCCGAGATGCTCGGGTCAGTGTTTCGAAATCTGCTGAAAAACGCCATTCAACACAACGATTCAACCCTTCCCGAGGTCACCCTGTCAGCCGTGGAAAACGACGAGGACGTTCACATCAGCGTCGCCGACAACGGGCCCGGTATTCCGGATAGCCAGAAAGAACAGATCTTTGGGAAAGGTGAAACGGGTCTGGATAGCGAGGGAACTGGGATCGGTCTGTATCTGGTCAACACGCTCGTCGAGAGTTACGGTGGGTCGATTTCCGTTCGGGATAACGATCCGCGAGGGACGATTTTCACGGTTTCACTCCCCCTGGCCTGATAGCAACCTTGAAACGTGAACCGGCTCGACCGCGAGAACGGGACGTTCCCATCGAGAGAACAGGTCGTATCGTAGACCGGCAGATAACCTACCGTTCGGTACGGGAAGTCTCGCAGTCGTTGGGTTGCGCCCGACTTTCTGAGGGATTTCGATCCCTCTCTGTTTACCGCGAGGAGAATGCTTGCGATCGAAAACCGAACAATGGACACGATTCGGAGAACAGCGTCTAACTGTTGTGGGAGAATCCCGGGCAAACGACAATGTTTTTCCCCTAACGTTGTTTGCAGTAGTGTATGTCCGACGACCTCAAGAAGGGGCTGGAAGGCGTCCTCGTCGCCGAGTCGGAACTCAGCTACATCGACGGCGACGAGGGGCGGCTCGTCTATCGTGGGTACGCCATCGAGGACCTGGCCGAACAGGCCAGCTTCGAAGAAGTGCTTTATTTGCTCTGGCACGGACAGTTGCCGACGGCGTCGGAGCTTTTGCGTTTCAGCGAGGAACTGGCATCCCACCGCGCGGTCAGAGACGACGTTCTCGCGACGGTTCGGAGTCTGGCCGAGGCCGACGCGAACCCGATGGCTGCGCTCCGGACAGCGACATCGATGCTATCGGCCTGCGATGACGGCGGCGAGCCCGGAGACCGCGAGACTGACCTGGCGAAAGGACAGCGGATCACCGCCAAGATGCCGACGATCGTCGCCGCCTTCAAGCGACTCCGCGACGGCGAACAGCCGGTCGAGCCCCGTGAGGACCTCGATCACGCCGCGAACTTCCTGTATATGCTCAACGGCGAGGAGCCAAACGACAAGATAGCCGAGGTCTTCGACATGGCTCTGGTCCTGCATGCCGACCACGGACTCAACGCTTCGACGTTCGCCGCGATGGTGACTGCCTCGACGATGTCGGACATCTACAGTTCCGTGACCAGCGCCATCGGTGCACTGAAGGGGGGGCTCCACGGCGGCGCGAACCAGAACGTCATGCGGATGCTCAAGGAGATCGACGAGAGCGAGCTCAGTGTGGTGGAGTGGACCCGAAACGCTCTCCAGGAGGGGCAGCGGATACCCGGATTCGGTCACCGGGTCTACGACGTCAAGGATCCGCGTGCGGAGATCCTGGGCGATCAGTCCCGGGCGCTGGGCAACGCTTCGGGCGAACTCAAGTGGTTCTCCTACAGCCAGGTCGTCGAGGAGTTCATGGACAAGGAGACCGGAATCGCCCCGAACGTCGACTTCTACTCGGCGTCGACGTACTACCAGATGGGGATCCCGATCGATCTATTCACTCCGATCTTCGCGCTAAGCCGCGTCAGCGGCTGGATCGCCCACGTGCTGGAGTACCAGGAAGACAACCGACTCATCCGCCCGCGGTCGCGGTACGTCGGCCCGACTGATCGTGAGTACGCCCCGATCGGCGAGCGATAGCTCGTCCCGTTCGTTTCACGATGCTTGTTTTCGTCTACGGAACGCTCACCGACACGAAGTTAGCGGCGTCAATCCTCATACTGCCGGCTATAAGTTCGTGAAGATTTTCGGCACCCCGGGGTGCCGAAATACTTGCGAAAAGTTATAGCCGGCAGTATCAAAGAGTTCGAATACGAAGGTTCCGCGACGCTATCGGGCCTCCATCGCGTAGAGGGCAAATACCCGACGCTGGCCCCGGGTGGACGGGTCGAGGAGAGGCTTCTCCGGACAGACGAAATCGATCGCCTCGACGCCTACGAGGGCGTCGATAGCGGGCTGTACGTCCGGGTTTCGGTGCCAGTCGAAGGCCCGGGGGACCGGGAGAGCGCCGCCGTCTACGTCGGCAACCCGACCACGCTGGACGCACCGGACCTCTGGCTCGGCCCGGAATCGTTCCCCGCTTGTGTCACGAATTACCTCGACACATATGCCGTAACTATCAGTACTGATAGGGATTAGCGTAGAAATCCAGAGATTTCGCCCGGGAAATCGAATCCGGACATCCGATCGGAGTGTGACGTTCTCCGATCGGCTACGCTAATCCCTATGAT
>JAZKRQ010000191.1:0-4008 GCA_036628575.1 Halapricum sp.
GAAGAAGTCGAATCGGTCGAAGGAGTCTCCTGGTCGGTCGACCAGGACCTTCCCCCGATGGCCTGCCGGGACGAGGCGTTCGCAGAGGCGGCTCTGGCGGCTGCCCGAGACGTGCAGGACGGCACGCCGGAACACGTGGTCAAACCGCACGCGACTGATGCGGGCTGGCTCGCGTCCAAGGCCGGGACCCAGTGTCTCGTGATCGGAGCCGCCGAGCCGGGCGAGGCACATACAGCTGACGAGAGCGTTTCGCTCGCGGTACTGGATCGCTGCCGGCGACTGTACCAGCGGATCGCGGACAGTTGGCCCGCAAGTGACTGACCCGATCGCTGGCATAGCCCTGGCTACTTTATGTGTGAGGTCGTATGCAGAGCCATGGCAGCCACAGCAGAGGAGCCTCCCCAGCCGTACCGGGAATTGCTCGAAGAATACCGCCGCGTCAGCAATCTCAGTGCCGTTACGGGCCTGCTCTCGTGGGATCAGCAGGTGATGATGCCCGACGACGGGAACCCGGCTCGCAGTCAGCAGCTCTCGACGCTTTCCGGCCTCAAACACGAACTACTAACTGATGACTCGATCGCCGACGCGCTTGATGCCGTCGACGAGGGATCCCTGACCGACCAACAGCGGGCGGTCGTCAGAGAGATCCGCCGCGAACACGACCGCGCCGCAGCGGTCCCACAGAACCTCGTCGAGACGCTGTCGGCGAAGTCTTCCGAGGCGCTAGAGATCTGGGAATCAGCGAAAGCTGACGCCGACTTCTCTCAATTCGCGCCGATACTCGAAGAGCTGGTCGAACTCCGGCGGGAGTACGCCGAACACATCGACCCCGATCGCGAACCCTACGCCGTCCTCTTCGAGGACTACGAACCGTATCTGGGGCTGGAAACCGCGGAGCGAGTACTCACGCGCCTTCGCGACGAACTCGTCCCGATGATCGACGACATCGGTGACAGCGACGTGACCCTGCCCCGTCCGTTCGAGGACGGAACGTACTCTGAGGACGCCCAGGAAGACCTCTCCCGGGAGATCCTGTCGACGATCGGCTACGACTGGGACCGCGGCCGACTCGACACGTCCAGCCATCCCTTCACTTCGGGCAATCAGTTCGACTGTCGCGTGACGACTCGATTCCTCGAAGACGATCCGCTGAGCGCACTCACTGCCACGATCCACGAGTTCGGCCACGCCTTCTACAACCTCGGACTCCCGCAGGACGAGTACGGCACCCCACTTGGGTCTTCGCGAAACCTGAGCGTCCACGAGTCCCAGTCGCGACTCTGGGAGAACCACGTCGGTCGGAGCCGGCCGTTCTGGGAGTTGATCGCCGAGGACGTCCGTGAGTCCTTCGACGGCGTCGAGGACGTCGACGGGGAGACGTTCTATCGGGCCGCAAACCGCGTCTACGACGACAACCTCATCAGGGTCGACGCGGACGAGCTGACCTATCACATGCATATCGTCGTCCGCTTCGAGATAGAGCGCGACCTCGTCAACGGCGACCTCGAGGTCGAGGACGTCCCCGACGTCTGGAACGACAAATACGAACAGTATCTCGGCATCCGACCCGAAAACGACGCCGAGGGTGTCTTGCAAGACATCCACTGGAGCCACGGCAACTTCGGGTACTTCCCCACGTACACGCTCGGAAGCGTCATGGCGGCCCAGCTCTACGCGGCTGCCGAAGACGAGCTTGGCGATCTCGACGCGGATGTCCGTGATGGCGAGTTCGACCGCCTGGGCGAGTGGCTCCGCGAGAACGTCCACCGCCACGGCGCGAGATACGAGACGGACGAACTCGTCGAGGAAGCGACCGGCGAATCCTACACTGCCGACTACTTCCTGGAGTACGTCACCGAGAAGTACGGCCGGCTCTACGAATTGTAGGGCTTTTTGCGGTCCGGGATCGAACTCCCGGTATGCCCGTCCGTCGTAGCGATCTCGTTGCGACCGGTCTACTCGCCGCCACCGCCCTCGCGGGGGTGGTCCTGTGGAACGACCTGCCGGCAGAAATGGCGATCCACTTCGATGCCAGCGGGACACCCGACAATTACGTCGACAAGCCACTGGGCGTTCTCCTCGCGCCCGCGATCGGTTTCGGCGCCATCTGGTTTACCCGGCTCTCAGCGAGAGCCGATCCGTCCGCGGATCCACGAGTGATCGCTGGAGCGGTCTACTTCGTCGGCGGACTCATCGCATACGTCCAGGCGCTCGTACTCGCGTACAACCTCGGCCACCGGTTTTCCATGACGACCGCGCTCGTCCCCGTCTTCGTCGCGTCGGCCGTGCTGGTCGTCTGGGCGGTCTATCGGGAACGGTGACGTGGATGAATATCCATCGGCAGTAATCTACTCAGACACTAGATAATACCACCTGAACTGCCTTTGGGAGAATTAGCCCGATCAAGATCTGAATCCACATCGTGAATGTCGTCGGATATTCCTGCGTGTTTCTCACGTATTCCATCCGCTGCCTGACATCCTCGTGCGCCTCCTCGTCCAGGATTTCGAATTCTTTCATATCAAATTGGTTTTCGATCAGATTCCGGGACTCTCTGTCGAGTCTGAATAGCTCTTCCCGTTTCCTTCTCTTCATAAACCAGTGTATCTGGGCGAGCCCGTACACCATTGTACCAATAGCGAGTAACCAGACCAGAGTGAATAGTAGGTTCTCGATTAGACCCGGGTCCGGGTATGGTGAATCAGTTAATGGATCCACGATGGCCGGCGCATAAATCATGATAGCGAAGCTAATTAGACCGAAAACGACAAAATAATATGTAACTTTCATGAGTTCGCCAACTGGACGCAGTCCACCGAGTTCTTCTGGATCGAAAAAATTTATCTGGAAATCAGACTTTTTAATTTTTCGCGGTAGAACTATCATCAGTTCAATATACGTTGCGAGAAACTCAGCGAAAATGACCCCGTATCCGAGCGGTAGGATGACTATTACTCCAAGAAGTTCAGCGATCCCTCCGACCTCTGTGATCGTGCCAATTCCAATACTAACGGAAAATTGATAAATAGAGTACGATATAGCGATTAGATAGATGCCTATCCGAAGCTTTCGAAGAGTCAAACTCTCGAAAGTCTCGGGATTCGAAGTCCGGTCCGTGTAATCGATCATGTGCAGCGCGGACTCGTATCGGTTGTGTAGGTAAATTACGACAAACGGCGCAAGAAGTACTAATACCGGTTGAATTACCCAAATTGGGTTTGTATAAAACGTGGCCTGATACCCGTGCCATTCTTTCAGCGCTTGAAGAATTATCAGATCAATAAAAAATACGCTGATGCCCCAACATACGAACGGATTAGGGAGCCATTCGATCCGCTCTTCCAGTCTTTCAAACCCAAGTCGATAAGCTATTTCTTCGAATAGCGTAGTCCCTTTCCTCGAAACAGTCATGTATCTTGACCTGTATCTCGGGGCCCGGATTAAATATTTATATGGCTGGGGACAGTCCTCAATGGGGAGCGTTCGCTGTTCGTCAGGGCAGTCTATCCTCGGTTCGGACGTGGTCGGTCCGTCCGAACCCCGATCAGTAACTCAGATCGTCGGTGTACCGATCAAGTGCCAGAACGACCCCGCCACCGATTGCGATAGAGGCCAGCAGCGGTAGGACCGTCTCGATCGAAAGTGTGGCCGTGTTCGTGCGTATCCGCAGGACCGGGAGTCGGAGCGCCCCGACCATGAGGCTGACCAGAAACGACAACGTCGCCACTCGGTACCGATCCAGCGCCCACCGGATGAGGTGGGCGACGGTGAACAGGCCCACGAGAGCGCCGACGACGAACGTGACGACTGTCGTCGCCGACTCCAGTGTCGAGACGAGCGCCCGGTCACCGGTGAGGACAGCGATGAGGCGGTCGACAAACGTCGTCAGGACCCCGGTGAGATATTCGTACTGCCCCAGCAAGACGAGGAAGAACGCTCCCGAAACCCCGGGCAGGATCATCGCAACGATAGCGATACTGCCGGCGACGAAGACGATCGGTAGCGAGT
>JAZKRQ010000192.1:0-3939 GCA_036628575.1 Halapricum sp.
ATGCCGTTGCCGCCGAGCATCTCCCTGGCCGTACGAGCGACTTCGCGGGCGGCCCGAACGTTGTGGCGTTTGGCCATCGAGACCTGCTGTGGCCGCAGGTCGCCCCGCTCTTTGAGGTCACCGAGCCGGTGGGCGAGCGTCTGGCTGGTGGTGAGTTTCGTAGCCATCTCCGCCAGCTTCTCCTGCTGGAGCTGGGTCGCGCCGATTGGACGGCCGAACTGCTCGCGGTCGGTGGCGTACTCGCGGGCCGTCCCGAAGCAGTCGCGCATGATCCCGACCGCACCCCAGGCGATCCCGTAGCGAGCCTGGGCGAGACATGACAGCGGCCCCTTCATCCCCACCACCCCTGGCAGCACTGCCTCCTCGGGGACGAACGCGTCCCGCAGGTGGATCTCGCCGGTTTCGGAGACTCGCATCGAGAGCTTGCCGTCGATCCTGGAAGTCCCGACGCCGTCCCGATCGGTCTCGACCAGGAACCCCCTGACGTCGCCAGCGTCCGGCCGTCCGGCCTCCTCGTCCACTCGGGCCCACACCAGCGCCAGGTCCGCGATGGGGGCGTTTGTGATCCAGGTCTTCGTGCCGGAGAGTCGGAAGCCGTCGCTGTCCGGCTCCGCACGGGCCTCCATCGACGCCGGGTCCGAGCCGTGTTCGGGCTCGGTCAGGCCGAAACAGCCGACGGCCTCGCCCGAAGCCAGGTCGGGTAACCATCGCTCGCGCTGGCCCTCGTTCCCGTACTCGTGGATGGGATACATCACCAGCGCGCCCTGGACGCTGGCCATCGAGCGCACGCCCGAGTCGCCGGCCTCGAGTTCCTGCATTACGAGGCCGTATGCCGTCTCGGAGACGTTCGGCAAATCTCCCCAGTCGAGATTCGGCCCGTAGAAGTCCAGCTCTCCCATCCGGGTGACCCACGTCTCGGGAAACTCGCCGACTTCGAAGTGCTCGGCGACATCGGGAGCGACGTGCTCGGCGACGAACTCCCGGGCCGTATGGCGGATCATCTGGTCCTCACCGGAGAGATCCGCCTGTAGGTCGAGGTAGTCGAGCATATCTGTACATCGATACCGTACCCCAAAACAGTCCCGGCGATCAGATCCGGTCGGCGGCGGCCGAGAGGTTGACCGCGAGGCCGATGAAGATCAGGATCGCGGCTGCGCCGTAGTTCAGACCCGCGTCGCTGAATGCCCGGGGGATGGCTGTCGTCTCCGTCGAAAACAGGACCGTCGCGCCGCCGAGGACGAACACCAGTCCGATCAGCCCAAGCAGGAGGTTCCCGACGATCCCGAACCGCCCGCGGCCGGAGGAGTAGTCGTCCATCGCCGTCGCGATCGCGGACTCGACGGTCTCCTGATCGACCTCGGCCTGGCCGGGTTCGATGCGGTCGACGGCCGAAGTGACGGCCTCGCGGACCGTCCCGGTGATCGAGGATTCGACGTCGCCGAGGTTGTTCCCGACGTAGTTGTGTAGTGTCTCCTCTTTCTCGTCGAGGTCGGCGGCTCGCTCGGCGAGTTCGTTCTCCGACTCGCGGATCTCGGCCTCGCGCTCGTCCAGTTCGGCCTCCCGCTTCTCCAGTCGTGACTGTCTCGCGTCGAGGTCCGATCGCCACTCGTCGAGTTCCTCCTGTTCGGCTTCGAGTTCGGCTTCGCGGTCGTCGAGTTCGCCCGCCCGCTCTTTCAGCCGCGCCGCGCGCTGGTCGAGTCCCTCCTCGCGCTGATCGAGCCGATCCTCCCACATTTCGAGGTCCGTCTCCCGGTCGGTGTCCTCGTGGTCCTGTATCCCGGCCGGCCCCTCAGATTTCACCTCGTCGTCAGCTCCCCCGGTTTCCGCTTCAGTCTCTCCTTCGGATGCCGTGTCGCCGGTCGCCGCTTCTCCGTCGCCCGCTGGCTCCTCCTCGGCGTCCGACTCTTGCTTTGTCTCCTCGTCGGTCGGGTTCTGGAAGGGGTTATCGGACTCGAATGGGTCGCCCTCGTCTGACATGATCGTTCGAATTATTTCGCCCCGGTCTGAAGTAAGTTCCCACGCGACGGCGGACACACGGCTTTTATGCGCGTATCGAGTATCGACACGTATGACAGCGTCAACGGACCGGATCGGGCTCGTTTGCCCGGCCTGTTCCCCCGAAATCGAGACCGTCCACGAGATCCTGAAGGACGGCGGCCAGGCAACTGTCCGATGTACGGAGTGTGACCACGTCCACAAGACGACCTTGCCCGAAGAGACCACGCTTCAACGGGACGTCGTCGTCTCACAGGACGGCGAGTCGTTCAAAGCTAGCGCCGATGTCCCCGCCGATGAAGCGCTGGCTGTCGGCGAGGAGTTCCTCCTGGAGACCGAAGAGGCGATCATGACCGTCCGGATCACCAGCCTCGAACTCGAGGACTCCCGCGTCGAGGAGGCTCCAGCCGAGGACGTCCGGACCATCTGGAGCCGGGCGGTCGGCAACGTCGGCGTTAACGCGACCGTCCACCCGAAAGGAGGAGATCGGGAGGGCACTCGTAGCGATACGTTGCACGTCCCCGGCGACTACGAGTTCGTCGTCGGCGAAACCGACGAACTGGGCGATCTGGAGTTCACTGTTGAGGGGATCCACGTCCGCGAAGACGCCCACGGGTACAACCACGAGAAGCTCGACCACGACGGCGACAAAGCCTTCGCCAAGGACGTCAAGCGACTCCTCCTCCGGGACGAGACCTCGACCGCCTGGTCGGCGTGGTAGGATGTTCGGGCGCGACGACGGCGACCCTGAGGAGAAACGCGTCCGCCTCGTCGAGCGGCTACGTAGTCGCGTCGACGACGAGGCCGTCCTCGATGCGATGGCTACCGTCCCGCGCCACGAGTTCGTCCCCGACGGCAAGCGAACACACGCCTACGCCGACCGCCCGATGCCGATCGGGCAGGGACAGACGATCTCCGCCCCACACATGGTCGCGATCATGGCCGAACTGCTCGATCTCTCCCCGGGGACCGACGTGCTGGAGATCGGCACCGGTTGTGGCTATCACGCCGCCGTCACGGCCGAGTTAGTCGGGGCCGAACACGTCTACAGCGTCGAGTTCCACGATAGTCTCGCCCGCGAAGCCCGAAAGCGGCTAGCTGAGCTGGGCTACGGCGACGTCTCGATACGAGTCGGCGACGGTCACGACGGCTGGCCCGAGCACGCCCCTTACGACCGGGCGTACCTGACCTGTGCACCCCCGGATTTCCCCGACGCAGTCGTCGAGCAGGTACGACCGGGTGGGATCCTGCTCGGGCCGCTCGGTCGCGGGATGCAGACGCTAGTGAAGGCCACGACACGCGAGGACGGCTCGCTGGACCGGGAATCTCACGGTGGAGTCCGGTTCGTGGAGATGCAGGGATAGAGGTGTATCCCGAATGCGAACACCGCGCGCGTTCGGTTTTTTCATCCAACGTCTTCGAGGAGTTTTTCGTCCAGCGTTTTGGAGGTGTGGTCGCGACTAGCTTGCGTCGTCACGCGCCGGAGGAGATGACTACTGGTTAACGTCTTCGAGGTGGTTGTTGACGACGACTCGACCGGCCGGCGTCAACTGCAGCCCGTCCTCGCCGTCGACGACCAGCCCCTTCCCTTCCATCTGTTTCCGGAGGAGTTCGACCTCGCTGGCTTCCTTATTCAGGATCGACGCCAGCGGGAGCCCCTCCATGTCCCCGGTCGAGTAGATCGCGACGAGCATCTCCTTCTCGTCCTTCGAGAGTTCGATGTCCTGGATATCGTCCATGACCTCGCGGTACTCCCGACGGAGGTATCGGCCGAGGATGTTCATCTTCCGGGGCGAGGGCAGCGCCACCAGCGACAGCAGCGACTGGCCGTTCGGATTGTACTTGACTGCTAACACGGGCCGCTCCGAGCCTGCGATCTCCCGGGACAGCCGCTCGAACCCGGTGACGGTTGCGAGATGGATCTTGAAATCGTCTTCCTGGCGT
>JAZKRQ010000193.1:0-3933 GCA_036628575.1 Halapricum sp.
GGTCTCGCTGCCGTCACCGCCGGCGAAGAGACTCTCCAGGCCGGGCGCGGGCGACTGGGTGTTGTTCAGCAGGTAGGGGTAGGAAATCTCGCCGCCGGCACGCACGTCCCATGTGTTGGTGAAGTCGAAGCCAGTGAGGGACTTGTTGGCTTTCAGTTGGTCGGTCGTGAGGCCCGTGCCGCCGTCAGAGGACGACTGGTTGGTCGTGTTCACGTCCCAGTAGGCGTCGGTCACCGTACCGGAATTACCGTAACCGACGAGGCCGCCGACATGGCTAGCTCCGTCTACAGCGCCAGTGGCGTACGACTCGTTCACTGTGCCGTCGTTCATGCCGACCAGGCCGCCAACGTAGGTGTCTCCAGTAACAGTAGCGGTGGCGTACGACTCGTTCACCGGGCCGTGATTCCAGCCGACCAGGCCGCCAACCTGATCTGCGGTTCCGCTAACGTTGCCGGTCGCGTACGACTCGTTCAAGGGGCCATCGTTCTGGCCGATCAGTCCGCCCACATCGTGATTTCCGGTGACGTTGCCGCTGGCGTACGATTCCGTTATTGTCCCCTGAAGGTTGTATCCGATCAGCCCGCCGACGTAGTTTCGCCCGGCGATTTCGGCATTTTCCAGTCCTGTCCGTTCGATTATCGCGCCATCAATATACCCGAACAGGCCAACGAAGTTAGTAGCGCTTCGATTGATCGTCAGGTTCGAAATGGTGTACCCGCTGCCGTTGAACGACCCCGTGAACGCCGTCGAGTCGTCGCCGATCGGGTCGAACCCACTTCCGCCGTTCCACTCACTCGTCCCCGAGGCGTCGATGTCCGCAATTAGCGTGTAGTTCGCCGAGAGGTAGTCTTGCATCGCCTGCAACTGATCAACAGTCTCGATCTGGTAGGGGTTGGCTTCAGTTCCGTCACCGCCGGCGAAGGCACCCCCCTCGATAGTGAACGAAGAAGAGAACTGCGTCGCCGCGTTGCCTGCGTTGTCCGCAGCATCGACCGTCACATTAACCTGACCGTCAGGATAGGTCTGCTGGTCGATGGTGAGCGTTCCCCCACTGAAGCTTACTCCAGTGGTCCCGGTCCCGACACTATCGAAAACGGTGCCATCAGCGTCTTCGACAGTCACGGAAATCGAGCTTTCATTGACGCCGGACCCGCCGTCAGTGATATCGACAGTGTACGTCTGAGAGTCGTCGGATACTGTCTCCCCATCGGCCGGTGATGGATTGGCGATCGTCGGGGCTGTGGTATCCTTCAGGGAGAAACTCACCGTCCCACTCTGTCCGCTCCCGCTGAGCGTGTACGTGTCTGAATTGTCTCCGGTGGGTGTACTGATCCCACTCGTGTCATGGAATATCTCATAAGTGATCGTAAACGTGTGGGAAGTGCCATCTTGAGTGTCATCCGTGATATCAACTACGTATTCATCACCAGAGAATTCACCTGTAGAAGCGGACACTTCACTGCTATCAGTCCCACCCAACGAATCGACCCCTGCAGATTGAATCTTGGAAACATCAATATTTGTCGTGTTGAGGTCGAGTGAATATGTTTCACGATCTGCTTCCCCGTCAATCGTCGTTTCGAAGGTTACGAACTGCTGTGCGTAATCTTGACCAATTTCGACATTGTCGGCACTTTGGCCGCTGACATTTCCCACAGCTGCCACCGCAGTCCCCGAAAACGCAATAGTCATTCCGATGACTGAGGTGACCATCAGCACCGACAGCGCGAGCGCGCGAAGTTTCATGATACACCACCGACCTGTCCGGTCTCTTCCGCACGTCCCCGTCCAATCGACCGACTCCGCCGCGATAGAACTACCCTCGTTTGTCGCCGTGTCGAGTCGAAAACGGGTCCCGACTCGCCACTGGTGTGCAGAGATGCCATGAGGAAATGATTGCTATCATCTGCTAAAGTCTATATACCTTCACGTGAAGGTTTTCGATCGATTTTGATAATCGGAGGCGGCACTGTCGGCTGGTTCGCTGTGCTATGAGTCGTCTCGATTACCGGGCCAGCATCTCGAAGTCGGCTGTCGCGTTCACTCCCCCTCGAAGTGCTGGCCGAAGTATTTCTCCTCGGCCCGGTGGAGGTGCTCTAAAAACGTCGAGTGGGCAATGCCGAGGGCGTCAGCGATATCCGAGGCCGTCCGCCGACGTGGCTGCTCGAAGTAGCCGTGATAGTACGCCGCGTGAAGCGACTGAATCTGTCTGGCGGTGAGTGGATCGAGCGGAGACGCCTCACTGCCCTCGGTCGGTCCGTCAGTCGTCGTGATCGCGCGGACGGTCACCCCGTCGAAGACTTCCTGCAGGGCCTCGACTGCGGGCGTGACCTGCTCGCGGGACTGGAAGGCCGCCTCGACGGTCACGCCACCGGCGTCGATAGTCGTCGTATCGACCTCGACGCCCCTGGTTGCGAGCGTTTCCTCCGGACTGGGACCGGTGACAGTCACCTGCAGGCGAAGCGGTTCGTCGTCGATCACCGCGACCGATCGAACGTCCGGATGGTCGGACAGGGCCTCCTGAATCGTCGCCGAGGCTCCCTCCAGGTGGAGATACTGGATAATGGCGTCCTCGCCGTGGGGCACGGTCCCCTGGACGACCACTTCGTCGCAGGCCGCAAACGCCCCGGTGCTTGCGAGATCGGCGAGATAGTACGCGTCGTCGGTGACCTGGATTTGTGCCGTGGCGGGTTGGTCCGTCGCGAGCGTGTTTTCCGTTTCCAGGCTGTGAATGCCGAACGCGATCGCATTTCCGAGTTCCCGGAGTAGTCGTCGTTCGGTCTCCGAAAAGTGATCCGGGTCGCCGTGATAGACCGCAAGTACCCCGTAGTGGACGTCGTGGTGTTTGAGTGGGACGGCCCCACCGGACCGGTACCCGTATTCGAGGGCGACCGCCCGCCAGTCCGACGCGAACAGCTCCTCGACGTCCTGGACGAACTGCGGCGCTCCCGACCTGGCCGCCCACGCCATCGGCTCGCCCTGCGCCTCCTCATCGACGGCGAGGGAGAGCGCATCGGCGAACGCTGGATCGCCGGCGACGGCGCGGATGGCCGTTCCTTCCGGGCCGGGATCGGCGATCACGGCGACCGGATAGCCGTACTCCTGGACGTGATCGACGACGTTTGCTTCCAGGGTGGCCCGCGTTCGCGATTCGAGCAGCGTCTCCTGTATCGTGCGATTGAGGTTTCGCTCCCACTGTAACTCGCGCTTGCGTCGGTGGCGCTCGCTCACGTCCCGGATCGAGACGAGCAGTCGTCGCTCCCCGTCCTCGGTAATCGGTCGCCCGCTGCACTCACACTCACGGTCGGTTTCGTCTGCCCGACGCAGACGAATCTCCAGGAGTTCCGGTTCGAACACGCCGTCGTGCCAGTTCGCGAATGTCTGGCGCACCTGCTCGCGATCGTCCCGATGAATCGCCTCGTCGACGAAATCCTCGCCAGCCCAGGACTCGGCGTCTCGACTCGTGAGATCCGCAAAGCTCGGATTGCAAAACTGGACGCGACCGTGGGCGAGCACGACGATCGCATCGCGACTCCCTTCGACGACCGTCCGATACCGCCGTTCACTCGCCTGGATTTGCTCGCGCAGGCGGTGCTGTGTGACGGCTGAGGTGATCTTCTCGCTGAGCAGTGGCGTCTGATCCGTCGTGGGATCTTTGACGACGTAGTCGGTCACGCCGGCATCGATCGCCCGCGCGGCGACGTCCTCGTTGCCCTCGCTAGTGATGAGAATAACGGGGAGATCCGGGTTGTCCTCGCGAATCCGTTCGAGCAATTCGAGGCCCGTGATCCCGGGCATCATGTAATCGACGACCAGACAGTCAGTCCGACCCATCTCCTGTAGCGCCACCACGGCCTCGTTGGCGTCATTCGCGACCGAAACGCTGATCGCGTCGTTCCCGGTCTCGATTCGCTGTGCGGCGAGTGAGGCCCA
>JAZKRQ010000194.1:0-3932 GCA_036628575.1 Halapricum sp.
TAATAAGGTTACGCCGTGTGGAAGTGGAAAGCGTTATCAATTGCTGTCTGTGTGGAATGTATACGAATGACCGACCGCTTCGACGTGGTTATCGCCGGGGCCGGGCCCGCCGGTGCCCAGTGTGCGCGCGACGTCGCCGCGAGGGGTTACGACGTCGTCGTGCTTGAGACCGAGTCCGAGGCGGAGTTCCCCCGTCAGAGCAACAAGTCGACGGGCGGCACGTTCCCGTCGATGCTCGCCTCGTTTAACGTGCCGGACGACGTGGTCATGCAGTTCACCGATAGCGTCGTCCTCGAGTCGCCGAGCCACCACTTCGAGCAGCCACAGGCCGGTGCAGTCCTGGAGTTCGCGGACTTCAAGCGGTTCCTCGTCGAGGACAGCCGCGAGAAGGGTGCCGAGTACCGATTCGACGCTCGCGTCTCCGGACCCGTGATGGAAGATCGCGAGGGACGAAGTCCCTCGGACCATGCGAGCGGGCACGGTCCGCGAGCAGACAGCGAGATTGTCGGCGTCGAGTACAACGGTGGCCAGGAAGTCTACGGTGATATCGTGATCGACGCGACCGGTCCGTCGGCCCCGCTGGCGAAGGCCGTGGGGGTCAGCGATCTCAAGCGCGAGAAACAGGCGATCGGGATCGAACAGGAGTTCGAGGGCGTCGAACTCGATCACCCCGAGTATGCCGATCTCACCGACGCGATGATGCTCCGACTCGATCACGAGTACGCCCCGGGCGGGTACTCCTGGATCTTCCACACCGGCGAGGACACTGCCAAGGTGGGCGTCTGTTACATCCAGAACGGCAGCTACCGCCAGCACGCCAGCGCCGACCGCACCATCGACGGCTACCTGGAACACTGGCTGGAAACCGATCCCCGGTTCGCCGAGGCCGAGCCCATCGAGGGCAAACAACACCGCGGTTCGGCCCACATCCAGTCGCCGGGCAGCCTGAGTACGGACAACTTCATGGCGATCGGCGACACGGTGCCGACGATCGATCCGCTGTGGGGCGAGGGGATCAATAAGGGAATGCAGTCGGCGCGCGCGGCCGCGATCACCGTCGATCACTGTCTCACACCGGCGGCTCGGGACACGTCTGCGGACAACATTTCCGTCTACGACGATATCTGGCACGAGAACGTCGCCCCGAAGATGGAGTCGCGGCTGTTCATGACCGAGCTGATGTACTTCGCTCCCAACGAGCGCTACGATCGGTTCATGCGGGACCTCGACCGACTCGATCTCCAGACGATGCGACGGGCCAACGAGGGGAGCTGGCGCGGCATCTCGAAGCTCCTCCACATCGGTGACGTCCCGTTACTCGCGAGGTTCGCCGTCGATCAGCTTCGCGGTTGAACGCGACTGTTCTCGTATCGCCGTGAGCCCCGACCGGGAGTTCTATCAGTCACGAGGGCGTCCACATCGCGCATGGACGCGGCACTCGGAGCGCCCGAGAAGATGGCCGAGCGGGCCGACGATCTGACGCCGATGATGGCCCAGTACTTCGAGCTGACCCGCCGGTACGACGACGCGCTGGTACTCTTTCAGGTGGGGGACTTTTACGAGGCATTCTGCGAGGCGGCCGAGCGGGTCGCCCGTCTCTGTGAGATCACGCTCACCAAACGTGAGGACTCGACGGGCGAGTACCCAATGGCCGGCATCCCCATCGACAACGCTGAGAGTTACGTCGAGACGCTGCTGGACGCGGGCTATCGAGTCGCCATCGCTGACCAGATCGAGGATCCCGACGAAGTCACGGGCGTCGTCGACCGAGCCGTGACTCGTATCCTCACGCCGGGGACACTCACCGAAGACGAACTCCTGGCTGGAGCGGACAACAACTACGTCGCGGCTTTTTCCACCGCGAGCGGTCGATACGGCCTGGCACTCCTGGACGTATCGACCGGCGACGCCTACGCCACCGGTAGCGATTCGCTCTCTACCATCGAGGACGAACTCGGTCGATTCGAACCCGCCGAGGCGATTGTCGGCCCGGACGCGCCGACTGATCCCTTCGCAGCCGACTGCATGGTCACTCCCTACGACGAGGGCGTGTTCGAGGCCGAGCGGGCGGGCGAGCGGGTCGGCGAGTACTTCGGGCCGCCCGAGCGACTGCTGGCTAGTGACGCCGAGATCAGAGCCTGTGGCGCGCTACTGGACTACGCTGAGTACACTCGGGGTGGAGTCGGCGTCGGCGAGGACGGCCATCTCGATTACATCAATCACCTCACCCGGTACGATCCACGACAGTACATGGTGCTGGACGCGGTCGCACTCGAAAGCCTGGAGGTGTTCGACCGGCGGGCGGTCCGCAGTCCCGAGGGGCTGACGCTGGTGGAGATCCTCGACGAGACCGCCTGTGCGCTCGGTCGCCGCGAGTTGACCGACTGGCTTCGCCGGCCGCTGCTCGACTGCGACCGGATCGAGGCCCGCCACGAGGCCGTTGGCGAACTCACCCGGGACGTCCGGACCCGCGAGCGGCTCCACGAACGGCTCCGAGAGGTCTACGATCTCGAACGGCTGATCTCGCGGGTCTCGCGCGGTCGAGCGAACGCACGCGACCTCAACTCGCTCGGTGCGACTCTCGACGTCGTCCCCGAGATCCGGGCTGCTCTCGACAGTGCGGACAGCGAGAAACTCCGATCGGTCTCCGATCGACTGGACGACCTGCCCGAGATCCGAACTCTCATCGAGACGGCGATAGCCGACGACCCCCCGCCGGAACTCACTGAGGGTGGTGTCATCGCCGAGGGTTTCGACGACACGCTCGACGAGTTACGCGAGACCGAGCGGTCGGGTAAGGCGTGGGTCGATCGTCTCGAGGAGCAGGAGCGCGAGCGGACCGGTATCGACTCGCTGAAGGTCGGCCACAACGCTGTCCACGGCTACTACATCGAGGTCACTGACGCGAACCTGGACCGGGTGCCGGAGGACTACCGGCGTCGTCAGACCCTCAAGAACAGTGAGCGTTACTACACGCCCGAACTGAAAGAGCGGGAGGACGAGATAATCCGGGCCGAACAGCGCGCGGACGACCGCGAGTACGAGCTGTTCGTCGAGGTCCGTGAGGAGGTCGCCACGGCCTCCGAGCGGGTCCAGGAGCTGGCCGCTGCGCTGTCTGAGCTGGACGTCCTCGTCTCCTTTGCGACCGTCGCCGCCGAGTTCGACTACACGCGGCCGGAAATAACCGACGAAGGCATTGATATCGACGCGGGGCGACATCCGGTCGTCGAGCGCACAGAAGAGTCGTTCGTCCCCAACGGGGCCGACTACGACCGCGAGAACCGCTTCGCGATCATCACCGGCCCGAACATGAGTGGCAAGTCCACGTACATGCGCCAGATCGCGCTCATCCAGATCCTGGCCCAGGCCGGGAGTTTCGTCCCGGCCGAGCGGGCCAGCATCCGGATTGTCGACCGCGTGTTCACTCGCGTCGGGGCCAGCGACGACATCGCGGGCGGCCGCTCGACGTTCATGATCGAGATGACCGAACTCGCCGAGATTCTGGGCCACGCCACCGATGACTCGCTGATCCTGCTGGACGAGGTCGGACGCGGCACCTCGACGACCGACGGGTTGGCGATCGCCCGCGCTGTCACCGAGTTCGTCCACGACGAGATCGGAGCGACGACGCTCTTTGCGACCCATCATCACGAACTCACCGACGCGGCCGCGGATCTTCCGGGCGTGTTCAACCGCCACTTCCGGACGAGTCGCGATGACGGCGAGGTCGTCTTCGAGCATGAGATCGCACCCGGCGCGGCCGAGGCCTCCTACGGTGTCGAGGTCGCAGGCGTCGCTGGCGTGCCCGGACGCGTCGTCGACCGGGCAGCGGACCTGCTGGACGGTGACGCGAGCGATTCGGATGGGAATAAGTCCGCGGTGGGTCGCCCGAATGGGAACGGCTCGACGCCGCCCGGGATCGATGAGAACGA
>JAZKRQ010000195.1:0-3916 GCA_036628575.1 Halapricum sp.
CCGATCTCCTCGAAAGATGTGGGTATCGATGTGGGTAAGAGACAGCCCTTCAGGGCGGGGAGGAAGTCAATACGGAAGGTCCCATGCGGTATCCTGCCCGCCAAAGAATAAAAACGGTGGTGAAATCATCCCGGTCTGGGTGAAGTTCGCCTTCCCGAAGGCACTCGACAGGATTGAAGGGCTGTGCCTCCGGAGTTGGCTTCGTGATACGCTCAGTCGACGGGATGGAACCGACGATTGCGGACTCGGCGTACGTAGACGAGACGGCGGTCGTCATCGGGGACGTCGTGATCGAGGCGGAGGCGAGCATCTGGCCGAACGCGACGCTCCGTGGCGACCACGGGCGGATCGTCGTCGGCGAGGGGGCGAACGTCCAGGACAACGCCGTGTTGCACGAGGACGCCGTCCTCAAGCCGTCGGTGACGGTCGGTCACACTGCCATCGTCCATGCAGCAACGGTCGCGGAGGCGGCGCTGGTCGGGATGGGTTCAGTCGTCCTCGACGACGCACACGTCGGCGAACAAGCCGTCATCGGCGCCGGCAGCGTCGTGACCGAGGGGACGGAGATTCCGCCCGGAACGCTCGCGGTCGGCTCACCCGCTACCGTCAAGACCGAACTCGACGATCCCGGGACCGGCGCGGCCGCGGCCCACTATCGCGAGCTGTCGACGCGCTACGAGGAAACCGGCGAGCGAATCGAGTAGCAGTTGATGACTCGCCTCAAAACGTGACACCCGTCCCGAGAGACGGGACAGGAGTGGCCACGCTCTCACAGCGGCCTGTCCGTCCCGACACCACACCAGTTCATCGGGGACGCCGGCACCGAAAACGGTACGCCACGGGGGACCGACGGTTCAATCGTGCGCGAGTCCACTACGGGGGCAGTGCTGGTGTTCGCGGCAGCCGCCGGCTTCGGGACAATCGGCATCTTCGGCGAGATCGCCGCGGCGATCGACCTCGAACTGTCGACGTTCCTGCCAGTTCGGTTCGGGCTCGCGACCCTCGTCGTCGCAGCCCTGGCAGCGGTCCGGGGCTGGGCGCGACCGGTGTCGCGAAGCGGCTGGAGCGCAACGCTGGCACTGGGCGTCGTCTACACCGCCATGACGCTGTTTTACTTCATCTCGTTACGCCATCTGACGGCCGGCCTGGCGACAGTCGTCCTGTACACGTATCCGGCGATGGTCGTCGCGCTCTCTGTGGCGTTTCTGAGCGAGACGGTCACGACGCGGAAGATACTCGCGCTCGCGCTGGCGATGGCCGGCGTGGGGCTCGTCGTTGGGACCGACACCGCCGGCGCCGACCCGCTCGGGGTCGCGCTCGCGCTGGGGGCAGCCGCCTGCTATGCCGTCTACACGACGGGCAGCCGCGGCGTCAGCGCGACGCTCGCTCCGCGGGCACTCATGCTGGGTGTCCTCGTCGGGACGACCGTGAGTATGGCTGTGTACGGTGTCATCGACGGCGGGCTCGCCCTGCCAGCGGGTGGCGCCGAGTGGGGTGTTGTCCTCGGAATGGTGGTCGTCTCGACAGTCCTGCCCCTCCTGCTGTTCTGCGAGGGGGTGTCGCGGCTGGAGGCGAGCAGGGTCGGCGTCGTCAGCACTGTCGAACCGGTGGTGACGGTGACCCTCGGGGCGGTCCTGCTCGGCGAGCAGGTCACGGTGTTCGTGGTCGCCGGGGGAGTGTTGATTCTCGGCGCTGTCATCCTCGCCCAGCAGAACCGCGAGGAAACACCCGACAGCTCTGGCGCAGGCGTCGTGTCCAACCGGGGCGACTGACATCGGCGTGCACGTGGTGCACGGCGTTCTCATACTGACGGCTATACCGTCGTGAGCAGAGTCGATCCCGCGGGGGGTCGACATCGCTCACGGGCGTATAGCCGTTCGTATCAGTCGACGATACCGACCTCGTGGATGTGACGATCTAAGGCCCTTTTAGTCTCGAACGTCTCCCCGCAGACCCCACAGACGTACTCCTCGTCCGACGATTCAGTCGCCGTCATACGACACATACGAACGGATGACATGTTAACTCTTTTCTGCCGTTGTGCGCCGATCACGAAACCGGGGACGGGTCACTCTCGCTCGGAGAGTGCCGCCGCACCCTCCCGGAACAGGCCGTCGAGTATTTCGGGCGTGGTCGGATGATACGCCCGGTCGGGGACCTCTCGGACATCCAGCCCCATCTCGACGACAATCTGCATCGCTTTCGCCATCGCGTCGGCATGATAGTGCAGACCCTGGTACCCGAGGACTGTCCCGTCGGTGCCGACGACGAGGCGGGCGAGCCCTTCCGGGACGTTCTTGGTTTTGAACACCCCGTCGCTTTCTGCCTCCCGGGTGACGACGAGATGATCGATGCCCGCCTCCTCGGCCGATTCCGCCGAGTGGCCGACCCGGGCGAACGGGAGTACACCCAGCCCCGAAAAGACGACGTGGTGGTGAACGTTCGTATAGTCGACGAGCGGATCCCCGTGGCGGTGTCGCTGGATGTTCTCGGCCGTCGTGAACCCCTGTTCTTTCGCGACGTGGAGGATCGGCTCCCTGCCGTTGGCGTCGCCGGCGACGAATACGTGGTCGACGTCGCGGGCCTGCATCGAATCCTCGACCCATCCCGGAGCCGGATCGAGGGGTGTCCCCTCGAGCCCTAATCGGTCGAGTGCCGGTCGTCGTCCGGTGAACGCGAACAGTTGATCGGCCTCGACTGTCCTTTCGGCGCCATCCTGGTCGACGTAGAGTCTGACGCCGCCCGTTTCGGTCGCCTCGACGCGGCTCTCTTCGGCGTGGGTGAGTACGTCGATATCGAAGGCGTCCCGATAGTACTCGAGGAGTGCGTCGCCGAAGGGGGGATCGGCCTCGTCGAGCGGCCGGGCGTCGTGTTCGATGACAGTGAGATCCAGCCCGGCCGCTTCGCTGAGATACGGTACGAGTTCCATACCGACGTATCCGAACCCCATCACGAGACCGGACTCGTCGAATGCCGTCCGATCGAGGACGTCCGCGCTCGTCAGTACCTCGACGTCGTCGATGCCCGGAAGTGATGGGACGTTTACCGTCGACCCGGTCGCGATCACCACGTAGTCGGGATCGATCGTCCGATCGCCGACGACGAGTCGGCTGTCGTCGACGAACCGCGCGGTGTCGTGAACAAACGTGACGGTGTCCCGTTCCGTGAGCCGCTCGACGGCGGCCCGGCGGTGGGCGGCGAAGTTCGACGTGTGGTCGTCCTTGCGCCCGACGACGGATTCGAGATCGATATCCGGGAGTGAATCCGAGAGACGGTCGTCGTGGCGTGCAGCGAACCGGTGTTCGGCGGCCGAAAGCACCTCCTTGGAGGGCATACATCCCCGGAGGATACAGAGCCCACCGCCGGGTTCACCGTCGTCGATGAGTGTCAACTCGATATCGGGGTCGTCCGCCAGCCGCCCGGCGACAGCGACACCGGCGCTTCCGTAGGCGCCGACGATTGCGACGTGTGTAGCCATGGTCGACCGTTTCAGCGGGGACATATAATCGTTCTGCGGAATGGTATACCGGTCGACGTAACTTTTGACACTTCTCAGCCGGATGTTCCAGGCTGAAAGTATCAGGGCTTACGTCGACCGGTATATCTGTCCGGCGGATCTAGCTCGACAGTCGCGTGGCTTTCCGGACACCCACTGTGTCGTACAGATCGAACTATGGGCCAATTTGGGTCGAACCCGGCGCTATTCTGGCGATATTTCGGAAAATTGTCTTTTATCGACGGCCGGAAAGACAACCAACGGTCGACGGCCCGGCGCTTCCACGACTGGGACGTCGCTCGACACACATGAAACGCATACACCTGTTGATCGTACTGGTCATCATGATGGGAATCGTGCCGGGCCTCGTCGCCGCCGACGTGATCGGCTCGCCCGTCCTGGACGTGACACCTTCGGATA
>JAZKRQ010000196.1:0-3914 GCA_036628575.1 Halapricum sp.
CCCCGCTTCGCCAGGAGTCTCCCTACCGCCGCACGATCTCGATCTCGTGGCCGTCCGGGTCCTTGGTGAAGGCGTAGTTGTAGTCACACGACTCCGGATCGCGGTAGTCCTCGGCGTGACGGTTCATCAGCATCTCCCAGTACTCTTCCAGATCCGACTCGTCCGCGCGCACGGCCACGTGACCCCAGGCGTCGCCGAACTCGTAGGAGCGGCCGTCGTGGTTGTAGGTCAACTCCATCGACATCGCTTCGTCAGGAGCGTCCTCGGGCTTGAGGAAATACAGCGAAAAGCTGTCGTGCTCGCTACGTCGGAACATCTCGTAGTCCAGCTTGCGTGTGTACCAGCCGATGGATTCGTCGGCGTCCTCGACGCGGATCATGGTGTGGTCGATCGACCACTTCGCACCGTGGTCGCGCTCGACGATCTCGATCTCGTGGCCGTCCGGATCCTTGACGAAGGCGTATGAGCCGCCACAGGAGTCCGGATCGCGATAGTCCTCGACGCCCTCATCCATCAGTTGCTCGTAGGCGTCGTAGACGTCCTCGACGCGCACCGCGATGTGTCCCCAGGCATCACCGAAGTCGTAGGTTCGGCCGTCGTGGTTGTAGGTCAACTCGAGTACTGCACCGTCCTCGTGCATATCCTCGGGGCCGAGAAACGCAAGCGTGAACGTCGAATGCTCGCTCTTCGATTTGAGTTCCCAGTCCAGATGCTCGGTGTACCAGTCGATCGATTCCTCGAGGTCCTCGACTCGGACCATCGTGTGGTCGAGAATGCCGTCCATACACTGATGGAAGGCCGGAACGTCGAAAAGGGTTCGGAAACGGGCCGATAGTGCGCCTTGTGATCAAGATCGGACGTCGAACAACGCGCCTTTGAGATCCGGCCAGTAGACCCACCATACAAGCGTTAGCGTCGTGATCGACGCGAACGGAACGGCGGTGTAGCCCGACCGCCGGCCGAACCCTACCGCGAACTGCAATTGGGTCAGCGCGACCAGGACCAGCAGCCCCGCCGTTAGTCGTCGGTCTTCCCGCTCGATCAATCCGAGCACCGCCGAGACCAGCGCCAGACTGTACAGGACGACCCCCAGCGGCCAGGCATAGATGTACTGGGGAAGCCCCCGGGAGAACACGAACAGGTACTCGTAGATCGTCACGACACGGAGAGGGGCGTCCACGCCGAGAAACCCGAACGGAAAGAACAGCGTCGTCAATCCGCCGGTCGCGACGAGTGTCCACGGCAGCAGACCAACGAGCGCGACGAGAATCAGTCGTCGGCGGGGACCGGCCATCAGCGGTTCACGACGATTCGCAGAACGTCTTCATCTGCCAGTTCGTGATCGCGGCCGACCTGCTGGTCGTCGTGTTTGGCGCTGTCTCCCGAGACACGAGCGAAACGGAATCGCTCGTCGAAGCGGCCGCCGATCTTCCTGCAGGCGTCTCCAACAGTGTCACCCTCGAACAGCATGAGCGGATCTTCGTAATCGATCCCGCGGCCGGGTTTGTCCATGTAGATTCGAATGAGGCCGAGTTCGTCGTAGATGCGCTCTTTCAGCGCGTCCAGTCCCCTCTCCTCGACGGCGCTGATGAAGATTGCTTCGTCGGGATCGACGCCGTGCTCACGAAGGTTCTGATCGACAGTCTCCTTGTACTCGGGCTCGATGAGATCGGCCTTGTTGACAGTCACGATCGATGGGAGGTACTCCCGGTTGTCCATGATCCCGTCGATGAGCCGATCGATGTCGACGTGCTCTCCGATCGTGACGTCGGCGTTGACGTACCCGTGTTCACGGAGGACGCTCTTGATCGTCTCGTCGTCGAGATCCAGATCGACTGAGGCGTTGACGCTGATACCGTCTTTGTGCTTCTTGCGGACGGAGACGTTTGGGGGATCGGTGTCCAGACGGACCTTGTTCCGGTAGAGTTCCTCGCTGAGACGCTCGTACTGATCGATTTCGAACACTGAGAGGACGAACACGATCAGATCGGCCGTCCGAACGACCGAAAGGACTTCCTTACCGCCGCCGCGGCCGCCTGCAGCTCCTTCGATCAGCCCGGGCACGTCCAGCATCTGGATGTTCGCACCCTTGTACTGGAGCATGCCGGGGTTGACGTTCAGCGTAGTGAACTCGTACTCTCCGACCTCGCTGTCGGCGTTGGTCATCGCGTTGATGAGCGTCGATTTGCCGACGCTGGGGAAGCCCACCAGCGCGACAGTCGCATCGCCGTGCTTCTCGACGGCGTAGCCGGGGCCGCCGCCCGATCCCGACTGCTGGGTCTCGAGCTGGTCTTTCTTCTCGGCGAGTTTGGCTTTCAGACGGCCGATATGCGCCTCCGTGGACTTGTTGTAGGGCGTCTCGGCGATCTCCTGCTCGATCTCCTCGATCTCCTCTTCGAGCCCCATTAACGGACATTCCGCTATCGTCGGTCAAAAGGGCTTCCGTCCGCGGTCGTCGTCGGAGCGTCCCTGCCCGTTCGGCGGACAGCAACAGTGAGCGTCAGTATCCCGATCGCGTGATGTAAACGATCCCCATACGGAGAACGTCGAAAAGCAATTCTTAAACCCGCGCCGACGGATTTTCGGGTATGGCAGGCACAATCGAAGTTCTCGTACCCGGCGGCCAGGCCGACCCCGGCCCGCCGCTCGGTCCCGAACTGGGGCCGACCCCGGTAGACGTCCAGGCAGTCGTCCAGAATATCAACGACCAGACCGAAGCCTTCGACGGCACCGAGGTCCCGGTCACCGTCGAGTACGACGACGACGGTTCTTTCGAGATCGAAGTCGGCGTCCCGCCGACGGCCGAACTCGTCAAGGACGAGGCCGGCTTCGAGACCGGTAGCGGCGAGCCCCAGGAAGACTTCGTCGCTGATCTCTCCGTCGACCAGGTCAAACAGATCGCCGAGCAGAAGCTGCCGGATCTACTGGCCTACGATCTGAAGGGCGCCGCGAAGGAAGTCGTCGGGACCTGTACCTCGCTGGGCGTGACCATCGAGGGCGAGAACCCCCGCGAGTTCAAAGAGAAGATCGATTCCGGCGAATACGACGACGTCTTCGTCGAATAAGCGAAGTTAGAGGCTGCTTCTGAAGCAAACGCGGAAACGAACGGCATGGGTTTTTTCGTCGGAGACGCGAGCCGAGCAGCCGCCTCGGGCCATCGAAAACCCGATAGCTCCAGATTCGCGACCTCATAGTGATTATACCGACGGACGTAAGCCCTGATACTTTCAGTCGTGACCGGTTCGACTGAAGCAGTATCAAAAGTTACGTCCGTCGGTATACTGTAGGTCTGTTCCACATCGACCGCACGCAGCCGTGCGGTCGTAGCGGTAAATCGCTACAGTAATCACTATCAGAAGATACTATCCGTCGTCACAGCGCCGACGACGCTGAACAGTGAGCCGACGCTGATCGCACGAGCAGTCACGGCCAGGCGTTCGGGAGCGGAGAGATCTCCGAGGAAGTGATCCGGAGCGGTGATCGCGAACGCGAGCACGGTGACGGACCCGAAGGCGACGCCCAGCACCGAGATGTACCGGACTGGTACCCCGGCGATTGCGGCCTCACGGCTGGGGTCGCGGTCGTTGTCAGCCCCGTACAACCCGCCATAGCCGGTGGCCATGACGATAGCGACAAGGAACAAACTGTGAAAGACGGTCATGTTTCGAGCCAGGTCCCAGACCTCCCCTGTCACGACGAACGGACCCGCCAGCAGGAACCCGCCGACGATCTGTTGGGCTGTGTCCGAGATCTTGTGTTTCTGACGTTCGCGCATACGCCCATAGAATCGAGTGAGGTGGAAAGATGTTCGGTCGTCCGCGTGTTGCTCACGGGTCGTTCCTCCCCGTTCGCTCGGTTCGCGGACTCCCTCCCGTCGTCCGCGTGTTGCTCACGGGTCGTTCCTCCCCGTTCGC
>JAZKRQ010000197.1:0-3912 GCA_036628575.1 Halapricum sp.
GTGGCATACCTTCGCTTTCGTGAGGTCACTCCTAAACCTCTCGAAACGGACGCCGGCGGTCGACGCTATCGACGATGCGTGACCCGTTCGGTCCGGAGGACAGTCGTGGTCTCGTCGACAGTGACCCGGAGCGTCTCGTCGTCGAGCGGGATCGAGACGACCACGCGAAGCGGGTCCTCGCTCTCGAGGACGGCGTCACTATCGTCGATACAGAACTCTCGCTCCCAGAAGGGGCGATCGTCGACGTACTCACCGTGATCGTGCAGAAAAGAGACGACCGCCGGATCTGACAACAGACGGACGCCGACAGTCGTCCCGATGGTTACCTGGCAGTTCTGACAGGAACTCACCGCCGGAAAGTGCAGGTGCCAATCGGGGTCGACATCTATCGTCGTCTCCATGCGGCCGCTGCAGTGGGGACAGATCCCCTCACGGGCCAGGGTGAAGTCCCGCCAGGTTCCCTTGGCGTATGCTGCGAAGAACTCCTCGGGATCGCGTTCGAGTCGGCCACGTGGGGGGAAATAGCCGATATTGACCAGCACAGGACAGTCGGGGCAGCCGACCACTACGCGACCCTCGGAATAGGAGGCGTGTAGCTGGGCTCCGCATTCGGGACAGGTCGCGCCGACGTCAACGTCCACGTCTGGCGGTGACTCCCCGAAGCGCTCGTCGAAGACAACGTCGATGGCCGACGCACCTGGGGTACGGAGTCGGTACTCGCTGTCGTCTTTCTCAACGAACCGATCGAGGAGTTTGTCCAGATGATAGTTGAAGTGACCGCTGTCGGAGAACCCGGCGGCCGACTGCAGTTGTGCGAACGACATGGGCCCGGACTGCCACAGCGCCAGCAGGATGGCGATGCGGTTCTCGTCTGCCAACGACCCGAACGCGGAGGCCGCCCGCTCGACGTTGACGTCCGCGTCCGATTCAGGGGTCCTCTCTGGCATTTACGGTCGGCCTACCCGGGCCAGATAGTTAGTTCCACGGATCGCAACTGTACTTCTATTCACCAGACACGGCCGGATCCGCCGTGACAGGGAACCGTACAGGCCGATACGCAGTCACAAGACCGTTTACACGCTACTCGAACAGAAGAGACCTTCAGGAGAGGTTTTTGGCTGTCCAACAGAGACATGGGACAATATGCATCATCCCGGACCCCCACGGTTCACGACGGTCGGAACAGACGTCGAACTCGCACCGCGTGATCCCGACGCCGAGATGGGCGGCGGGGTCACCTGGACAGTCGTCGATTCGCCACCCGACAGTGACGTCGCCCTTGGCGGAGACGCGGTCGAACACCTGGTCCCGGACGAACCCGGTCGGTACACTCTCCGGATGACAGCTCCGGACGCGGCATACGAGCTAACGGTTCGTGCGTACCCGGACGTCAGTCGCCCGGTTCGATTCGAAGTCGACGCCGAGGAACTCCCGGACGCCGATGACGTCTGGATTTCCGCGCCGTTCAACGAGCACATCCTCGGCCGTGACCGTCCCGACTACGAGGACGGGCGGTTCTACTTCGAGACCGAACTGGAACCGGGCCGCCGTTCGGTTATGTTCGTCCCCGACGAGGACTACCACAACGTCGCCAGGGACACCGTCGAGATCGACGGCCCCGAGCGACCGCGGATCGAACTTGACGCGAGTGTGAACGACGGGACAGTCACTTTCGAGGCCACTCCATTGTCTGGACCGACAACCGACGAGACGGCTGGCGATCTCGACGTCGAGTTCTTTCTCGACGACCGAGACAGTCTCGACGGTGGCCTCGACGTCGAGAGGACGACCGCAACCTGTGATCTGGCAGCCATCGAGGAGCCGATCCGGGTCCACGCCGTCGCTGTGGGGGCACGCCACTCCATCGCCGACGTCGTAGCCGTCTCGGCCGATGGCGACGTGAGGTATCCCAACGATCCCCCTGAGTGGACGACCGACGCGACGATGTACGAGATTTTCACGCGGTCGTTCACCGGCCAGGCGGATCCGAGCTTCCGGGAGCTAGAGCGGCGCGTACCCTATCTCGAATGGCTCGGGATCGACACCCTCTGGATGACCCCTATCCTCGAATCGTACGCCCCCCAGCGGGACGACGACGGCTACGAGCGCGGCGGCCCCCACGGATATCACACCCTCGATTACTTCCGAACCGCCGAAGACCTCGGCACGCGCGAGGAGTTCGAGTCGTTCGTAGAGACCTGCCACGAGCACGGGATCAGGGTAGTCTTCGATCTGGTCGTCAACCACACCTCGATCCACCACCCGCACTTCCAGATGGCCCGGATGGGCGTCGACGGTTACGAAGAGTTGTACAATTTCGACGGGGACGACAATCCTGAGACGTACTTCGCCTGGCACTCGATCCCTAACTTGAACTACGATTCACTCGCGGTGCGTGAACACGTCCTCTCGGTGGTCGACGAGTGGGCCGACGTGGTCGACGGCTTCCGGTGTGACGTCGCCTGGGGAGTCCCACACGGGTTCTGGCAGGAAGTCCGGGATCGCGTCAAGGAGATCGACGATTCGTTCCTCCTGCTCGACGAGACGATTCCCCGTGACCCGCTAGCCTCCGAGAACGCCTTCGACCTCCACTACGATACGACGCTGTACGGTCGTCTGCAGGAGATCGGACGCGGCGACGCACCGGCATCGGACCTGCTGGACGCTGTCGAGTCCGAACGGCGGGAGGGGTTCCCGCCGCGGTCGACCCAGCTAAGATATATCGAGAACCACGACGAGGATCGGTATCTCGACGAATATGGACTGGCGTCCCAGCGGGCGGCCGCCGCCGCGACGCTCACCCTGCCTGGGATGCCCATGGTCTACTACGGCCAGGAGAACGGGATGACCCACTTCAGACGTCCGATGGAGTGGGGTGGCGACGACGAACTGACGCAGTTCCACCGCCGACTGATCCAGGCGCGAAACGGGAACGCCGTCCTGCGTCGGGGCGAGCTGGTGGAGGTTGAATGGTCCGCCGACACCGACCGGGCCGTCGCCTTCGCACGGGAATATCAGGGCCGACGCGTCGTCGTCGTGTTGCACTTCGGGGATGGAGCGGCGTCGGTCACCGTCGAGGAACCGCTCGGGACCATCGACTTGGTCACCGACGAGACGGTACCGATCGAGCGCACCGGGATCGAGACGACCGTTACCGTCGAGACCGTCGCCGTACTCGAAGCGTAGGGAATTCTCCCCCAGTCAGAAAAGCCGTCAGTTTTGAGACTGGTGATGCATAAGATTGAGATATGAACGGGGGGCCCGGCAAGGCATTCGAGCACGAACGGCTCCAGGCGGTCTATGAGGCACGGTCGCTGTTCGTGATCGCGTTCGTCCTGGCGAACCTGCTTGCGATGCAGTTGCTACGGTTCGGGATGGAAAGGCTGGCGACAGCCATAGTCGCGGTGGCTGCCCTGCCACTCGCGATCGTCCTCGCCGGGTTGCTCAAAGCGACCGGCCGCTGGATCGACCGCCGCAATCCGGTATGACAGACGAGTCGTGACCGATTTGGTCAGACGTTGCCGGCGAGACGGCCGAGCAACTGGCCGTGCTCGATCCCTTCCTGTTCGATGTCCTTGAGGGCGTCCAGCACCTGTGGGTCGAGTCCGGGTGCCCGGATCATCGCCGCTACTCCGAGAGCGGTCATCCGGAGCACCCACCGTGCGTACGACCGCACCAGCGACCAGTCGAACTCGGCCAGAACCGTTGCCACACGCCAGGCCTGCTCGCGACCTTCGGTCATCGAGAGAAGCGTGAATGCTTCGTCGAACCGCCCGAATATAGCGTCGATGTCCTCGACGCCGGGAGCGTACACCTCCGCGAGGAGCGTCTGCTGGTCGTCCACAAGATCGGCAAGGACGTCGTTGATTGCCCGGTGGTCACGGTACTTCGCCGTCCTTTCGGGGTCGATCC
>JAZKRQ010000198.1:0-3868 GCA_036628575.1 Halapricum sp.
CCGGCGTGCGGTCAATCCGGGACGGAGTTACAACAGTCACTATCACTGTCCAGGCACGGACTGGCTTTCGAACAGCGGAGCCAGTTCCGTCTCGTAACAGTCCCGGCAGATGTACTGATCGATCACGCCCGCGTCGCTTTTGGTATGGACGAGGATGTGTACCGTGTTCGAAAACGGCACCTGCTCCCCACAGACGCCGCAGGTTTCGAGTGCCACATCTAGTTGTTTGTGGACAATTACCAAATATTTACATGGTTAGGGGGATCGGGGGGAGCGTTCCAGCGGCTGCCGGCACGCCAATCTATTTTCGACTGGATATCCATCCAGTACGTATGAGCGACTTGCTACCAGACGACGAGATCCAGGATCGACTACCGAGCGGGTGGGAACGCGACGACGAGGAGATCGTTCGAGTCTTCGGGTTCGACTCGTACCTCCCGGGTGTGGGTTTCGCCTCGGGCGTCGCCGGGCTGGCCGAGGATGCCTGGCATCATCCCGAGATCACGATCACCTGGGGGGAAGTAGAGGTCCGGTTGACCACACACGACGCCGGCGGGATCACCGAGAAAGACCTCGAACTCGCGGCGCGTTGTAACGACATCTACGAGTGATGACTGAAGACACGGAGAGCACACGTGAGAGCCAGGAGACAGGCGCAGCCCGGTACGTATTCGGCGTCCGCGTCCGTCTCGAAGCCGACGAATCCGGCGTGTGGGTCGAACCCGCGACCGTCGAAACGAAGCTCTATCGCGAGGCCGACCCACCCGGTGAGGAGGGGTGGCTGTTCTTCCGTGACAACTGCTGGCACGGAGAACTGGCTGACGAGCGGTTCATGCGCTCGGAACTAGAGGAGACCCTGGGCGTGCCCGTCGAGTCGGTCGACTTCCGAGAGTTGCGGACCGATCAGGCCTATCTCGATGCGCTGAAAGCCGAGATCGACGAGAATCTCGACGCGTTCAACGCAGAGAGCGTGACCGCCGTGTTGCACTCGTATCTCGGATCGAGTATCCACGTCGTCGAGTGATACTGCTGACAGTCTGGTTCAATTCCGGTATGACCGGATACGCTGTCGCAGGCCCCGGAGTCCGGACAGCACGCGGTCACGAGAGCGGCACACGATATCGACGTACTGGTCGTGATAGCGCTCGGCGAACCAGACTGAGACGCCCGCCAGAACGACCCCAGCGACGACGTCAGTCGCCCAGTGGATCGCGAGGTACATCGTCGCGACGCAGACAGAAGCCGCAAGCGGGACAGCGATAAGCGGCCATCGCGGGTAGACGTCGCGGGTTCGGATCGCGAGCAATCCGATCGTCGTCGAGACAGAGGCGTGAAGCGACGGAAAGACGTTCGTGTTGACGTTTACCTGTGAAGTGAGTAACTGCGATTGTGGCCAGTTGTCATACAGGAGTTGCTCGACTCCGATTGGGTAGTTCCGTGGCCCGTACGCGATAAAGAGGACATACAGGATGACACCGACAACGTAGTTGAACGCGTACGCCAGCGAGAGAACGCGAAACGGCCGCAGATCTTCGGCGAGAACGTACGCAATAAACGGGAATACCAGTAGGTAGATGTACCCGTAGACGTACACCGCCGAAAAGTACGCCGTTACCGCCGGCGTCTGGAACGACTGGAGCCAGGCGATGACTGCACCACCTTCGAGGTCGAGGATGAGCGAACTGATCTCGATCCCAACGATCCACGAGAGATCAGCACCAGCCTCCCGGAAACCGCCCACGACGAGGACCAGTCCGAGAAACACAAAATAGGGGATCACCGCACGGATCCGCTGGACTGGACCACGACGATAGAACGCGACAAGACGGTTGACGCCAACGATGGGCACTAGTGTAACTCCGAGCAACAACACCGTCACCGTGGTCACGCCGAGCAGGACATCGAACAGCGCCATCCTATCGTATCTCCCCTGTGCGCGCCGGCATTAATATACCAGTCGTCCGTCGTCGTCGTAGTTGTATCCGGCTTCGCGGAAGTGATCGCGAGCAACTGCGGCGTCGAGTTCCCCTGCTACACCCGAGAACGGGACTTCCGGATCCCCACTGTTCCACTGGATCTCCTCCGGGATCCAGGACTCATCGATCATGGGCGTCGTGTGGGGATCGGCATAGCCGTCGAAGACGGACTCGACTATCTGTCTCTTGTCCACCATGTGCGCGACGGCACGACGGAAACCGGGGTTGCGGAGCGGTTTCCGGCGCGTGTTGAACCCCACGTGGTACAGCGTCCGGGACGGACTCGTCACTACTGACAGGCTGTCACTGCGATCGACCTCGGACAGGAGGTCGTTGTCCAGTATCGGCGCCGTGACGTCGGCCTCGTCATCCTCGAGAGCGACGAGGGTATTCGACGGTGGCCGATACAGAAAGAGAAGTTCGGAGAACGCGAGCGGCCCGAACCGCTGGGCGATGGTATTGTCGTCGCGATTTAGGGGATGGCTCTCGAATCTGCCGAGCCGCATGGATTCCCTGGGTGTCTGTTCCTCGAATTGCATCGGGCCACATCCGACTGGCTCCCCGTTGTCCGCCGTTATCGCCCGAGTTAACCCCGTGTCTACGTCTGCGACGACAGTTCGAGACTCCCAGATGTGCTTCGGTAACAACGGAGCAGTGAGTGCCGTCGGAGTCACGGTTCGACTCGCGTCGGTGTGAACCCGGACCCGACGGTCGTTCAGGACTTCGACCTCCTCGACGAGGGATGCCTGCTGCTGGAATCGGGGGGCTGGATACATCGTATCCGCCGAACCCAGCGTCGTATCCGTTAGGAACCGATAGGTGAAGCGGACATCGTCCGCTGTCAGCGGTTCGTCGTCGTGCCAGCGCAGGTCTGGACGAAGTTTCACTGTGATCGCGCCGTCGTCATCCCACCAGCTCTCCGCCAACCACGGACGGATCTCCCCGTCGTAGTATCGTGCCAGCGGATCGTACAGCAGCCAGGTCGTGACGTCGAACGTGCCGATCCAGGGCATCAGCGGGTTCAGCCGATCAGTGATGTACCGGTTTTTGGTCGCCATACGGAGTCGCTGGTCGCGCGTGGCACCCTCGGCCGGTTCGAGTTCGAACAACCAGATCGGCTCACCACTGGGTGCTCTCCCCCAGCCCTCGAACCTGTCAGTCGTGACGGCCGCGATGGCTCGCCTGGTCGCAATCGGGATGAACGGTTGTTCACCGACGATCGTCTCCAGTGCAATACCGACCGTCTCGGTTCGTTCCTCGCCGGTCTGACGGCGTTGGGCGTCAAGCCGATCGTCGAGGGACATGTCCGCGAACCCGAACGGGTTCTGCCATCCGATCCTGTCGGCGTACGTCGAGGAGAGTAACGGTCGTAGGTAGTCAGGGTCCCTACCGAGCGGCATCGTCCCCACGTAGACGTCGAAGTCACGCTCGTAGAGGATTCGTTCGGAGAACTGATTCGGGGAAAGCAACGGGAACCTGACGTCGACGCCGACAGTCTCGAGCCGGTTGACAAGTCGACCGGCGATGTCGTTCGCCCGCTCGTCCCAGTCGCGAGGGGGAGCGATGACACTGAGGGAGACCTGGTTGGCTGAGGACAACCCGACGAACTGCTGGATGGAGTCTAAACACCCACCCAGCAAGCCGGTCGCCGCAACAGCCCCACCCGCGACTACCTGCCGTCGTGTGCATACGCCCTCCGGACCCGTCCGTTCGTTCATGTGTTCGTCCACCTTAACCTGGCCGGCAGACCCGGGGACCAACCGGGACAGCATATCGCTCGGCTATATATAAGGAATCGCGACTTCGACACATGAAGGTGTCGACTTATAGAGATTCGAGGCGAATACCCCCGCCTTCCCGTGAGGGACGAGTGTTCCGACCGCTCAGGTTGG
>JAZKRQ010000199.1:0-3860 GCA_036628575.1 Halapricum sp.
ACGGCCAGATCGAGCCGCCCGAGGACGTCGACGTGACGATGGTCGCGCCCAAGTCTCCGGGGCATCTGGTCCGACGGACCTACAAGCGCGGCGAAGGCGTACCCGGACTGGTCGCGGTCTATCAGGACGCCACCGGCGACGCAAAGGACGGCGCACTGGCCTACGCGAAGGCTATCGGCTGCACCCGTGCGGGTGTCATCGAGACGACCTTCCAGGAAGAGACCGAGACAGACCTGTTCGGCGAGCAGGCCGTTCTCTGCGGCGGCGTCACCGAGATGATGAAAGTCGGCTACGAAACGCTAGTCGACGCCGGTTACAGCCCGGAGATGGCCTACTTCGAGGTCATGAACGAGATGAAGCTCATCGTCGATCTGATCTACGAGGGTGGGCTGATGGAGATGTGGGATTCGGTCTCCGACACCGCCGAGTACGGCGGGTTGACTCGCGGCGAGTACGTCATCGACGAGTCCTCGCGCGAGGGGATGGAGGAGATTCTCGAAGAGGTCCAGAACGGCGAGTTTGCCAAGGAGTGGATCTCCGAAAACCAGACCAACCGACCCAGCTACAAGCAGATCCGGGCGGCCGAGCAGGACCACGACATCGAGGAAGTCGGCGGTCGCCTGCGCGAGCTGTTCGCCTGGGGCGAGTCCGACGAGTGACCCACATGACCGATCGCGATCACGGACAGCAGACTAACGACGGAGACGGTGAACCGCCCGCAGGTGTATCGGGCGTCTTCGAGAGCGATAGCGAACGAGCGGATCCAGTATGAGTTCAGGAACACTGTACGACAAGGTATGGGAGAAGCACAAGGTAACCGAACTGCCGAACGGCCAGGACCAGTTGTTCATCGGGCTGCACCTCGTCCACGAGGTGACGAGTCCCCAGGCGTTCGGCATGCTCCGGGAACGAGACATCGACGTCGCCTATCCCGAGCGGACCTTCGCGACGACCGATCACATCGCACCGACCGAAGAAGAAAAGCGCAAACGGCCACTCGAGGACGATCAGGCCGAGAAGATGCTGGACGCGCTGGACACGAATACCGGCGAGAACGGCATCACGTTCTTCGACTTCGAGTCGGGCAAGCAGGGTATCACACACGTCGTCGCGCCGGAACTGGGGCTGACCCAGCCCGGCATGACAGTCGCCTGCGGTGACAGCCATACGGCGACCCACGGTGCCTTCGGTTCGATCGGCGTCGGCGTCGGGACGTCCCAGATTCGGGATATCCTGGCGACCGGTTCCATCGCCGCGGAGAAACAGCAGGTCCGACGGATCGAGGTCGAGGGGAGCCTCGGCGAGGGCGTCTTCGCCAAGGACATCATCCTGAAGATTATCCAGGATCTGGGCGTCGACGGCGGCGTCGGCCACGTCTACGAATACGGCGGCTCCGCCATAGAGGAACTGGGGATGGAGGGCCGACTCGCGGTCTGTAACATGTCCATCGAAGGCGGCGCTCGCGCGGGGTACATCAACCCAGACGAGACTACCTACGACTACCTGGAGGGTCGCGAGTACGTCCCCGAGGGCGAGGAGTTCGAGGAACTCAAGTCCTACTGGGAGTCGATCGCGAGCGACGAGGACGCCGAGTACGACGACGTCGTCACAATCGATGTAGACGACATGGATCCGATGGTCACGTGGGGTATCAACCCCGGGCAGGTCGTCGAGATCTCCGAGCCCGTCCCCTCCCCTGCGGACTTCGATACTGAGACCGACCAGAAGGCGGCCAGACAGGCGGTTGATCACATGGACATCGAGCCCGGCCAGTCGATGCTGGGCTACGACGTCGACGTCGCCTTCCTCGGGACCTGTACGAACGGGCGCGTCAGCGATTTCCGGCGCGCCGCCGAGATCCTGGAGGGGCAGACCGTCGACGAAGGCGTGCGTGCGCTGGCCGTGCCTGGATCGGAGACGGTCCGGAGGCAGTGCGAGGCCGAAGGCATCGACGAGACGTTCATCGAGGCCGGCTTCCAGTGGCGACGGGCAGGTTGTTCGATGTGTCTGGCGATGAACGACGACGCCCTGGAAGGTGATGAGGTCTGTGCATCCTCGTCGAACCGGAACTTCATCGGCCGTCAGGGCTCCAAAGAGGGCCGGACGGTCCTGATGAGTCCGGTGATGGTCGCCGCAGCGGCGATCGAAGGCGAGGTCACGGACGTACGCCGGTTCTACGACGATCAGACGGATGCACTGGCGGCCGACGACGTCTCGGAGGTGGCTGACTGATGGTTGACAAAGAGCAACACATCACGAACGTATCGGGCAGTGGCGTGCCGATCTACGGCGACGACATCGACACCGACCAGATCCTGCCGGCGCGGTTCATGAAGGAGGTAACCTTCGACAACATGGCCGATTACCTCTTCTACGACGCCCGTCGGGACGACGACGGTGAGTTCAACGATCATCCCTTGAATCGGTTCGAGAGCGCGAACATCGCTGTCGTCAACAAGAACTTTGGCATGGGATCGTCCCGCGAGCACGCCCCGCAGGCGATGATGCGCTGGGGTATCGACGGCATCGTCGGCGAATCCTATGCGGAGATCTTCCGGGACAACTGCAAGTCTCTGGGCATTCCGGCGGCGACGGCCGACCACGAGACCGTCACCGAACTCCAGCAGTGGATCGAGGACAACCCCGACGGCGACATCCACGTCGACGTCGAGGAAGAGACGGTCATCTACGGCGACACCACTGTCGACGTCGAGATCGACGACGCGATGCAGGAGGCGCTGGTCGAGGGGATCTGGGACACGACCTCGCTGATGTATTCGAACCTGAGCAAGGTCGAGGAGACCGTCGCTGACTTGCCGTACATCGAAGCCCAGTAGCATTGATTCGCTATTTCGTGGGCTCGTAGTAGCCGTCCGAGATGTCGATTTTCTCGCCGTCGCACTCGACGATCGTATCGCAGAGATGAGCGAGCGTGACACGGAGTTGTTCCGGCACTGTACTGTCGAGGTGATAGAATCCGATGGCGTCGACGTTACGCAACCGGTCGCCGACGAGATGCAGGAATTTGAACAGGAACTCCCGGTCGACGAACTGGAGCATGTCCAAAACCGAGTGGATGCTGAGTCCGATGCGGTCGCCGTCCTCGGCGGCGTCGTTCAACAGCTCGTGGATCGTCTCGCCGAGCGTCACCAGGTCGGCAGGGCTCGGTACCGTTGCGACCGGCGTCGGGGCGTCGGCCGAGTCGGAGGCGCTCGCCGAGCCGCTCAGTGTCTGTACGTCGATGTAATCGACTGGTGGGAGCTGGCCAGTCGCTTGCCGTGCCAGCCGCCGTTCCCACTCTGATGGCGACAGTGCCACGGTGACGATCACGGCCCGGTCGATTCCCAGCTCCGGGTCGAGCAACGAGGTCATACATCCACTGTCGCCGGCGTCTTCGATTCCGGGGTTCTGTATCAGAACTGTCGATGCGTTACGCAACTCCGCCAGTCCACTCATCGCACCCACCTTGCTCGGACGGCTACCATTATCGAATATATAACTATTATCCAGTGTCAAAATCGTTTCGTCGAATGTGATATGTTCTCACAGCGACTGTATGATCCTACCTCTTCGTGTACGGCGGTGATCGACGTTCCCCAACATGTCGGACACACCCCTTTGATAATTTCCTTTGTGTGGTCCATTACTGATAGCCTACAATCAATTCCTACACCTTTAACCAGCAATTTACTGTAAAATATATTCAGAAAAATTCAATTCAGAGCCCTCGGTATGACCTCACGTAACATGAGCCAAAGTGCCTCATCGGTTCGAAGCTTCCTCGCAGAGCACCCCAAGTGGATTGGCGTCCTGTTCTGGATGACTGTCTTGTTGACCCAGGCTGGGACGGTGGCAGGTGG
>JAZKRQ010000200.1:0-3704 GCA_036628575.1 Halapricum sp.
GGTTCAAATCCCGGCCGGCGCATTTCTGCCGCTCGCAAACTCGTGAGCGGCAAATACATTTCGGGGGATTTGAGCGCCTACCAGTCGCGCGCAACAGAGTGAGTACGCAATTCGCCACTCTGTCGGGACCGATATAAATTGTACAGAGAACGTCGTTGCGGCACAGGCGAATCTTCCGGACAGGCCACTGGAAGCGACGATGAAATATGATCAGACACCTGTGGAGAGGCCGACTAGACGGGCTTTATTATTCTGGTCTCCCCACATCGTAAGGGGAAACCTGGGGTCCGATATCTCCCAAGATTTGAAGCCCATCGCCATCGACCTGTGACACGATGCACCGGACGCGTCGGGGGGCGTTGGCGGCGGGAGCCGCATGCCTAACGGGTTGTTTCGGCGCGACGCGCCAATCGGATCAGGGTTTTCTCAACGGTGGGTCCGCGAACGTCCGTCTCGGCTTTGTCGGCGACGTGATGCTAGGCCGGGGTGTGAACGACCGGTGGGCCGGCGATGATCCGATTGGCGTCTGGGGATCCACGCTGGAACGGCTCCGGAGGCTCGACGGGTTGGTATTGAACCTAGAGTGCTGTATCTCGGAACGCGGCGATCGCTGGCCGAACAAAAGCTACTACTTCCGGGCGGATCCGGCGTTCGCGGTACGCGCTCTGGACGCGGTGGATTCGTCGGTCGCCGCGCTCGCGAACAATCATGTCCTCGACTTTCGCGAACCTGCCCTCCGTGACACGCGCACCCATCTCTCCGAGGCTGGCATCGCCCACGCGGGGGCCGGACCGAACATCGACGTCGCACTCGACCCTGCTGTTGTCGATGTAGGCGGGCTGACCGTGGCGATGTTCTCGCTCACCGACCGGTTTTCGACGTATGCCGCCACCGAGAACAACGCGGGAACGGCGTATGTCCCATTCGAGGTGTCCGCTTTCCCGACTGACCGGCTTGTTAGGGAGGTGCTCGACCGCGTGAGGGATCACGCTCCGGACCTCGTCGTCGCCTCGCTGCACTGGGGGCCGAACTGGGAAACGTCGCCGGACGCCAGCCAGCAGGCGTTCGCCCGCTGGCTCGTCGATCTCGGCGTCGACGTAGTCCACGGTCACAGTGCCCACGTCCTCCAGGGCGTCGAGGTATATCGAGGCCGTCCGATACTCTACGATGCCGGTGACTTCGTCGACGACTACGTGCAAAAGGAGGAATTGCAGAACAAGCGTAGCGCACTATTCGAGTTAGTCGTGACAGATGGACAACTTGCGGGACTCGGGATCGTACCGATCGAGATCGAGAACGCGACAGCAACCCTTGCTGACGGGGAAGCCGCCGCGTGGGTTCGACAGACGATGCGCGAACGCTCGGAACGGTTCGGAACTACCCTCGAGCGTGCCGACGACGGACTCTCCATTTCGTTTGGGACGTGCTGACGATGTGGTCGCACGCAAGTCGATAACCGGTTCTATCGGCAAGGCCGACCAGAGGGTGCCCAAACCGCCTACCGAAAAGCCTGTGGACAATCACGATATCAGGCCCTCTCCGACGAGGAGGCATTCGACCGCACTTTGTTCGCCCGATATCTCGGGGTATCGAGTTCTTTCGAAACGGTACAGCCAGCGGTATCAGGCCTCGTCCGTAACCAGCTCGAACTCGATTCGCTCGACTTTCGCACCCTTCGAGGACCGGTCGATGATCCGGATGTCACCGATATCGCCGGTGCGGTCGACGTGCGTGCCGCCGCAGGGGCAGAGGTCGAAGTCTCCGATCTCGATGACTCGAAGCGGGTCGACGTGGTCGGGGATGAGGTCTAGTTGTGTCCGACCCTCGGGCGTCTGTTTCTCGACCTCGTCCCGTGGTCGCTCGGCCTTCCGGACAGGGAGGTCCGCCTCGACGATCTCGTTCGAGCGTTCCTCAATCAATTCGAGGTCGGTCTCGTCGAAGTCGGCGGGCTCGAAATCGATTCGCGAGCGGTCGACGTGGATCTGGATACCCACGGTCGCCGCGTCGAACTCCGCGAGGACGACCCGCGAGACGACGTGCTGGGCGGTGTGCATCCGACGCAATCGTTCCCGGCGCACCTCGTCGATCCTGCCGGTCACTTTCTCGCCTTCCTTGGGCAGGCGGCCCTCGATGGCCTCAACGTAGTGGCGGACGTCGCCGTGGTTCTTCCGGGCGTCGACGACGGTGGCCCGCCCGCCGTCCCACGAGAGCGTTCCGTGGTCCGGCGGTTGGCCGCCGCCCTCGGGGTAGAAGTGTGTCGCGTCGAGGACGATGTCCTCCTCAGTCGCCTCGATCACAGTCGCCGTAAATTCGGTGATGTCGTCGGCATCGGGTAGGTACAGCAGTTCTGTCATACCGGCGGGTTGCACTTCGAGGACAAAATGTGTGCTGGCAGGTCACTGCCGGTGTGGTTCCTTCGGATCCGTTTCGATTTCTCGCGAAACGAGGCTAATAGATCGCTGCCAGCGAACACGATATGCGTTCCGGGACGGAAGAGTTAGTTTCGAGGGACGGAGTCGTCGAGAGGATGGACGACGATGGCGAGTGACCGAACGTGGACATTCTCGAATCGATCGCTATCGCACGGCGCTGGTCGCCGCGTCCATGATCTCGATGGCTTCTTTGAGATCTTCCATTCCGGTGGCATACGAGATGCGAGCGTAGCCTTCGCCGCGTTCGCCGAAGGCATCGCCGGGGACGACCACGACGCCGCGGTCGATCACCGCCTCAACCCAACCGTCCGGAACCTCCGGCATCGCGTAGAAGGCCCCTTTCGGCGTCGGGTAATCGAGTCCCATGTCGTCGAAGCCATCCAGCAGGACGTTACGCCGTCGCTCGAAGGCCGTGACCATCTCTCCGACGGCGTCCTGCGGGCCGGTGAGGGCTGCTTCGGCGGCGAACTGTGCGGGTGCGCTGGCGCAGGCCTGGGCGTACTGGTGGACCCGAAGCATCCGTTCAATCCGGTCGGTCGCGCCGGTGACCCACCCGAGCCGCCAGCCGGTCATCGAGTAACTCTTCGAGCAGGCGTTGACGACGATCACGTTTCCGCTGTCGTCGAACTCCATCGGCGACCGGTGTTCACCCTCGAAGACGATGTGTTCGTACACTTCGTCGGAGATGCAGAGGACGTCGTGTTCGTCGGCGATGCGGGCGAACTCCCGCATGTCTTCGGGCGATTGGACCGCTCCCGTCGGATTAGCCGGGCTGTTGACCACGAAGGCGGCAGTGTCGTCGGTGATCGTCGCCTCGACGGTTTCGGGGTCGAGCGTCAGGTCCTCTCGTAGCGGGACCGGCTTCGGCGACCCTCCGGCGAGGTGGGTCAGCGCGTCATAAGAGACGAAACCCGGGTCGGGGAAGATCACTTCTTCGCCCGCATCGACGTGTGCCTCCATCGCGAGGTGCAACGCTTCACTACCCCCGGAGGTGGCGATGACGTCCCCGGGATCGATCTCGAGGCCGTTGTCGCGGGCGTGTTTCTCGCTGATGGCCTCCCGTAGTTCCCGGGTGCCTTTGTTGGAGGTGTAGCCGTCGGCTTTTCCGGCTCGGATGGCCTCGACGGCGGCCTCGCGGGCGTGATCGGGGGTCGGGAAGTCCGGCTGGCCCAGTCCGAGATTGATCGCGTCCTCGCTGGCAGCCTCGAACACTTCGCGGATCCCGGAGATCGAGACCTGCTCGACTCGGTGTGAGAAGTCGGTCATATCTCC
>JAZKRQ010000201.1:0-3636 GCA_036628575.1 Halapricum sp.
CTCGCAACCTCACCACCCTTGGTCCACGTGGGCCACCGGAGGATCGCGGACCGCCTGGCGCGGACGATAACGGAACTGAGCAGGGTCCGCCGACTAATCCCCCGAACGACGACGGGACTGACCGGGGGACCGACGCCAACGCCACGGACAATAGCACCGACCGGGGCCCACCGACCGATAGGCCGACTAACGAGACCGACAACGGATCGCAAGACTCGAACACCACGAACAGAACGTCTGACGGTGACCAGGGACACGATCCTGGTGATGCACCGGGACAGGAGTCGTTGGAAGGCCATCAGTTGACGACCGTCTTGCGAGCCGCCGTGCCGCTCTGATCGCCGCGTTCGTTGGTTTTGGCCGGTAGCTTTCCTCACCTGTTTCACCAATTTAACAGATGCGTGTCATTATCGCATTGACACTGTTAATGGTTGTCCATGTGAAAAACTCTTTTATAGAAGAACTGGTTACATTAGGTAAATGGACTCCGCCGAACTGCTCGATCTTCTGGGGAACGCGAACCGGCGGCGTATCCTCCGACTTCTCGCGCGTAAACCCTGTTACGTCACGGAGATCAGTGAATATCTCGGTGTCAGTCCGAAGGCGGTCATCGATCACCTGCGGAAACTCGAATCGGCCGGATTGATCGAGAGCCGCGTCGACGACCAGCGACGCAAGTACTTTTATATCGCCCGGGGGTTCCGATTGGAGGTGTCGGTCTCGCCGTACGACTACGGAGCTAAAAGTGCCTATCCGGCCAGTTCGGGGCTGGATCTGACCTCCTGTAAGCACCTCACTGTCGACGTCGAACCCACCGAGGAGTCTGATCTAGGCTCGCTCGTGGACGACCTGCAACAGCTCGAACGCCTGCGGAACGAACTGTCGCTCGCACAGCGGTGGGTCCAGGGCCGGCTGACCGATGTCATGGAGGAGATCGGCGAGGAGATCGACCGGGGGGACGCCCGGCTAACAGTCGAGGTGTTGCTGGCGCTGACCGATGGTGCCGCGACGCCGCGGGGATTGAGCCGCCGTGTCGACGCGCCGCCAGGGATTGTGCTGGACGTGCTCCGACTGTTGAACGCGCGTGGCGTCGTCGAACGGGAGGAGGATCGGTGGATGCTCGCGGAGAATTGACTATTCGAGGTCGCGTGTGAGACCCGCCCGTAGATCCCGTCCGAAGTAGTACCCGAGGACACCTGCAACGCCGCTGGTGCCTGCACCGAAGGCCACGAGCGGCGCACCTGGGCCGAACACCGCCACCATGAAATTGCTCAACAGCACTATCAGCGCGCCGGTCATCAGTGCGGCCGTGCCGACCTCCAGGTAGTGGCGGTCGCTACTGACGGTTCCCAGTGCGAACCCTCCGAGGAAGACGCCGACCAGTCCACTGATGTTGTCCGGGACGAACGGGACGATGCCTCCGACGACGAACGCCAACACGAGCGTCAAAACCAGAGCTATCCCGAACGTCCCGATGGAGAAGATACTCCCGACGCGTCGTCGTAATCGGCCGCGGAGACCACCGGTCGTGTCGGTGTCAGTCGCCCCCGTGTCGTCTCCCATAATCGATCCGAGGTCGGTATCGGATGTCGTCGCGTCCGTATCCTCCCCCATTATGGACCCGAGGTCGGTGTCGACGCCGACCTCATCCTCGCGGGTCCGCTCGTCGGTGCGCTCGGCCATACATCCGGGTGGGGGTGCCAGGGACATGGGCCTTTTCCCCTTCGAAAAGATGGTTTCAAGTCCGCCCGAGCGGTACCCGGTCGTATGCAACCAGGCGACCGGGTCCACGTCGATCGCGGCGAGCAGTCCTACGAAGGGGTGCTGTTACCCTCCTCTTCCGACCAGAACCTCGTAGTCAAACTCGACAGCGGCTACAACGTCGGCGTCGACCGCGAGGCGGCCGAGATCGAGGTCCTCGATGAGGACGTCTACGACATCGAAGACGCACAGGCCGGCGAGAGCGAATCGGAAATCACCTTCGACGACGACCTGCCGACCGTCTCGCTGATCTCGACCGGCGGCACGATCGCCTCGACTGTCGACTACCGGACCGGTGCGGTCACGGCACAGTTCGACGCCGAGGACGTTCTCCGGGCTGTCCCGGAACTGGCGGGACTGGCCAACTACCGCGGCCGGGTCGTCGCCAACATCCTCTCGGAGAACATGACGCCGGACGTCTGGCAGGACCTCGCGGAAGCGATCCACGAGGAAATCGAGGCCGGCGCGGACGGTGTCGTCGTCATGCACGGCACCGACACGATGCAGTTCTCCGCGAGCGCAATGGCGTTCATGCTCGACACGCCCGTCCCGATCGTCTTCACGGGCAGTCAGCGCTCGGCGGACCGTCCGTCCTCTGACAACGTGATGAACGCCGTCTGCGCCGTCGAAACCGCAAAGGGCGACGCCGCGGAGGTCATGATCTGCATGCACGCCAACGAGTCCGACGCGACCTGCGCCCTTCACCGTGGCACGCGAGCGCGCAAGAACCACACCTCACGCCGGGACGCCTTCAAAACCGTCGGCGCGAGGCCGCTCGGCGAAGTCGACTACGACTCCCGCGAGGTGTCCTTCCGTCGCGAGTATCAGGAACGCGGCGGAACCGAGTTGTCGCTGTCGTCTGATCTCGAGACGGATGTCGAACTCGTGAAGTTCACACCCGGGACCGATCCTGCGGTGCTGGAGGCCTACGACGACAAGGCCGGGATCGTCCTGGAAGGCACGGGTCTAGGGCACGTCAATACCGACTGGATCGAGTACGTCGACGACCTGATCGACGACGGCACGCACGTCGTCATGACCAGTCAGTGTATCGAGGGCCGGGTCTGCGACCGCGTCTACGACACGGGTCGGGATCTGCTCGAGGCAGGCGTGATCGAGGGAGAGGACATCCTCCCCGGAACGGCGAAGGTCAAGCTCATGTGGGCGCTTGCAAACGCCGAGAACGTCGAGGAGACGATCGGTACGTCGCTCGCGGGCGAGATTCAGGATCGATCGGTCCCCTGGACGTAAGATCTGTGTCTGCGTAACGCGGGTACCCCGTTTCCCACGTTCCAGTGGTCAGCGATATCAGTATCTGTTAACAGTGTTCTCCCTCTTTTCTTCTGACTCGTGTCGTTGTAGAGGATCGCCGGCAGAGGAGGAACCGACGAAGCTGCCGACGGTACGTATAACTGACAGTCGATCCCGGTACGGATGACGGACTCCCGGGACTCTGTTTTGCGCGCACGTATTGGACGATGGATTGCGCGGATCAGGAATCCCTCATCTTGGACGACAGTCGAACGGCTGCCCGTCCCTGATGCAATCGCGGGGAGTGATAGTGACTGTTGTAACTATGTACCGGTACGACCGTCCGACTGCGGGCGGTCGATGTGGCATTGACTAACGGCAGTCACTATGAAGCCGCCCCCCTCTAGTTGTCGCCCTGTTCGTCGACGACCACGACTTCACCGTCGACGACGTCGACGTTGATCAGTGTTTTGACGTCGAAGTCGGTCTCGTCGAGTTTGTTCTCGCCCCCGACCTTCTTGATGACAGCGACGATGTCGGTGATGTCCGCGCCGATCTCCTCGAGCGCACCGGTGATGCCCTTGAGCGTGCCGCCCGTGCTGAGGACGTCGTCGAGGACGAGGA
>JAZKRQ010000202.1:0-3629 GCA_036628575.1 Halapricum sp.
CAACGATCACGATTCTCGCGATGATGATCCTGAGCGAAGGCGTCCGTCGGACGGGGGCGATTCAGCGTCTTAAGAAGATAGTCGCCTCGTTTACAGGTGAGAGCGAACACAAGCAACTCGGCGCAACGGTTGGGCTCGTCGGTCCGCTCTCGGGGATCATCAACAACACCGCGGCCGTCGCCGTCTTGTTGCCGATGGTGAGCGACCTCGCTCACGAGCACGGAACGTCGCCGTCAAAGTTGCTTATTCCGCTTTCCTACGCGTCGATGGCTGGTGGGATGCTCACGCTCATCGGTACGTCCACAAACCTCCTAGCCAGCGACGTGGCGGGTCGACTCGCTACCGACTACCCATCTCTGCACGCGTTCTCGATGTTCGAGTTTACCCATCTCGGCCTCGTGGTATTTCTCGTCACTGCAATATACCTGCTTACAGTCGGATACTGGCTTGCTCCCTCTCATGTGACACCTCGCAGTGAGCTCGAAACGGCCCAAAAGGAGGAATTTCTCACTGAAGTGATCGTGGGCGAAGAATCGCCGTTCGTCGGCTTGACGCTCCAAGAAGCGCTCGAAGCGGTCGAATTCGAAGCGAACGTCACCCAACTGATTCGTGATGGTGACTATCATCGAGAGCCGAAACTGTCGATGACGATACGGGAGGGGGACACCTTCACGATCCGGCTCACCGAAGACGCGTTACGGACGCTACACGGGGTAGAGGGGATCGAGTTCGTTCCGGAAGTCACGCCGCCAGGTGGTTTCGACGCGCTTGGCCCCGAGCAAACGCTCGTCGAAATCGTCGTTACCGCCGGGTCCGATCTCGTCGGCGAAACGATCGAGTCCTCACGGTTTCAAGACCAGTATCAGACGGCTGTTCTGGCCATCCGCCGTGGTGGTGAGACCGCCTACGAACGCCTTACAGAGTATCGAATCCGGCCGGGCGACCTGCTCCTCATCGAGTCCGACCCCGACACCGTCGACCGACTCGCGGACGATCCGAATGTGATCGTGGCTGGCGAACTCGATCTCCAGCAGTTCCGGTCGTCGAAACTCCCGATCGCAGTCGGCGTCGTGCTCTCAGTCGTCGGAATGGCGGCACTCGGCATCCTGCCGATCATGGTGGCTGCGCTCGGCGGCGTCCTCGTGATGATCGTCGCCGGTATCATTAAACCGGCAGAGGCGTACGATGCCGTTCAGTGGGATGTGATCTTCCTCCTGGCCGGCGTCATTCCGCTCGGCAGGGCACTATCGGAGACGGGTGGTGCCGACCTGCTCAGCACACTCGTCGTCTCGACGGCTGACTTCTTGCCCACGATCGCCGTCCTCGGACTGTTCTATCTGCTGACCGCTGCGATTACCAACCTCATCAGCAACCAGGCCAGCGTCGTGTTGCTCATCCCCGTCGCTGTCGACGCGGCCGCCAAGTTGAACGCCAACGCATTTGCCTTCGTTCTTGCAGTCACGTTCGCCGCCAGCACGGCGTTCATGTCGCCAGTTGGGTATCAGACTAACCTCTTCGTCTATGGTCCCGGTGGATACGATTTCAGAGACTACATCCGAGTCGGCGGACCGCTTCAGGTGATCCTGGCCGTCGTAACGACCCTCGGGATCGCTGCTTTCTGGGGACTCTAATCCTGGGGGGGGATTATTTTACGCTTCGTTCGCATCTCGACATGTAATGGCGAGCCGGACCGAGACCCAACTCGAACGCACGCTCGGATTCAGGGAGGCCTTGACCATCGGCGTCGGGACCATGGTTGGCGCGGGTATCTTTGTCCTCCCCGGTCCGGCGGCCGCCCTCGCCGGCCCCGCGGCAGCCGTTGCGTTCGTCGCCGCGGGTGGGATCGCTGTTCTGACCGCGCTCTCGGCGAGCGAACTCGCCACTGCGATGCCGGCCTCCGGTGGCCCGTATCACTTCATCAATCGGGGGCTGGGCCCTGTCTTCGGGAGTATCGCCGGGCTGGGCAACTGGCTCGGGCTGGCGTTCGCGACGGCGTTCTACGCGGTTGGATTCGGCAATTATGTCGCGCCGCTGGTGATCGGAATACTCCCACCCCTCGGCATCGGCCCACTACCGCTCTCTGCGCCCCAGATCGGCGGACTCGTCGCCGCAGTCCTCTTTATCGGCGTCAACTACCTCAGTACGAAGGGAACCGGCGACTTACAGAACGTCATCGTCATCGTGTTACTCGGAATCCTCGGCCTGTTCATCCTCCTCGGGGTGACCCAGGCTGACGTCGCGACGCTCCGCCCCCTGTTTCCCGAGGGCCCCGAATCGGTGTTCCCCGCCACCGCGCTGGTGTTCGTCTCCTACCTCGGGTTCGCACAGGTGGCGACCGTCGCTGGCGAGATCAAGGAGCCTGGAACGAACCTCCCCCGAGCGATGGTCGGCGGCGTCCTCCTGGTCACGGCCATCTACGCGGTGTCGATGGTCATCCTACTCGGCGTCGTCGAACGCGCCGCAATCGCCGGCTCTGGAACAGCCATCGCGGACGGTGCCGCCGTTGTCTTCGGCGCGGTCGGGAGCGGCGTCGTCGGTGTCGGTCTGCTCACCTTTGGCGGGCTGCTGGCAACCGCCTCGTCGGCGAACGCGTCGGTGCTGTCGGCCTCCCGTATCAACTACGCCATGGGCCGGGACGGTCTAATGGACGCCCGGCTCTCGGCCATCCACGACCGGTTCGACACGCCACACCGCTCTATCCTGTTGACCGGCGGGCTCATTCTCGTGTTTATCCTCGTAGGGGAGGTCAACAGCCTCGCCCGAGCGGGGAGTGTCCTGCACCTGTTGGTGTACGGCCTATTGAACGTCTCGCTCATCGTCTTCAGAGAGACTCGCGCGGGCGGCTACGACCCGGACTTCGAGGTGCCATTCTATCCGGCAGTACCGGCGCTGGGTGCCGTCCTCTCGTTCGCGCTCATCGGATTCATGGAACTGCCGGAAGTACTGCTGGCCGCCGGACTCGTCGTCGGGGGCATCGTCTGGTACGTACTATATGTCCGCCGCCGCGTTGTGGACACCAGCGCGCTGGCGATGTACCGGGGCGCGGTCCCGCTCGATATCGAAGTCGAGGTGGAGTTCGACTTCGACGCCCCGGCGAAACGCGCTGAGGAGGTGGCGGAGGATGGCTGATAGCTGGACGCCGTACGTCGGGAATCGGTGGCGGACAACCGCGCTTGGCCGGTCACGCACGCACCGACCGCACCCGCTGGACATCACCCACCAATTATGATAGACGATCCCACCCTGTTGATACCCATCGACGCATCGGCCCCGGAGGACCCACCACAGGCACTCGTGGATCTCCTGGAACCACTCCACATCGTTGTACTCGGTCACTACCCGGTGCCCGATCAGGCCGCTCCCCAACAGCTCCAGGAGGCTCACGAGGACGAGGCGAAGGCTGCGATGGAACCGACCGTCCGCCGGTTCGTAGAACAGGGTGCCGATGTCGAGTCGGTGCTGGTGTTCACACGAGACCACGTCACATCGATCGACCGAGTAGCCAACGAGCACGACTGCGACGCGGTACTCGTTCCGGGGTCCGTCGGCGATTTAAGCAACGTTCTCGTTTCACTGAAGGACGAGCAGAACATGTTCAGGGTCCTCGAGGTGGTCGGCCTCTTGCTGGG
>JAZKRQ010000203.1:0-3595 GCA_036628575.1 Halapricum sp.
TGGAACGCGCCGCGCTCGCGGACGGCCTCGCGTGTCTGGATCTCCACGGTGAGGTCTTCGGGCAGATCGAGGGTCTCGTTGTACTCGATGAGATACTGGCCGGCGTCGAGGTGCCACCACTCGTAGTCGTCGTCCGGGTTTCGAAGGGTACGTTCGTGGGGTTGTCGCTCGGCCGCTTCGAGCTCGCCACCGCCAAAATCAACTCGGCCCGGCGTCTCGATCTCGTAGACCTCCGCGACGGTCAGATCCAGCCCGCGGTCCTCTGTCTGTGTCGGTTCGTGGACGATGTCCTCGACGAACTGGGTCAGATCCATGTACGGCTGGACGCTCGCCAGCGGCAAAAACCTCGGCCCTGCAGGGCAGTCGACGCTTACACCGCCCCGTGACGTGGCCGAATCTCCAATAATCGTTCCTTTCAGTTTTCAGTCGGTGGGAACTGGCGCGAGGGTTATGGCTCGTACTCACGGAGTAAGGAATAAGATGTCCGGGATGCGTGCCGAGCTCGAGATACCTGCAACTGAGGCCTGTCCCGTGGCCCGGTTCACCGAGCGAACCGACGGGTCGGTCTCATCTGTCCGCCGGGCGAGCAACGGGGACGGGGAGTACACCGAGGAGTTTACCGCGACCGGCGACCTCGATCCGGGGGCGTTCGATCAGAAACTCGAATCGCTGTTCGAGTATCAGTCCGCACAGGTCTTCCAGTTCACACACGATCTAAAGAACTGTGTCTGTGAGTACGTCGAACAGCACGAACATCCTATCGCTGACGTCCGCGCCCAGGACGGATCGCTCATCCTGACGCTTCATCTCACCAACATCACCGACCTCCGCGATCTCGTCACCGACCTCCGCGAGCAGTTCGGATCGGTCAACATTCGCTATCTCTTGCAGGTCGACAGCGACAAGGAAGGGGCCGACGACGTCGTCCCGATCAACCGCGCTCGCCTGACCGACCGCCAGCTCGAAGTCCTGGAGACCGCCCACGAGATGGGCTATTTCTCCTATCCGCGCTCGGCCAACGCCACCGATGTCGCGAACGCACTCGGGATCGACGCCTCGACCTTCACCGAGCACCTGGCAGCCGCCCAGTCGAAGCTGATGGACGAAATCCTTACCACCCCTTAAAAGGCCTTTATTCTTTAGGGCAACCTAATACAGGCGTCGGCACGGACATTACTTACGATGCACGTAGCAGCTGACGTGACGGAGTTGATCGGCGAGACGCCGCTGGTTCGAGTCGATTCGATCGCCGAGAATCTACTGGTGAAACTAGAATCGTTCAATCCCTATTCGGTCAAGGACCGGATCGCCCGAGAGATGCTCGACGAGGCCGCCGAGGCCGGGGAGGTGACCGACGACACGGTTATCATCGAGCCCACGAGTGGGAACACTGGCATCGGTCTGGCGGCGGTCTGTGCCGCCCGGGATCTTGATCTGGTCCTGACGATGCCCGAATCGATGAGCGAGGAACGCCGGCAGTTACTCCGGGCGCTGGGGGCAGACCTCGTGTTGACCGATCCCGACGAGGGGATGAACGGCGCTATCGAGCGCGCAGACGAACTGGCTGAGGAGTACGACGACACTTTCGTCCCCCAGCAGTTCCAGAACCCCGCGAACCCGCAAGCACATCGCCGGACCACCGGGCCGGAACTGGACGAGGCGACCGACGGCGATCTGGACGTTTTCGTCGCCGGCGTTGGCACCGGCGGGACAATCACCGGCGTCGGGACCTACTTCCAGGAAGCCGACACCGACGTCGATCTGGTCGCTGTCGAACCCGAGGACTCGGCGGTGCTCTCCGGCGGTGAAGCAGGCAGCCACGGTATCCAGGGTATCGGTGCCGGGTTCGTCCCCGAGATCCTGGAGCGAGACCTGTTAGACGAGGTTCGCACGGTGGCCAAGGAGGACTCGATCGAGATGGCCCGCCGGCTGGCCAGCGAGGAGGGTATCGCCGGCGGCATCTCCACGGGTGCGAACGTCCACGTTGCCGCGGAAGTCGCGCGCGAACGGCCCGACGAACTTGTCGCGACGATCGTCTGCGACCCCGGCGAGCGGTACCTCTCGACGGACCTGTACGACTTCTGACGCCGTAATAGTTTACTCGCGTAATTTTTCAGAGAGGTCGTTCGCCGCACAGTGACCCATATCCGGTACTGTCGCGCCGATAGAAAGCGGATATGCGGCGGTCTCGATACGCACTGTTGCAAGCTCGTTCCGTCGCTGGAACAGCGTCGTAGTGACCGAACACTGTTGGACGTCGTCGAAATCGATCCGGTAGTTCTGGCCGTTCCAGAATCCTTTGCGAATACGGAGGCTGTCAGGTCCGACTGCGTACGAGATATTGCTCCACCGGATATATGCACACACGGGACAAAGAAGCGAAAGAAATATACTAGATTGTAGGACAAGAACGGGTGATATATTGATGTAGCACGTCCCTCCTATGCCCAATCCGGCCACACCGGCCGCAAGCAAGAGATATCGAACAGTGTATCGTCGCCAGGCGCGGAACGGAATCCGCTGGTCAGCATCAGACACAGAGGGACCGACACAATCTGCGACTTCGCGTGCGGTCTCTCTCTCTGTGAGCGGAATCACTACTGTGTTCGAATTAAATGGCATTATTTCTTCACCGCCCGCTGTCTGTGCGTTTAGCTTCACATAGCCTAGCACTCTGAATAGGGGATTGTCGCCCAATCGTATTATCCGTATATTTGGTATTGGTATCTCTTTTTCGACGTGGTGAATCAGTCCGTGTCGTCGGTGTAGTCTATCGGTCTGAAGTCGTAATTCGAATCCGTAGAACCTGATAGCCGTCCGAACGACACCGATTAGCCATCCGATACCCACTGCGAAGATGATAAGAACGCCCCATTTCGAGAAGCCGAGTTCGACTGGGATAGTTGACCGAAACGTAAGTACGATTATATCGCTCAGGGACTGGAAGCCACCGGCCGGTAACAGTGCAGTCGCGATGACTGCCCCTACAGCCAGCAATACTGTCGCGTAATGTGTCTGCAATGTGCTGGAGAGCAACAACTGTCGGTTGGAGAGTTCGAATAGTGCTTGCGGTTCACCGTCTATTTGTGCATCTACATCCACTTGTAGCGAATCCTGCAGTCGAGTTGCTGTATCAGTCGAGACATACCGTAGTTCAACTTCGCTTTCGTCTCTGTTTCCTGCTGTTTCAAGATGTATACCGATAACGCCTAACAGCCGACCAACGGGGGATTCCACGAGACTCGTTTGTTCAATCTGCTCCCGTGGGACTGTTCGATGTCGTCGCCTGACGATGCCTGAGGTGATTTCTATATCCTGGTTCTCCGTGATTCGATACGCAAATCGGTACCAGTGAATCGCTTCAAATATCGCCACAGTGCCCGCGTAAAGAATTCCAAACGGAATGAGAAACCTGAGTGACCAGAGAGAACCTTGATAAACGTACCAGAATCCGATGACGACAAACAACGAGGGCTCTATACGATCCACTGCGCGACAGAGGATTGAGTATCTATGTAGATTTTGCCACTTACTCATCGTTTAATTCCTGTGACGACAGCGTACGTCGTAACTCAGCCGCGACCTCGGTATCTAA
>JAZKRQ010000204.1:0-3547 GCA_036628575.1 Halapricum sp.
CGGAACTGGTCGCGGCCGCAGAGGAGGCTGCGGAGGCACTCGCAGGGCCGATCCTCACCGAGCGCCAGGCTCTCGCGTACCTGCTCCGGGAAGTGATGGAAGCCGACCGGGTGGTCGCCGCCGAAGCGATGGACAGTACGCCGTCCAACGTTGACGACCTCCAGCGACGTGCCGCCGAAAAAGTGGCCGACGCCGAGCAGGTCGTCGAGGGGCTCGACGCGCTCCGGGTCGCCGAGGGCGGCGAAGCGGACGTGGACGGCTAAACGAACGTCCGGCCCCCTGGCGAACCCTCAGCTCGTGTCCGGGCGGTTCGTACGACGGATCGTGGGCCACTCACACCGTCGACCGACCGGTTTTTGTCCGTCGATGGCGATCCGTGGGGTGTGCGCCAGTTCAGCGCCGAGTATCTGGAGACGACCCGCGAGGGGATGTGGGCCGATACCCGAGACGCCTTGTCCGACCTGGACCTCGAAACCCGGGACCGGGTGCTGGACGTCGGCTGTGGCACCGGCGAACTGACGCGGGTCCTCCGGGCCGAGACCGACGGGACCGTCGTCGGCTGTGACGCCGATCCTGACCTGCTGGCCCACCTCGACCCGCCGACTGTCCTCGGGGACGCTACACGATTGCCCTTCGACGACGACAGCTTCGATCTGGTCGTCTGCCAGGCGCTGCTGATCAACCTTCCCGACCCCACGGCTGCGGTCGAAGAACTCGCTCGGGTCTCCTCGGATCTCGTCGCCGCCATCGAGCCCGACAACGGAGCCGTCACCGTCGACTCGACTGTCGAGATCGAGTCAGCGCTGGCCCGCCGCGCCCGCGAGCAGTACCTCGACGGCGTCGGGACCGACGTAACGCTCGGGGCCGCCGTCAGCGAGCACTTCGAGGCAGCTGGTCTCGGGGACATCCGAACCCGCCGGTACGACCACGAGCGGACGGTCGAGCCTCCCTATTCCAAGCGGGCGATAGAAGACGCTCGCCGGAAGGCTACCGGAGACGGCCTCGAAGACAACCGTGCGGAGATCGTCGCCGGCGAAGGATCCGAGGAGGCCTACGAACGACTCCGCAATGAGTGGCGCGCGATGGGCCGGACCGTCGTCGAACAGATGGGTGAACGCGAGTACCGCCGGAGCGAGATCGTCCCATTCTACGTCACCGTCGGCCGGATCTGATGCGATGATCTGACATTATACCACGTCGCCACGGACCGACCGCCCATCCTGGCGCTGGCGATAGGCCCGGACGGCCTCGGCCGCTTCGACGGCCTCGTCCGCCTCCAGTCCGAGCATCGACAGCGACTCCGAGAGCGTCGGGAAGGCCAGCGAACCGTTACGAAGTTTTTCAAAGGCGTCGTCGCTCCGCCGAGCGTTCCCCTCGCCGTCGGCGATCCACAGACAGACCCCGCGGGGATCGAGTACCTGCTCGTAGTCGCCACGGGCCTTCGCACCCTCGAGGCGCTGGGTGACGTTGTCCTCGAAGGATGCATTGCAAACCTCCAGGTGGACCGGTTCGTTCTCTTCGAGCAGGTGGGCGGCCAGGCACTTCTCGGGGGCGACGTGACCGCTTGGGTTCACCCGGATGTACTCGGGATACTGCTCGGCCCACTCCGATCGGACCGTCTGTCCGATGCCCTCGACGCCGTGGGATTGTTCGAATCGGTCGGCGGCATCGCTATCCCGGCCGAACAGGACGTCCTTCGTGACGTAGACATCGAGTCGTTCGACGGGATCGAGTCCCAGCGCCACGTCGCCGTAGACCCACACTTCCCGGACTGGGACGGGCATCGTCTCGGAGATTACCGTCTCGACGACGTCTTCGAGGCGGTCGATTGCCGCCTCACGTGAGAACTCCGTCATCGACAGTGTTCCGGGCGCAACCGGCAAAACAGTTTCCTGCCCAGGGGCGGGCTTTTTGCGACGCGCCGTGCCATCGGGAGTATGGAGTTCGATCGCTTCGGCAGCGACGCTGATCCGCCCCTCCTGTTCGTCCTCGGATGGGGGAATCGGCCCGAACACGCGCCAGTCAAGTGGCTGATCGACCACCTCGTCGAGGACGGAAGGTACGTCCACACCGCGACGCTACCGGTCCACGTCACTGACGTCGACGCCGAGTGGGTCCGCCCCGTCAAACGCTACGCTGCTGACCTCAACGATCCTGCCGTCCTCGCACACAGCGCAGGTGGACTGACAGTCGCTCATGCCGATCTCGACACACAGACGACCTATCTCAGTCCGTGGTGGGGATTCCCCCCGGCCACCGACGGCCCACTCCTCGATCTGATCGCGAAGCTCCCCACAGAACAGAAGGTCCTGCCGAGCAGCATCGACAACGCCGAGTTGCTGGGCGAACACGCGACCACCCGGCAGATCACGGACAGCCCGGATCGCGTCTCGCCAGCCTTCCTCCGAACGGTCCGGCAGGCACATCGGGACGTCCCAGATATCGACGAGGACGTGGTCGTGTTCTGTTCGCTGTCCGATCGAGTGGTCTCGACGCGAGCGATCGGCGACCGGGTACCGAACGACCGGATCGTCCTCTACGACGGGGGTCACGAACTGTTCTCCTCGCGCTCGCGGGATCGCCGCCTCGACACCCTGCTGGCTGTTATCGAAGACGGTGCCGCTGCACTAGAGCCGAAACCGTGAAACGCACCCGTCGGTAAGGGCGGTCAGATGGAGTGTGACAAGTGCGACAACGAGGCGGTCATGCACGCCGCCTATTCCGGGCTGCACCTCTGTGCGGAGCACCTCTGCCGTAGCGTCGAGAAGCGGGTCCGCCGCCGGATCCGCGAGGACGGACTGGTCCCCGACGACGCGACGCCTGAAGACCCCACCACGTGGGTGATCGGTCTCTCGGGCGGCAAAGACAGCGTTGTTCTCACCAAAATCCTCCACGACACATTCGCGAAGGATCCCCGGATCGAGATCGTCGCGCTATCGATCCACGAAGGCATCGAGGGATACCGTGACGAGAGTCTGGACGCCTGCGAGGAACTCACCACGGATCTGGACATCCGCCACGAGACCGTCAGATACGCCGAGGAGTTCGGCCTGGAGATGGACGAGGTCGTCGAGAATGATCCGAAGGACATGGCCGCCTGCGCGTACTGTGGCGTCTTCCGCCGGGACCTCCTCTCGAGATACGCCAGCGAGTACGACGCCGATCTCATGCTGACGGGACACAACCTCGACGACGAGGCCGAAACCGCCCTGATGAATTTCCTGGAGGGGAACGTCGAGCAGATGGCCAAACACTTCGACGCCAGCCTCGGATCCCTAGAGGAGCGATCCGAACAGGACCATCACGTCCCCCGGGCCAAGCCGTTGCGAGACGTCCCCGAAAAGGAGGTCGCGCTGTATGCCCGCCTGGAGGAGCTGCCAGCCCACATCACCGAGTGTCCTCACTCCGAAGAAGCGTTCCGGGGAGAGATCCAGGACCTCATGCTGGGGTTGGAGGACGACCATCCCGGGACGCGTCACTCGATCATGGCCGGGTACGAAGAACTCGCCGCCATGGCCGCGCAAGCGTATGGCGATGCCGACCAGAG
>JAZKRQ010000205.1:0-3455 GCA_036628575.1 Halapricum sp.
TCGCGGCCACACTCGCTGTAATGGGCCGGCGAGCGATCGCCCCCGCGATCGTTCGTCTTCGCGGGCAAGCGACGAGCGACGGCGGGATCGTGCGCTCGAATCTGCGGCTGGAGACCGACGGGATCGTCCTCGCGTTGTCGTGTATCGGCGTCATGACGGCGGTGTTTTCGACGTGGGCGTACTTCCGTACCCATCACTTACTGCCGATGTTCCCTCTCTCGATCTTGCTCGTGGCGCTGGCGATCCGGTGGCTGGAAGTCGACTACGAGCGGCTCGCCCGCGGGCTGGCGGCCGTCCTTATCGTCTCGACGGCGATCTACGCCGGGATCGGGACGCTCGGCTACGCGAACCAGCCGCGCGATCAGGCGGTCGCCTACCTGAACGATCACGCTGGCCCGAACGCCACCGTCGAAACCTACGCGGAGGACTCCCAGGAGGCGGCCGTCCCCCACGGAGTGACGATTTATCGACCGACTGACGGCACGGACGGCCTCACTCGAGCCGCATGGATGCAGTCCGTCGAGCAGCGTTGCCCCGACTACATCGTCCTCAACTACCAGCGGGCGATGCTGTGGCTGGCCCCTGACGATCATAGCCAGCTCTCCGCCCGCTGGACCAGGGACGGCGACGCCGAGTACGTTCACGACCTGCTGGCCGACGACGGGGACTATCAAACGCCTAGAGCACCCTATCCCTACGACGTAACCGCGACCTTCGGACGGGAGCCGCCGTTCTTGGACGATGGCGAACCCTTCGACCGGACCTGGAACGTGATCCGGGCAGGCATCTACCCGCGGACGATCCAGTACGGGGATCCCCAGGACTTCGGCGTCTACGGCTACGCGGTCGTGCTCGAACGGACGGGGGAGTGTGAAGGGTAATAACGGGAACTCTCGGGTACAGTCGTCGGAATTAATGTAAAATATATTTCAGATGGGCCCGAGCGGATTTGAACCTGAAGAAGACTCGCTAGGCTTGTCTTCTAGGGCTCAAATCCACAGAGCAATATAGCCGCCTCACGTCCGTTCGACGTCAAAAATGGGCCCGAGCGGATTTGAACCGCTGGCTTCGGCCTTGTAAAGGCCGCGTCATAACCAACTAGACCACGGACCCGCACCCCGGAATTGGCCGGCCGCTTGAATAACGCTTTCTCTCTGGACCGACGACCTTACCTCGGATCCGGCCATCGATGCGGGCATGGAGTGGCCCGATCGGGACCGGCTCGTCACCCTCACAGCTCTCGGTCTCGTGGTGGTGGCCATCGGACTCTGGGCGACCGCCCCCACCGGGCCGCTCGGCGGCCTGTTGCACCCCCTTGAGTACGAGACAGGGACGGTCACCGTCAGCGACGAGAACGGGACGACGCTTGCGACCGTCGACGTCCGGATCGCCGACAGCGAGCGCGAACGCTACGTCGGGCTGAGCGAGACCGAGTCGCTGGCCGACGGAGAAGGCATGCTGTTCGTCTTCGAGACCAGTTCCGAGCGGGCGTTCGTGATGCGGGAGATGGACTTCCCACTGGACATCGTCTTTGTCGCGCCAAACGGAACAGTCACCACGATCCGGCACGCGCCGGTTCCAGCTGAAACGCCCGATGAGGAACTGCAGCGCTATCGGGGGAGGGGTCAGTATGTCCTCGAAGTGCCGCGCGGATACACCAACGCGACTGGGATCGACGTGGGCGATCACGTGGCCGTTCCGGACAGTGTGAACGTCTGACGCGCCGGCGACGAGCTTTTTTGTGGCGGGTGCCTGAAGCGGGTGTGGACGCACCGAACCCGGACGACGACGACGTATTCGAAGCCCAGCGAGAGCGCGTCGAGCGGCCGATGGCCCGGCTGTTCTCCGAGTACGGACGGGACAACGCAGGCTACTTCGGCGTCGGGCTGTTCGCGAGCGTCTTCGCCCGAATCCTGGACCTCCTACCGCCGCTCCTGCTGGGGATCGCCATCGATGCGATCATCCGACAGGAGACGAGTTTCGGCTTCCTACTGGTGCCCGACGCCTGGCTCCCGACGACCCAGACGGGGCAGTTGTGGGTGACCGGTGGGGTCGTCGCCGGTGCCTTTCTGTTTGCGGCGGGCTTTCACTGGGCACGTAACTGGGGCTGGAACAACTTCGCCCAGCACATACAGCACGACGTCCGGACCGACACCTACGACAAGATGCAGCGGCTGAACATGGACTTCTACGCCGACAAACAGACCGGCGAGATGATGTCCGTGCTCTCGAACGACGTGAACCGCCTCGAGCGGTTCCTGAACGACGGCATGAACTCGGCCTTCCGGCTGGCCGTGATGGTGCTTGGCATCGCTGGCATCCTGTTCTGGCTCAACTGGCAACTCGCGCTGATCGCGCTGGTGCCGGTCCCCCTCATCGCCTTTTTCACCAAGAAGTTCATCGAGACGATCCAGCCGAAGTACGCCGACGTCCGCTCGTCGGTCGGTAAGCTCAACTCCCGGTTAGAGAACAACCTCGGAGGTATTCAGGTCATCAAGACCGCCAACACCGAATCCTACGAGTCCGAGCGCGTCGAGGACGTCTCACAGGATTACTTCGACGCCAACTGGGACGCCATCGGCACCAGGATCAAGTTCTTCCCCGGCCTCCGTCTCATCTCCGGGGTCGGGTTCGTACTCACGTTTACGATCGGGGGGTATTGGGTGGTGACCTCCCAGAACGGCGCTGCTCCGTGGATCTTCACAGAAACGCTTCGAACTGGGGAGTTCGTCACGTTCATCCTGCTGACCCAGCGATTCATCTGGCCGATGGCGCAGTTCGGACAGATAATCAATATGTACCAGCGGGCCTACGCCTCCGCCGAGCGGATCTTCGGCCTGATGGACACCCCCGCTCGCATCGCCGAAGACCCGGCCGCCGATCCCCTGGAGGTCACCGACGGCCGGGTCGTCTACGACGACGTCAGCTTCGGATACGACGAGGATACCATCGTCGAGGACATCGACTTCGAGGTCGCGGGCGGCGATACCGTCGCGCTCGTGGGGCCGACCGGCGCGGGCAAGTCGACGATTCTCAAACTCCTCCTCCGGATGTACGACGTCGACGAGGGCGCGATCACCATCGACGACACCGACCTCCGGGAGGTGACCATCCCCAGCCTCCGACGGCAGATCGGCTACGTCAGTCAAGAGACGTTCCTGTTCTACGGGACGGTCGAGGAGAACATCACGTACGGTACCTTCGACGCCGACCACGAGAGCGTCGTCGAGGCCGCCAAGATGGCAGAGGCTCACCAGTTCATCCAGAACCTGCCCGACGGCTACGACACGAAGGTCGGCGAGCGCGGCGTCAAGCTCTCGGGCGGCCAGCGCCAACGGATCGCCATCGCCCGGGCGATCCTCAAAGATCCCGAGATCCTGGTGTTAGACGAGGCGACCAGCGACGTCGACACCGAGACGGAGATGCTCATCCAGAAGAGCCTCGACTCGCTGACC
>JAZKRQ010000206.1:0-3454 GCA_036628575.1 Halapricum sp.
ATCCACGACGCCGGGTTCGTCCACGGCGACCCGACCACGCGGAATGTGCGGATCGGTGAAGACGCCACGTATCTTATCGACTTCGGACTAGGGTATTTCACCGACGACGCCGAGGACTACGCGATGGACCTGCACGTCTTCGATCAGTCACTGACCGGGACGGCCGACGACGCCGAACGATTGATCGCGGCCGCCAGAGAGGCCTATCGGGAGCGGAGTTCGACCCCTGCCCCAGTGCTCGACACCCTTCAGGAGATCGAGAGACGCGGCCGATATCAATAGTCCGTCGATCGTCTCATAGTGACTGCTGTAACTATTTACCGGTACGACCGCCCGACTTCGGGTGGTCGATGTGGCATTGACTTACAGCAGTCACTATCAGAGAAAATAGACAACGACTCTTTGTCTCTGTGTCACTAACTAACGCGCATGGAGCGACCATCAACTCCACGGCTGAACGGTAGTATCAACACCGCAGGTGCGATCATGCTGGCAGCGGTGATTATCACCGCATTGTTGGCCGTACTGTCCAGTGAGACGTTCGGGATCGGCCTCACGATCGATCCGGCATTGATCACAGGGCTGCTCTTGCTGGCGATCGCCGTCGCGACGGTCCAGTCGGCCGTCGAAGTCGTTCAGGCCTACGAGAAGCGTGCCGTGACCGTCTTCGGGGAGTACCGCCGGCTGCTCGATCCCGGCATCCATTTCATCCCGCCGTTCGTCTCGCAGACGTACGTCTTCGACATGCGGACCCAAACGCTGGACGTCCCGCGCCAGGAGGCGATTACGCGTGACAACTCGCCGGTGACTGCCGACGCCGTCGTCTACATCCGCGTGATGGACGCCAAGAAGGCGTTCCTTGAGGTCAAAGAATACAAGCGCGCCGTCTCGAACCTCGCCCAGACCACGTTGCGTGCTGTGCTGGGCGACATGGAGCTGGACGACACGCTCAACAAGCGACAGCAGATCAACACGAAAATCCGAAAGGAGCTGGACGAACCGACTGACGAGTGGGGGATCCGTGTCGAGAGCGTCGAGGTCCGAGAGGTCAACCCGAGCACGGACGTCCAGGAGGCGATGGAGGAGCAGACCTCTGCCGAGCGCCGCCGCCGCGCGATGATTCTGGAAGCGCAAGGCGAACGCCGCAGTGCGATCGAGAAGGCCGAAGGGGACAAGCGATCCAACATCATTCGCGCCCAGGGTGAGAAGCAGAGTCAGATCCTGGAAGCACAGGGTGACGCAATCTCGACCGTGCTTCGAGCGAAATCCGCCGAAGCAATGGGCGAGCGCGCCGTCATCGAGAAGGGTATGGAGACCCTCGAAGAGATCGGCAAGGGCGAGTCCACGAAGTTCGTCCTGCCCCAGGAACTGACGTCGCTGGTCAGCCGCTACGGCCAGCATCTTACCGGATCTGACGCCGAAGCAGACGGTCACGAACTCGAAGGTCTGGACTTCGACGAGGAGACCCGCGAGATGCTCGGCCTGGACGACATCGAAGAGATACTCGCGGCCGACGGAGAGGCCGACGTCGAGGAGATCGAACGGGAAGCGGAAGCAGTCAAGGCCGGGGACATCGGAGCGGACATCAGAGACCCTGACGAGATAATCGAGCAGGCCGATTCCGAAGAGGAGTGAGGGTCAGCTCCACCCCGGTCCGTCCTGCGAGAGACCGTCACAAGCTCACGAGCGCGAAAGATGGATCCGCCAGCGGCCGAAGAGGAGGTCGTCGCCGCCGCGGGCGAGGACAGCGCGGCCGCAAGCGGAGTCGCCGCCAACGGACCGATGAACGTCCGCCTATGCATCCCTGCCCGACCGTTGTCACGCTCGTGTTCGCACGCTCGCTACTGGTCAGGCCTCGCTGTTAGACCCGTTGGAGCAGGGGACAAACGACTTAGTACCGGCCGTCGTAGGAGCGGATATGGCAGACAAACCACAGTCTGGCGAGATCTTCGGCGTGCCGTACAACTTCGAGCGACCGAGCCTTCGGCGGATGCTCTCGTCGTACTGGCAGCCGGGTGAGGGGATGCTCGTCGAGAAACCCTTCGGCGTGGGCTACACGCTGAACCTGGCCAACTGGCGCTCGTGGATCGTGCTGGCGGTGGCCGGGACGTTGCTGTACCAGGAGCGGGGCAGTGACGAGAAAGACATCGAGATCGAAAGCGAGGACGAACCGGTCGAAGTCATCGTCGACTGATCGACGCGTCTTTCCTGTCGGACCGCGTGTGCCCGCGTATGCTTCATTTCGTCACGGGCAATCCCGGCAAGGTTCGGGAAGTGCAGTCGATGCTCGAAGCGGACGTTCAGCAGTTCGAGTTCGACTATACGGAGATTCAGAGCCACGACCTCCGAGAGATCGCCGCCCACGGTGCTCGAGAGGCCTACCGTGAAGTCGGCGAGCCGGTGATTGTCGAGGACTCGGGACTGTTCGTCGAGGCGCTGGGCGGGTTCCCCGGCCCTTACTCGGCGTACGTCGAGGACACCGTCGGGATCGAGCGGCTGTGGCGGCTCGTCGAACCAGAAGACGATCACAGCGCGGCGTTCCGGTCGGTCGTCGCCTACTGCGACGGTTCCGAGGCCGGCGACGGCGAAGAGGTGACGTTCTTCGAGGGGATGGTACCCGGCGAGATCGTTCCTCCACGGGGAGAGGGCGGGTTCGGATACGATCCGGTCTTCGAACACGGCGAAAAGACGTTCGCGGAGATGGATCCCGAAGAAAAAAACGCCGTCTCTCACCGCGGGCGAGCGCTCTCACGGTTAGCGGAGTGGTACGAGCACGGATGAGTCTCTCGAAGGAAATAAATCCGTAGGCAGCCGGAGATAGTACTCTCGAAGGAAGCTATTCGTCGGGACGGTCGTCGACCAGCACAGTTGCTTCGCCGTCGACGACGACTTCATCGTCATCGGTGACGGTCGTACTCAGGCGGTACTGGTCGTGATCAAGGTCCTCGACGATCTCACATTCGGCCGTGACGCGATCACCGATTCGGACGGGGGCCGTGAACTCCAGATCCTGGGAGAGATAGATCGTCAGCCCAGGGAGCCGCGCCAGTGCCGCGCTGATGAGGCCTGCGACGAGCATCCCGTGGGAGATTCGTCCGCCAAAGCGGGTCTCGCTGGCGAAGTCGTCGTCGAGATGGATCGGGTTCGTGTCGCCGCTTGCGGCGGCGAACCGGCGGACGTCGTCGTCGGAGATTGTCTTCGAAAACGTCACTGTGTCGCCGACGCCGAGACCGTCGTCAGTCTCGACAGAGACGTGCCAGTTCGGCAGTTCTTCTTCAGCGTCGATGTCGGGGCCTGACTGGAGACCGTTCGATTCGGACGTCATCGACGGATCATTCGAGAGCACTCATAATAAAACGGCACCCTCGGTGTCCGACTTGAAGTGTGGATAGTACGTACAACGTGGACCAGAAGCAGGCCGATGGGATAAAATGGTATCAGATGGTATTAGATG
>JAZKRQ010000207.1:0-3426 GCA_036628575.1 Halapricum sp.
GTCTCGGGGACGCCGTACGTCTTCGCGTTCGACTACCCCGAGACGTGGACTGTCGGGGACCCGATCCCGGGCCAGAGTGGGCGCTTCCAGCAGATAACGAGCCCGAAAGTCAGCGTCGACGGGGACGCCAGAACGGCCACCGTCAGGATCGGCCAATCCTCGCCCTCTCTATCGACGAGCGAGGTCGAAGCCGAGAAAGACGAACTCATGACCCGCGAGGCTGACCCGCTCGCCGTCGTCGACGAGCAGGCCTTCGACGGCGAGACGATCGAAGTACTCGGGCTCCCCGATGTCCCTCCGTCGAACTATTCTCCAGCCTATCTGCTTTTCCTTCCCTACGGGTCGGGCGGCAGCCGCGAGTATTACCCGACGAGCATCGTGACGTACTCCGACATCTACGGCCTCGAAGACGAGGAGAGGGACGCATGCAACGCGCGCATACGGACGGCAACGGAGACGGTCCGGAACAGTCTCCAACCGAATACCGAGACGACGATCGAAACGGTCTGATCGGGCCTGCCTTTTGTTATCAAACAGCCGCCGACAGCGCTACAACTCGGACGCGATGGCCGTCGCCGGGTTCGGTTCGATGGTCGGGAATATCCGGTCGGCCAGGTCATCGAACAGCGACTCGCAGTACAGCTCCACGTCGCTTCCTTCCACCCCTGCGATAAAGCTGTTGCTGTAGCCGAACCTGAATATCGTCCGGAAGTATCGCAGACCGGCCGCGCTCTCGTAGGGAAGCCAGAAGACACTGGTCAGCCCCTCCGGATACTCGGGCGTGCTGTAGACGTCTACCGTTTCCCCCGCGTACTCGAGTGTTCTGGTTACTTCGAACTCCTCGCTTCCGCTGCGTGCGTCGATTTCCGTCGAGACCTCTTGCTCCAGTTCCTCTGGCGTAATGGGCTCGAACCACTGACCGACGGTGAGAAACGTCTGGTACCTGTTGTCGATAATCTCGCTGCGGACAATTACTGTGTAGCGGTCGCTGCGCCGGTCCGGGCTCGAACCGCTCTCCGACCAGGTGTCCGGATAGTCGAAGCCGAACACCAGCGGGGTGTCGGCGGTACCGTACGACTGGAGATTGGCAGATCCGAACTCGCTACAGGAGATACCATCGATTTCTTCGCCAGCACCGGGCCCCGTCTCGCTATCGTTGTCACCACCTGAAGTCTCTCCTCCCGATCGGTCGTCGCCATTCGAGGAGACGGTGCTTTCCGAAGGACCGTCACTACTCGGCCCCTCACCACTGGAATCCGAACAACCGGCGAGTCCAGCAGTCGCCCCTACCCCAGCAAGTGCTGCCAGGACGCGACGGCGACGAATCGATCGGTCCACCTCCGTCATCGCTCCGCCCTCTCGACTCTCTCATCGTCGCACGCTTCCGCACCACACCGCGACTGATTCCGAACGTTTCCGTACATTAACGCTCTATTCACGGGTGGTGTCTTAAATCATATCATATGACTAATAATTTCCGTTACCGTAGCGGGCTGTCAAGCAGGTCACTGGTGGGATGGGCCGTCGGCGTTGCCGACGGGCACTCATGGTGATTATACCGACGGACGTAACTTTTGATACTGCTTCAGTCGAACCGGTCACGACTGATAGTGATTACTGTAGGTCTGTTCCACATCGACCGCACGCTCTCGTGCGGTCGCACCGGTAAATCGTTACAGTAATCACTATCAGTTTGCAGTGCGATTTCACTCGCGAGACTGCACATCAGGAGTCCAACGGAGTTACGTCGAAGCTCAGTCGGACGACTGAGGCGTCTTCAGCGATTCCGATATCGAATTGGGCCTCGCGGTTTCGGTCGGTCCGTTGCGGGTCCGTGGGTGCCTCAGACAGTGACCACCGTCGGTACGAGCCCGTGGATAGCAATCCGAACAGGTCGTTCGATATGGGGTCACGCTCGAAAAGGTCCATACCGACTTCGATGTAGCTGCTGTCTTCCTCGACCGAGCGCCTCCCAGGGAACGAGATAACCACGTCCAAGTCGAGTTGCGTCGCGTACCCTCCCTCGGCGAGCTCGAGGGCTTCGGCTTCGTCCAGACTGAATACGAGTCCGCTCTCGTACTCGAATCCCTCTGCGAGGACTCGTGACCCGTCTCGACTGTCGTATCCCCTGACGTAAATATCACCGAACAACTCCTCCGTATTTGGGCCGTTGAGCGCCCCGTCGTCAGCGCTGACGACGTACATTCTGAAGTTGTGCACTCGATAGCGAGCGGGCCCATCGTCGACTGGCTGGAGGATTACTGTTCGAGGCTCCGGTTCGGCCATAATCGGCTCGAGATCGGATGGCGTAGTCGTCGGCTCAGGTGTCGCCGTGGAACGAGGAGTCGACATCGGGCGAGAGGGCGACTGGACTCGGCCGTCATCGGATTCGCCTCCGAAGTCGAGCGATACAGAACAACCGGCCAGTGCGCCGGCAGTCGCTGCGCTCAGAGCGGCAAGGTAGGACCGCCGCCGGCACGTCCTGTCCGTATCTGGACGCTCGTCTCTGGTATGTGGTTCCATGGCTTGACGATGTGCTGTTCTATCTTAAATATATCTATAGAGACAAATTAGCCAATTGGCTAATCACAGTTCAGTGAATTCAGTATTCAATCCGATACGGACCTGAACGATGTCGACCAGGGTGGCTGGAGATGCACCTGACACAGTGTGTGGGGCTGTACATTTCCCCAACTGTTTATTTGCTGGCCGTGTTGGGACTAAACCACGTGTGTCACACCGAGTGAAACTCAGCGAGTGGGAAAGGCTCACCGAACAAATTCGTCGATTCGGTCAAGCTGGTGAAGTGACCACTGATGATGGTCGGGTTCACATCGACTTCGGATCGGCAGAAATCGAGATTTCGCAGGATGGGAAAGTTAAGACTGGGATGCCACTCCACGAATTTACGCATGACGATACGGTTGAAATCGTCGTGAATCACGATTCAGGCACCCTCACGGTTGAATCGGACACTGTGAGCTATACGTTCAGACGACCAGGCGGCTAAGGCCAGTTACAATACTGGCCACCAAATAAAAGCGGACTTGCACATCGATTCTCGTTCGAAAATATGAATCTACCATTGCTATTGAGTCGGCATAGTGGTGCGGGGGATCATCGCCGCCTGCTGAGCGAACAGATCGTTGACGAGAGCTTCGAGTTCGGCAGGCGGGATGGTGTGAAGCTGAGTAAGCGTGTAGTCGTCAGAATACGTTCCACGAGTGGTGTCGGTGACGGCCTTGATCGATTTCTGATCGACGGCAGCCTGGAGGAGGGTCTGCCGAATGATCCCGGAGTCGAAGCCGCAGCCTTCGACTCCGGGGATTGGTATCTCTGCGAGCGGGCCAAGCGCTAAGGTTTCGAGGTCAGCGGCCGTAAGAACCGTGTCTGGATGGTATAACGATTCCACAACACCCATCCAGA
>JAZKRQ010000208.1:0-3426 GCA_036628575.1 Halapricum sp.
AAGAGACGGATATGCAGGAGAAACGGTACGAGGTCGTGCCCAGGAAGTAGCTAAACGACGTTGTCAGTAACGGATTCTCGGTGCCGGCCGCTCGGAGATGCGTCTTCGGGAACGGCGCTGACGGCGTAGAAGGTCGCCTCCGGGTCGCGGTGCTGACGCCAGTGCCACCAGGTCCGGGCGATCAGGTAGAGCTTCCGGGCACGACTCAACTCCGCGTCCCGCGTAATCGTGTCGTAATCGACGGCCCGGATGCGGCGGTGGTGCTCGGCGTACAGAACTGCCGACAGCAGCACGGCGAACTGACAGTCCTCGGGAAGGTATCGGATGCCGGCCACGCCGTCCCGGTAGAGACGGTCGGCGCGAGCCATCTCTGCCCGCATCGCGGACTTGAACGACTCCGTGGGTCGCCCTCCGACGATGTCGTCCTCACCCGAATCGAACTGCCGGAGCGTCTCCAGGGGAAGGTAGATCCGGCCGTACTCGGTGATGTCCTCGCCGACGTCCCGGAGGAAGTTCGAGAGTTGGAAGGCCTCCGCCAGCGACGCCGCGTGCGGTCGTGCCGTCTCCTTGTTCTCGGGATCCATCACGTCGAGCATCATGTTCCCGACGGCGACGGCCGACCCGCGCATGTACTCTTCGAGTTCCTCGTAGGTCTCGTAGCGGTCCGTGTCGATATCCTGTTCCATCGCGTCGATGAACGTATGCACGTCGGCGTCTCTGACCGCACTCTGTTTCCTGAGCGTACGGAACGCCTCAATGACGTCGTCGTCGACGGGTTCGTCGCCAAGTGCTTTCTCCCGAAACGTCTCTAAGCGTTCGTACTGTTCGGCCGACGGGATCGCGTCGGCCTGGTCGACGACCTCGTCTGCGACACGAAAGAATCCATAGAGGACGTATGTCGGCTTCCTGATCCGTTCGGGGAGCAGTCTGGTCGCGTAGTAAAACGTCTTTCCGGTCCGTTTGTGGATTTCCTTGCTGGTGGTGATATTGTCGTCTAACATCGAGATCGGGGGGGTGCTACTCCATTTTGTGGGTGGCATACAGTTAGTTCTTGGCCTGACAGGCGCGGTGAAACAAACAGCCCACGCGCGTCAGGACAGTTCCGTTTCAATGGTCATGTCTTCGTAAGTGTAGAGTCAGCATAAGGAGGTTGCCCAAAGAGTTAGGGTCGGTTACCGTTCGAAGAGTTCGGTGACGAGTTTCCGCTGGGCGGCACGGAGGTGCTGGTGGTACGTTGAGGGGGAGATATCCATCGAGGCTGCGAGCTCCTCGCCGGACGTCGTCCGAGGCCACTCGAAGAACCCACCGACGTACGCCTTCTGTAGTGCTGTACGCTGGCGATCGGTCAACAAATCCATCAGATTGCTAACGAACTCTTTGCTAGACTGAATCGGCCGGTCCCGCTCCTGGACAGCAATCAGTTCGGCACTGGTAAACGCGTCCGACAGCGCGTTGACGAGCGCCCGAACGTCCCCGCCAGCCGGTAGATTCGCCTCGACTCTGGCCGTCCCCGACGAGACGACAATCGAACGCGTTTCGGCCCCTCGAGAGGCGAGTGTCCCGACGATCGGCGGTTCCTCCATGGCGAACTCGAACAGCGATCCGGAACCGAAGTCCGAGACGTGGGTGACAGCGACGACACTGTCGTCCTCGCTGGCCCGTGTCAGCACTGTTTCGGGATCGATACCCTCGACGAGGAAAAACAGCAGGTGCGCGTCATCGTCGCGATAGACGGATCCAGCGTACTCCAGCCGGCAGTGTTCGTCTCGGGAGAGAGCGAACAGGAACTGTTCGTCGTCGGTGACTGCTATCTCGACGTCGAGAACTGTGTCGGTCGTGAGGACGCGTTTGCGTTCGATCGCATTCATCGCCGTCGCGATAGTTCGGCCGAGCGCTTCGAGGATCACCGTCTCCCGCTCGTCGAACGCCCCGGCGTCTTCGGCGTAGACGATCAACACGCCGTACAGCGATCCGTTAGCGACCAGTGGGACGCCGGCCATCGATCCGGCGTCCGGACAAATCTCGTGGTGAACGCTATCGGCCGGTAGTGACGTCATCTCGTTGAACACCTCTAGTTGCTGCGTGTCAGCAGCGATCGCCACTGGATCCTGTTTGTCGCCGACGTCGATTCGCCGTTCGATCGAACTGTCCAATGTACCACTCGCGGGGACTAACCGATCGGATCCGAGATCCAGTTTGGCGACCCAGGCATCGACGTATGGTTCCGTGTCTCTGAACTGCTCACACAGTCCGGAAAGGACGTCGGCGGTCGTTTCAGCGGCCGTCACTGCTTCCATCACATTTCTCACAAGACCGTTGATACGGTGGATGACGTGCTCTAGGTGTCGGCGTTCGACCCGCAACTCTTGGGCCTGCTCTCGAACCTGCAGTTCGGCTAGCTTTCGCTCAGTGATGTCGATGTGTGCGACCACGACCTCGTCGCCGTCACCTGGGATGGGTGCGACACGCATTAGAAACCACAGCGACTGGTCAGGGGTGTCACAGGGATACTCCAGCTCGAACAGCGATCGGTCGCCGTCAATCACGGCCTTGATTCCCTCGACCGCTCGGACAGCGTACTCGTCGTCGGTCATGTCGATCCCGGCGAAGTAATTCGTTCCGGTCTTCCCTGCGGACGTAACCGTCTCATCACCGAACTCTTCCCAGGACTGGTTCGTCAAAAGGATGGTCCCGTCACCGTCTAGAACGGCGATATTAATCGGGAGCGTGTCCAGCGTCAACCGGGCGAGCGGTTCGTACTGTTCCATACCGGTCCCCTTCCCTGTGTGTGTTCTCCCCCTCGCTCCCTAAACGCACCGGTAAAAACGAACAGATAGGCAGATCACTTCTCACCAGATCGCGGCGGATTCACGAACAGTGCGTCGACCACCGCAACTACACCGAGCAATGACCCGAAGACGACAGCCGTCTGCAACGGCACCGAAACCAGGTGTCCGAGCAATATCGCGACGACAAAGATAGTGGGAATGACCGCGAGTACGATATCGTAACGACTCAGTCCCATCCGCGTCACCGGAGCACCTGGGCGCTGTTCCACCGAGTCGAGAGATTTGTCACTCGTGGCCATGCTCGATATGCCTCCTCACTGGATACTATGTGTATATCGCACTAAAATCTTATGTAGAGATAGTCAAACGAACACATTCAATTGTTTCTCTGAACTCACTCAGTAACCAGAAAGACTATTCTCAAATAATATGAGAATATTTCGTCGCGTCATCGTTGCTACGGGCTGTTTTCGCATAGGAACGCAGAATGACTTGCTCCGGGGCGACACGGTCGGACGCGTACGATTGCGGGGGTCCGTTATACAGAATGCGAGGCGAATACATCCGCCATCAGGCGGAGGAGAATGTCATAGTGGCTGCTGTACGTCTGTTCCGGATAGACCACACGATGGCGTGC
>JAZKRQ010000209.1:0-3411 GCA_036628575.1 Halapricum sp.
AGATCGTAGACCGGGATCCGCGGGGTCAGCAGGGTGTTCTCGCCGACGATAGAGTTCGCACCGACTCTGAACCCGCTGGTGACGCGACAGCCCGCACCCAGCGAAACGCCGTCCTCGACGATGACGGGATCTTCCTCAACGGGTTCGAGTACGCCGCCGATCAACGTGTTCGCGCCGAGCTTGACGTTCTCGCCGATCTGTGCGCATGACCCGACGGTGTCGCTGGAGTCGATCAGCGTCCCGTCTCCGACGTACGCGCCGATATTGACGAAGGAAGGGCTCATCATGATCGCGTCGCTCCCGACGTAGGCACCACGCCGGATGACGGTCCCGTCGGGGGTATTTCGGGTGCCGCGGTGGCCCAGGTCCTCGGTCGCACGTAGCGGCAGGACGTCGTGGTAGGTGACGTCGCCGTACTCGCGGGCCTCGGTTTCCCGCAGGCCGAAGTTGAGGAGGATTCCCTGTTTGACCCACTCGTTGACGGTCCAGTTGTCGTTCCCGGACTGCGTCTGGGAGCTAGCCGAGCTCCGCTCGGCACTGCCGTCCGGCTCGGCGGCGCGGATCTCGCCCGCTTCGAGGGCTTCGAGGAAACGTTCCAGAAGTGCGCGATCGTCACTATCAGTCTCGGCGGCGGTCAGGCCGTCGTCGTAGCGCTGCCACAGGTCTTCGACATCGGATTGCAGGCTCATTAGAGAGTGCTGGAGGCTCGACCGATAACTAAGCGTCGTTCTTCAGTCGTCGATCACGTCGTCGAACTCGTACCAGCCGGGTTCCTGCTCGGCCAGCCAGACAGCGGCGTCGATCGCTCCCGCCGCGAAGACGCCCCGATCTTCCGACCGATGCGAGAGCGTCACGACCTCGTCGTTGCCGGCGAGCATAATCTCGTGCTCGCCACGGATATCGCCCGCCCGGCGGACGTGGACGCCGATCTCGTCCTCTTCCCGCGGTTGAATGCCCTCGCGACCGTACTCCTCGTCAAAGTCGCGCTGCTCTGCAATCTCCTCCAGGATCGTATTTGCGGTGCCGCTGGGGGCGTCTCGTTTGCCATTGTGATGGGTCTCGGTGACCTCGATATCGTAGCCGGGCAGAGCCTCGACGGCCGCCGAGACCGTCCTGAGCAGAGCCTGGATCCCGCGAGCGAAGTTCGTCGCCTTCAGGACGGGCGTCCGCTCGCTGGCGGCCGCGACCGTTTCGAACTGAAGATCGTCGTGGCCGGTCGTCCCCGTAACCAGCGGGACGCCCGCCTCGGCACACGCGGTCGCGAATTCGATCGCCGCCTCGGGCACGGTGAAGTCGACGATTGCATCGGGTTCGTGGGAATCGAGCAAGGCCTCGAACTCGCCGGGATCGGAGACCGGGACGCCTAGCACCGACTCCACATCGGCGGCGTCGATGCCGAATACGACCTCGACGTCCTCGCGTTCGGCGGCGGTCTCGATGACAGTCTCGCCCATCCGTCCGGCCGCACCGGTGACGCCGAGGCTGATCACTTGTCCACCTCCGCGTAGTCGCCCTCGAGATCCGCTTCGGCCAGCCGGTCCAGTTCGGCCTCCAGGGCCTCGCGGTGGGTCTCCGAGAGGCGGGTCAGCGGCGAGCGCACGTACGGGGTGCCGTGCCCCCGGATGTGCATGGCCTCCTTGATCGGGATCGGATTGGTCTCGACGAACAGCTGCCGCATCAGCGGCCCGAGTTCGTGATGCAGGTCTCGAGCGAACTCGTAGTCGCCAGCCAGGGCCGCACCGACCATCGCACAGGTCCGCTCGGGTTCGACGTTGGCGACCACCGAGATACAGCCGTCCGCGCCGATCGACAGCATCGGCAGGGTCATCCCGTCGTCGCCCGAGAGCACAGCGAAGTCCTCGTCTCGTGTGCGCTCGATTATCTCGCTGATCTGCCCCATGTCTCCGCTGGCGGCCTTGAACGCCGCGATGTTGGGATGGCTGGCCAGTTCGACGACGGTGTCGGGTTCGATATTTCTCCCCGTCCGGGAGGGAACATTGTAGACGATCTGTGGGACGTCTACTTCGTCCGCCAGGGTGCGGTAGTGATCGAGCAGACCCTGCTGTTCGGGCTTGTTGTAATACGGAGAGATGAGCAACAGGGCGTCCGCGCCGGCGTCGGCAGCCCGCTGTGATAGTTCCAGCGCCTCGCGGGTGTTGTTCGAGCCGGTGCCTGCTATCACGGGGACGTCCTCGACGGCGTCGATGACCGCTTCGACGACCTCGACGTGTTCGTCGTGAGAGAGCGTCGCCGATTCGCCCGTCGAGCCGACGGGGACGAGTCCGTCGACACCCGCCGCCTCAAGCCGCTGGGCGTCGGACTGAAGTTGATCGAAATCGATGCGTCCGTCGTTCTCGAAGGGCGTCACCATCGCGGGGTAGACGCCCTCGAAGAGATATGTCGTCATGGGTGTGGGGTTGGGTTTGACGTGTCGGCTGTGACGTTATCGGTGTCGTTCGCGCGCGAGCTATTAAAACAGGACCGACCCGGGACGGGACGCCACCCCGCCGCGAGTCATCGCTCGCGTTTGCGTTTCGAGACCACCGTCTCACCGGATGGAGAACCGAACGACGAATGGGTGGGACGGCTCATACCCGAGAAAGCGAGCTTCAAGGACTTATCAGTTGTGTATCGTGTGTTCGGCGCGGACGACGTGCGTCAGACAAATCGTGGCCGACCACAACGGCTATTTCCCTGGACGAAAACCCCATAGCCATGCGTTTCGGCGTCGACGAGGCCGGCAAGGGGCCCGTCCTGGGCTCGATGTTCGCCGCGGCGGTACTTGCCGATCCTGAGTCGCTGCCCGACGACGTAGACGACTCGAAGGACGTCCCGCGCAGACGGCGAGCGGGGATGGCCGCGGAGATCCGCGACGCCGCCGAACAGGTCGCCGTCGCGGAGATACCGGTGTGGGAAATCGACGACGAGGAAACGGACATGAACACCCTGACTGTCGAGGCACACGCCCGGGCGCTGTCGAAAGTGGTCGCCGCCGTAGCGGACGAGACCGAGCTGTCAGGGTACGTCGACGCCGGGGATACCAACGCCGTCCGGTTCGGCCAGCGACTCCGCGAACGACTGGATGGCGAGATCGAACTCCGGGCCGAACACGAGGCCGACGCGATCCACCGGATCGTCGGCGCGGCCAGCGTGATCGCGAAGGTCGCCCGTGACGCCCACGTCGAGGCACTCAGCGCCAAATACGGCGACGTCGGCAGCGGCTATCCGTCCGATCCGACGACCCGGGCGTTCCTGGAGTCGTACGTCGAGACCTACGACGAACTCCCGCCGTGTGCGCGGGCCTCCTGGCAGACGAGCAAGGACGCGCTCGCGGCCGCGGCACAGGCCTCGCTCGACGCCTTCGAGTAGCACGGGTGGTCGAAGCCCCCGAGTAGCGCTGGTGGTCGAAGC
>JAZKRQ010000210.1:0-3328 GCA_036628575.1 Halapricum sp.
AGGCGCGGTCGGTGATTCGACCGACAGCGGAGCAGGCGTGGTCGGTAATTCGACCGCCGCCGGTTAATCCCTCGGTCCCCACTCAGGCCCCATCTCGGAGATTTCGGCGGCCTCCGATCGCAGGTCAGAGAGGTGCCAGACGATGTCGGTCAGCGTGACCACCCCGACGAGGTCGATACCGTCCATCACGGGGACTTTCTTGACGCCTTCGTCGGCCATCCGACGGGCAGCGCGCTGGACAGTCTCGTCTGGCGAAGCCGTGATGACCGCCCCGTGGGAAAGCTGTCGCACGGGGATCTCCGAGAAGGGACGATCGGTCTCGTAGCCCGCTCTGAGAGCGTCAGTCTCGGTGATGATGCCCGTGGGATTGCCCTCATCGCTGGTGAGGATCACCGAGCCGACGCCGTGTTCGAGAAGCCGGTCGACCGCCTCCCGGAGCGTCGCGTCCGCGTCGCAGGTCACGACGTCGGTCGTCATCAGTTCATGGACCAGCATATCCGAAGGTAGCCCGGCTAGGGCCAAAAGTGTGGAGTCGTCCCACGTCCCGCCGTGCTACCCGTCGCTGATACGCTCGGGCGTATGGATGTCATCCCTGCCGACCAGCTGATCGGATTCGCGCCGCTGCCGACGGTACTCGACGATGGCTTCCTGGAGGTCTCCCTCCAGTTCTTCGCGGAGTCGCTCGGCCGCGGCCACGTCGATGTCGACGGCCTTCGCATCGTCGCCCATCAGACTGTACGTGCCGGCGGTGTCAACGACCAGCGTCGCCAGGTCCCGGCGGCGCTGGAACACCGTCTCGGAGGTGACGAGCGTCTGGATCCGATAGGTCGGGATGACGGTGATGCGGCGCGACCAGAATCCGTTGCGCGTGATCACGTGATCGTCCTCCAGACGGTATCCACGATGGGTCCACTTGAGATGAGCCGCGACGGGTACAAGCGGCACACCCGCCAGGAGAGCGTACCAGGGGAACGACAGCGCAGTGAACCGGACGATCCCGTAGGCGATTGCGATCAAGACCGCGAGGACGATGCCGTAGCGGACGATGTACCGCTCTCTGGCCCGCTTGGGCGGGCGCTCGAAGGAGAGACCCTGGAAGTCCTCCATCCGGCCTGCAAGATCGACCGCGCGGTCCCGTTCGGCGATCGGAATCGCCGACTGGGAACTGGATCCGGCGTTCCCGTTCGCGCCGGCGTACCCCGCCGTCTCGATGGAAAGGCTGGCGTAGCCGAGCAGCCGTGCGATGACGTTCTCGGTGAGCGTGATCGTCTGGACCTTGTCCTTGGGAATCGAGCCGCTGAACCGCTGGAGGAGCCCGCGCTCGTACCGATACTCTTCCGGCCGGTCAGTGAGGACGAACCCGTAGTAACGAGCCATCGACAGCGCACCACTGACGACCGCCGAGCCGACGACCAGCGCGAGCGCACCGACGACGAAGAACGCAATCGTCGCGCCCGCGGGTGCGACATCCGCGAACACCGACGGGCCGACGATCGACAGCGGGACCGCTAGCAGCGACAGCAACCGCAGATCCATCGAGACGACGCCGAGGATCAGCAGTTCGTGCCCGGTCAACTCGAACAGCTTCGCCCCGGGTTCGGTTGCGGTCTCTTCGGCGGCCGGCCCGCCGTTCTCGCCTCGCTTGCGCCGGCTAACCTCCTCCTGGACGTACTCGGCGTCCTCGCGGGACACGTACCTGAGCTGGGCTTCGGTCTGGCCGCCGCCCGCGGTCTCAAGGCGGACCTCGGCGATCCCGAGGACACGCTGGATCACGTTCTGACGGATGTCGACGTTCTGGATGCGACCGTAGGGGATCTCCCGGGAACGCCGCGAGAGCACGCCCGAGTCGATGTCGAAGGTATCCTCGGTGATGCGGTACTCGAAGCGTCGGTAGTAGGCCACCTGCCACCCGATCGAGAGAGCGATCCCGAGCAGCAGCACGACGGCGAAGACCGCGATCCCCTCGGGACCGCCGATCGAGCCCGCGCCGGCGATGCCGGCGATGGCAACCCCGACGACTGCCTGGAGACCGCGTTCGACCGAGCGGTAGGGGATCGAGAGTGGATCGAGTTGCATGCTAGACGGCGTCCTCGCCCTCTGATTCGATCGCCAGTACCTTCAACCGGGCCTGGAGGTCGGCAGCCTCGCCCGGCGTGAGTCCGGGGATCGTCACGTCCGCCCCGCGAGAGCCCGCTGTGTAGACGACCAGCGACGAGATCCCAACCGCCCGCTCTATCGGGCCGCGGCTGGTGTCGATATGCTGGACCCGGACGTAGGGGACGACCGTCTGGACACGCGTGATCACGCCGCGTTCGAGCAGCAACGAGTCCTCCCGGACCTCGTAGGACCAGATCCGATACAGGAGTATCGCGTGGACGGTCCCCAGCCCGGCGACGAGAACGAACACAGCCGGACCGATCCACACCCACTCCGGCGCGGCCGATAGCGTCGCCGCCGTCGCTACACCGCCCAGGACGAGCCCGATCACGAGCGCTCGCCCGATCCACAGCAGTCGGACACGCGAATCGAGCGTCCGAACGTCGGTCGTGTACTCGTCGGGATCGGTGCCCTCCGGGTCGGTCACCACCGATCGCTCGGCCGTCGTCGGTTGCCCGGCCGAGTTACCCTCCGTCCTCGCGGGGTCTGACTCGCCGGCTGGCTCGTCGCTCATTGTTCGTCCCTGTGTCCGTCCCGGGCTTATATTCTGTGCTCGACACGTCGGAGTCGCCCGGCAGTGACGGACTCCCGCGGCGCGTAGTGAACCAGCGGCTCGCCGTCCGGTCGGTCGAACCCCGAGGCTTCGAAGAGAGTGTTCGTCCGGACCGTCAGCCCCGCGGGCTGGATTCGCCATGGGTCGTGTTCGATCTCACCGTAATACAGCTGCCCGTCACCCTCGACGAAAAACCGGTAGTTCTCCACCAGAAACGCCGCCGTCGACGCCGGGTCAGGCGGTTCGGGCGATCCCCGTGGTTCGATGGTCGCATCAAAGGACGCCGGCGGGACGCCGCTGTGGATGCGCTGGCTTCGGAACCGGATCGCCCCGTCGCGTTCGGTGACGGACATCTCCGCGCGGTAGTACGGCAACCGGAAGAGCCTGCGGGCGATCGGCACGCCGATCCGGTCGTCGGCGTCGAGATTGTAGAAGTAGATCCCCGACGCGTCGCCGTAGCGGACGTACGTCCGGAGGTTGAGTTCCGGAAACGAGAGTCCGATCGGGACGAACCGCGGACGGATGTCCTCCATGACGAACCCGACGACGCTCAGCCAGGCCCGCCCTTCCGGGCCGGTGTCGACCGCCAGCCCCTCGGGGAGGGTCGGCGCGACGACC
>JAZKRQ010000211.1:0-3328 GCA_036628575.1 Halapricum sp.
CAGCTGTGACCACAGACAAAAAGACTTATCGTCGTTACTCAGAAAGTGAGTAACACCGATGTCGATCCTGATCACCGGCGGCGACGGCTACCTCGGGTGGCCGGCCGCCCTGCGAATCGCGGACCGAACCGACGACCGCGTCGTCCTCGTGGACAACTTCGGCCGACGCGAGTGGGTCGAGGAGATCGGCTCCGTCAGCGCCGTCCCGATCGCCTCTATCGACGAGCGCATCGATGCCGCCGAGGAAACCCTCGGGCTGACGAACCTCTCCTTCGTCGAAGGCGACCTCACCGAGAAGGCCTTCGTCGACCAGCTGCTCGAAGTCCACGAACCGGACACGATCGTCCACGCCGCGGCCCAGCCCTCTGCGCCCTACAGCCAGATCAACGGCGAGCGGGCCAACTACACCCAGCACAACAACATGCAGGCCACGCGGAACCTGCTGTGGGGGCTCGAAGAACACGACATGACCGACACCCACTTCGTCGAGACGACCACAACGGGCGTCTACGGGGCCCCCGAGTTCCCCATCCCCGAAGGCGGCGCGACTATGGAGAACCAGGGCGAGACCGACGAGGTCCCCTTCCCGGCTATGGCCGGCTCGTGGTACCACCTCACGAAGAGCCACGACGCGGCGAACATGCGCCTGGCCCACAGCCAGTTCGACATCCCCATCTCGGACGTCCGCACCGCGATCACCTACGGGACCGAGATCGAGGAGACCCGCCAGGATCCCCGACTCAAGACCCGCTTCGACTTCGATTATTACTTCGGCGTCGTCGCCCACCGTTTCGCCGCACAGGCCGTCTCCGGCTACCCCGTGACGATCTACGGCAAGGGCGAGCAGCGCAAGCCGTTCATCAGCCTCGAAGACGCCGTCGAGGGCCTGGCCCGCGTGGCGCTGATCGACCCCGACGAGCGCCCGAACGATCTGACCGTTTACAACCAGGTCACGCGTGCCATCTCTATCGTCGAGGCCGGCGAGACCATCGCCGAGGTCGCCGCCGACTACGATCTTGACGTCGAGGTCGAGCACTTCGAAAACCCGCGCGACGAGGACGAAACCCACAAGATGGAGATCGAGAACGACCGCTATCTCGATCTCATCGACGGCCAGGACCAGACCTTCGCCGAGGGAATCGAGGACGTCTTCGCGACGCTGACCGAATACGCCGACCGCATCGAGGCCCACGAGGATCGATTCCTGCCGGGCGTGCTCGAACCCGACGAGTAAGATGCACGTACTCGTCACCGGCGGCTGTGGCTACATCGGCAGCGCCCTGTTACCGCTGTTGCAGGACGAGCCGGCCGTCGAGGGGGTCACGGTACTGGACTCCCTCGACAATGGCTCGCCCCGGAACCTGCTGGAGGCTGAACTCGGAAACGGCCTCGCGTTCCGGCGCGGGGACGTTCGCGAATACGGCGACGTCGAGAGTGCGATGCGCGGGACGGACACGGTGATCCACCTGGCAGCGATCACCGGCGCGTCCTCGACCCACGATCGCCGTGAAGAGACGTTCGCGGTCAATCGCGACGGGACGACCAACGTCCTCACGGCCGCGGCGAAACTCGGCGTCGACAACGTCGTTTTCGCGTCCTCGTGTAACAACTACGGGCGGACGACGGCGACGGACATCGACGAGACCACCGAGATGGACCCGCTCAATCCCTACGCCGAGACGAAAGTCGCCTCCGAGGAAGAACTGATCGAGCGGGCCGACGAGGGCGAGTTCGACGCGACGGCACTGCGGATGGCCACGAACTTCGGCTACTCGCCGGGGATCCGGTTCAACCTCGTGGTCAACCTGTTCGTCTTCCGCGCGCTGACCGACCGCCCGCTCACGGTGTACGGTGACGGGACCAACTGGCGACCGTTCATCCACGTCCGGGACGCTGCCCGGGCGTTCAAACACGCCGCGGTTACCCCGGAGGACTGGGACCGGCGGGTCTACAACGTCGGCAGCAACGACGGCAACTACCGCATCAGCGAGATCGCCGAGGTCGTCAGCGAGGAAGTCGGCGACGTCGACATCACCTACCTCGAGGACGAGCATCCCGGTCCCTCCTATCACGTCAATTTCGACCGCGTCGCCGAGACCGGCTTCGAGACCGAGTGGACGCTTCGGGAGGGGGTTCGCGACCTGGCAGACACGCTCACGGAACGACAAGTGTCTGCCGACACGAGATCGGAACGACAACGATAACCGACACACGGTCGGACCGACACCTATGACCGAAGACGACGATTTCCACGTCGCCGTGACCGGCGGCGCGGGTTACATCGGCAGCCGCGTGATCGAGCGCCTACAGGCGATCCACCCCGAGTGGACAGTCACCGGGATCGACAACTTCTATCGCGGGGACGTCCGGCAGGTCGGCGACGTCGAGATTCAGCACGTCGATATCCGCGAGCGCGACCGCCTCGAAACCGCCCTGGCGGGCGCGGACGTCGTGATCCACCTGGCGGCGATCAGCGGCGTCGACGACTGCAGGAACAACGCCGATCTCGCCCAGGCGGTCAACGTCGAGGGGACCGCCAACGTCGCGTGGTTCTGCCGGAAGACCGGCGCGGCGATGGCCTTCCCATTCAGCATGGCCGTTCTCGGCGATCCCGAGCAGTTCCCGATCACGCTCGACCAGCCGCGTGATCCGATGAACTGGTACGGCCGGACGAAAGTCCTCGGCGAGCGCCTCGTCGAGACCTACGCCGACGGCGCGTTCCCCGCGCACCTGTTCATGAAGTCCAATCTGTATGGCGACCACATCGTCGGCGACAACGTGGTCTCGAAGGGCACAGTCATTAACTTCTTCCTCGGGCGGGCGATGGCCGACGAACCGCTGACGGTCTACGAGCCGGGCAGCCAGGCCCGTAACTACATCCACGTCAAAGACGTCGCCCGCGCGTACGTCCGCAGTGCCGAGCGATTCAAAGAGCAACTCGCGGCCGGCGAAACCGGCGTCGAAAAGTACGAAATCGCCAGCGATCAGGATCCCAGCGTGATGACCGTCGCCGAGCGGGTTCAGGCGATCGCCACCGACTACGGCATCGACGTGGACGTCGAACTGGTCGAGAACCCCCGCGCCGGCGAGGAAACGATGGTCGAGCAGTTCGCCGTCGACACCACGGCCGCCCACGAGACGCTGGGCTGGGATACGCAGTATACCGTCGAGGACGCGGTCCGGGAGCTGTTCGAGCGGCGAGTCGGGGATTGACGGGTATATCCTCATCAGGCTCGCCAACTGCCGAGGATCGGCTCGCAGCGGGATACCAGCGGCATGGGGACTGATCGAAGCGGGTCGCCGACGAGATGGACGACTCGTCAACTGA
>JAZKRQ010000212.1:0-3305 GCA_036628575.1 Halapricum sp.
ATCGTCGGCAACGTCGGGATCGTCGTCGACGGGGATCTCGTCTGGGCGACGCGATACTGGGGCACGCACCACGGCTGGGGTCCTGTCGATGCGGGCGATACCGCGATCGGCTTTCTGGAGGAAGTCCAAGCGCGTGGACTCCCGGCAATCGCCGAACACGTGCCCATCGACGACTGGTCACCCACCGACGCCGAGCCGGCGGAACCGGCTCCACGTGACGATCTTCAGCAACCGACACGGGAGGCGATTCGGGAGATCTGTACCGCCCAGTCCTTCCAGCGTGGGGTCAACTACTACGAAGAGGGTCGCGTTCGGGACGTGACCGTCGAGGGGAGGGAAGTGACTGCACGCGTCCGTGGCTCCCGCGAATACCGGACGACGGTCGATCTCTCAGCTAACGGGTTCGACCCCTGGTGTTCCTGCCCGTACGACTACGCCGGCGAGTGCAAGCACGTCGTCGCGGTCCTGTTGACCGTGGCCGACCGGTTTGACGACTTGTTTGCCGTGGCGACGGACGACGATCGCCAGCGAGATGACGATCCCACAGCCCTGTCAAACAGTGTGGAACCCGATATCGATGAGGTACTCGCCGGGGCTGATCCAGAGACGCTCCGGACGTTCCTGGAGGACGTGCTCGACGGTGATAACGACCTCCGGGAGCGATTTCTGGCGTTCGTCGATGCGCCAACCGAGAAGAGCCTCGCGGACTACAGACGCGACATAAATCGGCGATTCGAGGACGCCATCGGCCGGCGCGGCATCGTCGAGTACGATACGCACCTCCAGTTCGAGGAGTATTACGATCTCGCCGAGACCTACCGTACGCGTGGCAACGACGAGCAAGCGCTGACGATTTACCAGGCGATTGCGGAGGCGATCCGGGAGAACCTCGGTCGGATCGACGACAGCAGCGGCCACTACGGCGATGCGGTCGAACGCGCGGTCGAAGCGTACGCGAACTGCCTTGGGGCCGCTGATCCGACTCAGGTGGACAGAAGCGATCACATCGAGTATCTCTTCGAGCAGTTCGAATCCGCGGAATTCGGCTTCGTCAGGGAGTATTACGACGAGGCGTTGCGGGAGGTCTGTGTGACGGAGGCGGACCTCGAACACTGGCTGTCATTGCTGGAGCCACACGTGCCCGAGTTCGAGAGTGAGCTATCCCCACGCGAACAGATTGTCGTCTCTTCGTACCTGCATGTCTTGGAGGAACTCGACGAACGGGACGCCCTCGAGCGGGTTCTGGAGGAAGTCTACGACGAATCGACGACCTTCTACCGGCAGTATATCGATCTGCTGTTGGCGGGCGGCCGGGACGACCGGGCCGCGGACGTCATCGAAGAGGGGCTCGACACGTTCCGTTTCGTACCGGATATCCAGCGACTGGCCGCGGATTTCTACCGGGAGCGCGATCCCGAACGGTACCGTGAAGTGTTGCAGACACTAGTCGTTCGCCACGAAGACTGGGAGGCCTACGAGGAACTCGAGCAGGCCTGTTCGGACGACCAGTGGGAATCGACCCGCCATACGATCGTCACGCAGCTCGGCCGGCTCGACCCCGAACAGCTGATCGAGCTCTATCTCCACGACGGCGAGCGCGAGAAGGCGTTCTCGAAAGTACTCGATCGTGAGGAGCTCGAACTCTTCAGGCGCTATCGTTCGGAGGTCGCCGATATCGATCCGGAGGCGTACTTCGAGGCATACCGGGATCGCCTGGAACCGTATCTGGCCGACGACACGGGACGGGATCACTACCGGACTGTGATCGATCACCTGCGGGAACTGGACGCGATCGGCCTCGAGGAGCCGTTCGAAGCGTTTCTCGACCACCTGCGGGAGAAACACGCGAACCGGCCCGCGTTCCTGGATGAACTCGAGCAGGCCGGCTTCTAGACTTCCAGATCTTCGAAAGTCCACTCGCCAGGTCGGTGACCGAAGACGCCCGATTCCTCGACGACATCGCGGAGACGCTGGCGGACGTCGTCGTCCCAGACGAACCCGTCCGTTTCGAGTTCCGGATTCTCGTCCTCCCAGTCGAAATACTGCGGTTCGGTCGGATAGCGATCTTTTGCCACCTGGGAGATGCCACGCAACAGCATGGCCGGATGGGATACCTCGACGCGATCGAACACCGTCTCCAGCAGATCGGCCGCAGCCGCCTGATCGGCGTGGATCGCGTGCTCGATGACTGCGCCGGCCCAAACGTCGAACGCCCCGTCAACGACGCCGATGATCGTCTCGACGACGGAGTGATCCGGGTGGCCGATTCCCCAGCCGTAGGCCATCGACTCGAGCCACGCGCCCTCATCCGCCGGGTGGCGGTGGAACATTGCCAGGTACTGCAACGCATCGGCAGGGATCGCTTCGACACCCTCGTCTCGGCGCGTCCGGATCAGGTGTCGGCTCGTCACGTTCGTCAGGACATGGCTGACGTGCGGGAACGCTCCCCAGTCGGCGTAACGGGTCTCGTAGTCGTCGAACCGCGAGATATCCTCGTACCCTTCGAAATCGAGTGTCGTCTCGGGCCAGTAGGCCTCGAGGACCTCGAGCAGGTACGACCATCCCTCTGTCGCGACGACGTCATCAAGGACCTCTACGGCTGGTTCGTGGAACACCCGATAGAGTCCCCAGTATCCATCGTCACCGTATGTCGCAGCGAGTTCCCGTTCGTAGACCCCCAGGAACTCGTGTATTGCGTCGGGTTCCCCCTCCGCTGCCCGGGTCAGGTTTTCCTCCAGGTCGTCCGGGGCTGCTCGTCGAGCCCGCCGGTCTTCCTTGCGACGCTCCTCGCTCCGCTTGGCCATACTTTCCCTGATGGCTTCGGTGAACAAACCGTCGTCCTGCTCGTCCGGGCAGTCGTGCAGACGGAGTGCGCTCAACGTCTCGAATTCCCCACCGCAGTCCTCACAGGTGTGTGTCATCGATCAATATCCTCCTGTGGGTGGGTTACCTTGCTCGCCGACGACACGTGGTTCTTCCGGTGGCTCCGCTCTCACGTCCCGGAGCTCGACGTGGTGCTCCCAGTTGTCACCCATATCGAAGGTGTACAGCATCGACTTCAAGCTTCTGGGCTCGACGTCCGCGATCGTCGTCTCGGCGGCGTTCCCCTCTTGCGGTGGGTTCTTCCGCAGGTCACGAAACCGCTCTTTGACGTCTTCGGAGACGTCATCCGGTACGGAGCGATCGATGAACTGCTCGATCTGTTCGTCCGGCATCGGCGGCCAGCTTGGGTCGCCATCGTACAGCTGGGGGTAAACTACCCTCCCCTACTTCGCTCGGGGGCACTGGCCCCGCTCGCTCGTTGA
>JAZKRQ010000213.1:0-3251 GCA_036628575.1 Halapricum sp.
GGCCTCTCAGCCCGCTCCGACGCACGCGGAAGTGAGTGACTTACGTTAAAAAGAACAACAGGACGCTGAGCGCGAACACGGCCGCGATGAACGCGCCGGCCAGGGCCGCCCCCATCGACACCACGGCGTTGGCCGTGCTGGCGAGCGTCTCCGTGCGGTCGTTACCGAAGACGGTCACCTCAGCCCGTTCGGTCTCCATGCCGGCCTCGACGGGTTCGAGATCCGCCCGGGCCTGTCCGACGAGGTCGTCGATCAGTTCGATCAACTCCTCCTCGGGGACCGCCGTACCAACCTGGTTTTCGGCTTCGACCGTGTTGACGACGTGCGTATCGGAGGTCATCACCTCGAGGAGGTCGACATCGCCCGCTTCCTCGACGATCCGCTCGCGCAGACCCGGTATCATGTTGTTGCCGTCGATCAGGACGTAGGCGGTCGTGTGGCCGCCCGCCCGGAGGACGGCGACGCGGATCCCGAGTGGTCCGATGCCGTCTTCGGGTTCCCAGGGCGTCTCGTCGTGGGCCGTCCCGAGTTCGATCGGAGCCTGATCGGCGGCCACGAGTCGATCAGCGAGTTGTCCAACCCCCTCCATCAGATCGAACGAGCGTCGGCTTCCGGGGACAACGTGCCCAAGTTTCGGTCCCTCCAGTCCGTTGTTGCAGTTGTGAGCGTCGGCTAACAGCACGTCCTCGACGCCGTCGGACCGAGCCTCGGCGATCGCGGAGAGGCCGACGCCGTACTCGATGTCGTCAGCATAGCCCGGCGAGAAGGTCGCGATCGAAAGCATACCGCCGTCGATGGCGTGGCCGGTCAGGGTCGCCTCGCCGGACTCGACGCGATGGCCGCGGGTAGCAGTGCCGGAGTACTCGATGCGCTGGGAGGCGGTCTCAGCGGCGTCGACGAGCGTGCTCACCTCACGTTCCGTCACGAGGTTAAAGTCGTGACCGGCGGTGGCATGGGGCGGGAAAGCGAGACCCTCGGCCCGCTCGGCGATCCGTTTCGGGAGGTTCCCGCCGCCGATGTCGCCCATCGGCCCCGGGTGAATCATCGGGAGGACGAACCGTGCTTTCTCCTCGCCGCTGGGCCGACGGAAGGACAGGACGGTGACGGGGACAACAGCGTCTTCGCCGATCTCCTCGAAGAAGCCCTCCAGTTCGCGAGATCCTTCCGCGATGTGGCCAATGAAACCCTGGATGAAATCGAGAGCACTGACCCCGAGACCTCGCTTCCAGGGACGGTCGATGACGACGAGGAACAGCCAGACTGCCCCAGCATAGAGGACGCACATCGTCCCAAGAAGCAGAAAGTCGTCCGGCGGGATGACCGCCGGGATGTCGGTGTGCTCGGCCCGGGAGAACAGCCGATCAATCCATCGCCCGCCGAACTGGAAGTAACGCATCGTACCGGTGTAGACAAAAAGGAGCAAGGCGGCGACAGCAGTCTGGACGCTCGCCGGGATCGCGGCGACGAGTAGCCTGTGTCGGGAGACGGCCATCACGATCAGCAACTGGAGGGCGAATACGGAGGCAAGCGCGACCAGCAACGCGTCGAAGACGAACGGCTGGCCGAGCGGCGTCAGGACGGTGACGGCCGCCGCGACGGTGAGGATACCGATGACGAGGAGCTCCGACGTCAGCGCGAGCAACGAAGCGCGATTCGGCGTGATATGGCCCCCGAGTCGGTGGTCGACAATCGGCATCGTCAGGCTCGCGACGACGGTCGGAAGTCCGACGAAGAACACGCCCCGCCAGGCGTCCTCAAGGACGAACGCCGAGTCGAAGGCGGCGACCCCGCTCATCGCTGCGATCACCAGCGCGAACGTAAGCGTCACGTACCACCGAGGAGCACGGAAGACGAACCGCGAGAGAGCAGCCAGTTCCCCCTGTGTCGCTGTCATCGATCTAACGACCACGCCGCGGGAGAATAAAAGTACCCGATACGACCGGTACCTGGCCTGCAATGCGGCCGGCTGCAGTGGCCGGAATCACTCGCAGATCGAGAGGAAATTCTCGAAGACAGCTTCGCCCTCCTCGGTGTGGGCGACCTCAGGGTGCCACTGGACGCCGTAGAGGTCGTCGTCGGTGTTCGACATGGCTTCGACCCCGCAGACGTCGCTGTGGGCCGTCCGCTTGAAGCCGGGCGGGACCTCCTTGACCTCATCGGCGTGGCTAGCCCACACCCGCGTTTCGGGGGCGAGCGACCCCACGAGCGGGTCGCTCTCGTCGTCGATCTCGACGGTGACGTCAGCGTAGCCGCCGTACTCGCCCTCGCCGACACGGCCGCCGCGTTCCGCGGCGATGATCTGCATCCCCAGGCAGATGCCGAACACGGGGATATCAAGATCGAGGTACTCGGGGCTGTTTCCGATGCGGTCGATATCGGGACCGCCCGAGAGGACGAGTCCGTCTGCGTCGATCTCCTCGGGTGGCGTATCGTTGTCGATCAACTCGACGTCGACGCCCATATCCCGGAGGGCACGCTGCTCCAGATGGGTGAACTGGCCGTGGTTGTCCACGACGTCGATGCGTGTCATTGGGCGTGGGTAGACGGCTGGGAGGTAAATACCCGCGGAAACGTCACGAGCGGAAAGACAAAGTGTGAGACGCGCGGAGGGACGTATGATGAACGTAGGGGCGTGGGTCCTCGACACCGAGGACGACGATCCGGACGAGGCCGTCATCGTCGGTCGACCCGAGGGCACGACGATCGCCGACTGGGAGTACGAGGTGGACGGAAAGACGTACACGACGGCGGAATCGAACCCCGAGTACTCCGACGACGAGCAACTGGTGTTGATCAGTTTCCTCGAGCGGCTCGAAGCGGAGTGGCCCGAGTGGCAAGAGTGGCCGGCCGAAGACCTGCTTGAGGAGATCCGTAAGCGCGGCATTCCGCGGTACGGCTTCCCGGAAGGACGGCTGGCACCGATCGAGGGCAGCGAAGTACCTGAGGAGTTCGGGGAGATCCGCGACCGCCTCGAAGAGAACGGCTTCGAAGTCATCGTAGACGAGACAGCCGCCGAGTTGCACATCGAGAAGTACGGCATCGAGTACGTCGTCACGGCGGACGGGACCGTCGAGGGAGAAGACGGACTGCGGAGCCGCGTGACGAGCATCGTCAATCGGTATCTCTAGGACAGCCCAGTCGGATCGAACGGCTCGTTTCTCCCCTGCCAGTTGGACTGCTCTTGCGTCTCTCGCGTGTCGAGATAGACCTCCAGGCCGTTCCCGTCGGGATCGTCGAAGTACAGCGCCTTG
>JAZKRQ010000214.1:0-3242 GCA_036628575.1 Halapricum sp.
ACCCGAACCGTACTCACAGAATTGCCCTCAACGCCCGCAGCCAAGATAGCTGTGGAAACAGAGCGTCGGTCAGCCGAGAAGCGGATCTCCGACAATCTCGACGAAACCGTGTTTACCGTTCTGTGTAATCCAGCAGGGGACATCGGGATAACGCGGTTCACCGATAGTATCCGAGACACACGAACTCCCTCTTGACAACCGTCCCTATCACGGCACGTCCATCCGCTCGAAGCGATAGACGGCACCGGCGAGCGCAGCGATCGAGAGGATCACGACGACGACGACCGAGATTATTGGCGGCACGTATCCCGCAAGCGGCGTCGATCCGCCGATCCCACCGAGCAGTGGGTCGGTCCAGACGCTGCCGACGTCGTAGACGCCCGAGACGGTCGAGATGGACTCCCGCGTGGCGGGCGTGAATTCGGTTCCGAACGCGCCGTGGACAGTAGTGTAGACGTTCCCGAGGTGGTAGTTGACGTCCGGCACGTACAGGAAGAGGTCTTCGTAGAGCTCTCCGACCGGCAGGAAGCGGACGAAAATGAACGCGAAGAACAACACCGGGAGCAGTGCCGTCCCGAGGGCGGTCTGCAGGCGGGTCCCGGTAACGACCGCCAGTAGCGTCCCGATTGCCGCGACGAATATCGTGACTACCAGCGCATACATCAGCGTCCCGGGAAGCAGCGAGAGGACGCTCCCACCGAGTGCCAGCGCGCTCGTCCCCGTCGTGTAATAGAGGGCGGCTCCGCCGACCAACAGGCCCGACAGCGTCGTCAGGAAGCCCACGAGAACGATCCCGACGAACGCACCGAGCAACGGCTCCCACCGACTGACGGGCTTGCTCAGCAACACCCGAAAGGTGCCCGACTGCAGGTGACTCGCGACGTTCGTCGCCGCGAGTACGGCCACCAGAACCATCGGGAAGGCCACGAGCCAGACGAAGGATAGCTGGCCGTACAGCTCCAGCAGGACCTGTTCCTGGGTAAAAAGCGGTGCGCGCCCCAGATTGTCGTGACCCGTATTGCCCAGCGCCGTCGCGAGCAGCACTGTCACGCCGAAATACGGGAGCAGGAACGCGGCGAGGATCTTCGGCCGGGTGCTGTCCCTGACGGTGCCAGAGACGAACATACGGAGACTCATTGGTCACCCTCCTCGACGATATCCGCAAAGACTTCCTGGAGCGTTCCGGCCTCGGACATCGACCGCAGTGAGACGTCGTGCTCGACCAGCAGCGCCTGCAGCCGCTGTCGGAGTTCGTCGGCGTCGTCGGTCATCACGACCAGTCGGTCGTCCTCAAGTTCGACGCCGCGGGCCGCTTCGATGTCGGCCAGCAACTCGGCGACGGTCTCGTCGTCGTCGGTCTCGACGGCGAGCGCCTGCCCCCCGTAGGCCTGCTGGACGGCGTCAATGGTGTCGGTAATGACGATCTCGCCGTCCCGGAGGATTGTCACAGTTCCGACGTACTGCTCCAGTTCCGAGAGGACGTGACTACTGACGAAGACTGTCATCCCCTCTTCGGGGAGTTCCTCCAGGGCGTCCATGATCTTCTGTCGCCCGGAAGGGTCCAGTCCCGTCGTCGGCTCGTCGAGGATGAGCAGTTCGGGATCGTGGATCATCGACTGGGCCAGGCTGAGCCGGCGTTTCATCCCGCCGCTGTAGGCGCCGACACGCTGGCCGGCCGCTTCTTCCAGGTCGAGCCACTTCAGGAGTTCGTCGGCCCGTTCGCGCACGTCGGCCTTGCCCATCCCCGCGGCTCGTCCCATGTATTCGAGGTAGCCGCGACCGGTCATCGATTCCCGCAACGCGAGTTCCTGGGGGGAGTAGCCGATCAGTTCCTTGGCGGCTTTCGAGCCCGCGGGTTCGCTGCCGACGGTCGCCTCGCCCTCGGTCGGGTTCAACAGACCGACGAGCAGTTGCATCGTCGTCGTCTTGCCGGCGCCGTTCGGCCCGACGAATCCGTGGACACTGCCCTCCTCGACGACCAGATCGATGTCGTCGACTGCGACCGTCTCGCCGAACCGCTTTGTCAGGTTGGTGGTTTCGATCATCGTCATGCTCTGACCCTCCGTCGGACCGCTTCGACGATCGGTGTTCCAAACAGCCCCAGAACCGAGACGCCTGCCGCCGCATATAGCAGGGCATCGACCGAAGAGCTACCCGTCACTGAGACTGTCGTACTGTCGTAGACGGTGAACCCATCCGGGCTGGTCGCTGCTACCTCGGCGGTGTGATTGCCGGGCGGTAGTCTGACTTCCGTCGACCGGTCTGTCGTGATCGCGACCGGACGATCCTCGACGGTAACTCTCGTGACCCGATCGGTGTCGTCGTCGAACTCCCAGGACAGATCCACTGCCGGGCCGCCAGCCGCTTCGAGTGCGACTCCCGTCGTTACGTCCACCGTACGGAGACCGGCGTCGTTGCCGAGCAGGCCTACCGCTGATCCGATCTCGACGAACGCTCCGTCGGTGGCATCGCCGCTGATCAGCACCTTGCTCTCGCGCGGATCGACGACGTACAGTCGCGCGTCGCCGTCCCCTGTGGGATCCGCGATCACGCCGAGGTTCGGCTCCTCGTCTTCGGGGGCGGGCAGTTGCTGGACGCGTGTGGCTGGCGCGAGTGGGTCCTCGTCCGGGTTGACCTGCTCGTCGAACGGTTCGAGGACGATCGTGTCCAGGCGATCGCCACCGGTGACGTCATAGATGTCGACTTTCGCGCCGCCCTGAGGTGCCGTCGTGGCGACCGCGACCGCTTCGGTGTCGCCTACTTCGCCAGCGAGGTCTGCGGGTCGGGAATCACCTCCGACGGGCCCACGCCGCGATATGTCTTGCTGTCGGCTCCAGACTTCCTCGATGCCGTTCGTGACGGAGACAGTAAAGCGGTCGCCGTCGCTTGTGAACGTTATCAGTCCGTTCCCTTCACCCGAGGGAGTCGTGGTCTCCTGGACCGTCGGAGTGAATAGTCGCCCGCTCTCGAAACGCCCGATTACGCCGCCGTCTCCCGGCGAGATGACGACTAGGGCTTGCGTCTCGTCTCCCTGGACGAGACATAGCAGTTCCTCGTACCCGTCGCCGTCGAGGTCCGCAAGCGTCCGGGTCGAACCTCGGACGATCCGCTCGCCGTCCAATTCGAACGTCGCCGTTCGCTCGAAGTCGATGTATCCGTCGGCGCTTTCGGTCTCGATGATCGCAAACGACGCCGGTTCGTCCGGAGAGATCGCGACGACGTCCTCGACGTCACCGGGACCA
>JAZKRQ010000215.1:0-3237 GCA_036628575.1 Halapricum sp.
TGTTCGACCTCCCGGAGAGCCTCCTCGGAAACCCGGAGCCCGCGGTCGACGCGGTCGCTCATCTCGTCGACAAACTGATAGACGATATCCGCCGGGATATTCACGCCGTACCGGTCGGGACTTTTCCGGACGACCCACGTCTCCAGCCGCTCGAATACCTCCTCGGCGACAGCCCGCTCGCGGAGCATCGTCACGAGTTCGTCGTGGATCGAGGGGGGCATGTGGCAGGAGATATTGAGTTCGAGCCGCGCCGTCGCAATGAGATCGAGGAGCCTGAGAACGGCCTCTTCCAGCGATTCCTCGTCCTCTCGGATCTCTTCAGTAATGAAAAGCGACGTGTCGAGCACGAACTGCTGCCGTGGCAGTTCCGGAGACATACGAACAATTTGAACGGCAAAGCCCATAGAACCACCCCCGTCGCTTTTCATCGAATCCCGCGTAAATCTAGATATGGACAGGGACGAGTGGTACGATCGGCTGGACACCACCGCCGACGCGCCGTCGGAACTGTTCGAACACTTCCAGTCCCAGTCGGACGCCGGTCTGGAATACCAGTACCTGGCCGATGCCCGCCACGGCGTCGAGCGCGGGACGGTCGTCGTTGAGACCACCGGCGCGATCGTGCGTGGTTACCCGAGCGTCCCACGCGTTCTCGTGCTCGATCCAGGGATCCCAGAATACTTCGAGGATGACCGGATCATTGTCGAAGAGAAACTCGACGGGTTCAACGTCAGAATCGTCGACGTCGACGGGACCAAGGCGTTCACCCGGAGTGGGTACGTCTGTCCGTATACGACCGCGCGAGCGCAGGAGTCACTTGATCCAGCAGCGTTCTTTGAAGACCATCCCGAGAAGACTCTCTGTGCGGAATTGATCGGTCCGGAAAACCCCTATACCCCCCACGACTACGAGGAGGTCGAGACGAACGAATTCCGCGTGTTCGGTATCCGTGATCGTGTGACTGGGCGTCCACTCCCGCCTGAACAGCGTCGGGAAGTGTGCGAGGAATACGGATTCTCCCAGCCGCGTACGTTCGGCTGGCACGCCGCTGAAGACGGACCAACGGCCGTTCGGGACGCCATCGAAATACTGGACACCGAGGGCCGGGAGGGAGTGGTGATGAAGTCCGAAGACGGAACATCGCTTTTGAAGTACACAACCGAGTCGACGCATCACTCGGAACTCGCGTACGCGTTCTCGTTACCGTTCGAGTACGGCCGGGACTTCCTCTTTTCGCGCCTTCTCAGGGAGGCGTTCCAGACCGTCGAGTTCGACGAATCCCCAGAAAGGCGGCGCGAACGGGCACAGGATCTCGGAGAGTCGATACTGTCCCCGATGGCCGAGACCATTGAGGCCGTTGCCGAAGGCGAGACGGTCGGAGAGCGCCACACCGTTCGGGGTGATCCGGAAACGATCGACGCGCTGCTCACCCATCTCCGGGAATTTCACCTGACCCTGGAGATCGAATCCGATCGGCGAGTCGAAGGCGAGCGCGTCATCACCTTCAGTAAGGTCGCCGAGTCCACGAACGACCGGATCGAGTACTACATCAACGGTGGCATCGTCGACGAGTAGCGGGGCCGACAGTGGCAGCGTCAACGCATCTAGTGTGGCGGAACGTATTTACTTATGTGGCCGAATGTAACCTATGGGATCGACAACAGTTCTCGTGATCGGCGGGGGTGCAACGGGTACAGGTATCGCCCGAGATCTTTCACTTCGGGGCGTTGACGTTACACTTGTGGACCGGAACGGACTGGGGAGCGGGACCTCCGGGCGCTCACATGGCCTGTTACACAGCGGCGCGCGCTACGCGGAATCTGACCGGGTGGGTGCCGAAGAGTGCATCGAGGAGAACCGCGTTCTCAAGGACATCGGGGGCGAGTGCATCCGCGACACCGGGGGGCTGTTCGTGCAACTGGAGGATGACGACCCAGCTTACTTCGAAGAGAAGCTGGAGGCCTGCGAGAGAGCCGACATTCCAGCGACAGTACTCAGGGAGGAGGAAGCAAGCGAGCGCGTCCCCGAACTCGCCGACGAAGTCGAGCGGGTAATGGAGGTCCCGGACGCTGTGATCTACCCCTCGCGACTGGTGGCTGCCAACGCCGCCGACGCCCGCGAACACGGCGCAAGCATCTATCCACATGCGCCTGTCGAGGACCTCACAGTCGAAGGCGGCAGGGTCGTCGGCGTCGACGTGGGCGGGACCGTCGATGATCGAATCGAGGCTGAATACGTGGTCAACGCCGCCGGGGCCTGGGCCGGCCAACTCGCGGAGATGGCGGGCGTGGGCGTCGAGATGCGGCCGACTCGGGGTGTGATGATTTCCGTCGAGTATGACGGTCTCAGCCCCGTGTTGAATCGCTGTCGGGATCCGGACGACGGCGATATCGTCGTGCCCCACGAGGGCGAGGCCGTCCTGGGAACGACCAGTGTTGAGGTCGACGACCCGGACGACTACCCGAAGGAAGAGTGGGAGGTCGAGCGGACCTTCGAGGAGTGTGCCGCGATGTTGCCCCCTGTCGCTGACGCACCGGTCGTCCGCAAGTGGTGGGGCGTACGGCCGCTGTATGCACCTGACGAGGACGAACGCGGCGGCCGTGGCATCTCACGGGGCTTCTTCAGGCTCGATCACGCCGACGATGGCGTCGAGAACCTCGTGAGTGTGGTCGGTGGAAAATTGACCACCTACCGGCAAATGGCCGAATCGACGACGGACCTGATTTGTGATCGCCTCAACGTCGATGCCGACTCCGAGACAGCCGACCGCTCACTCCTGGGCGCTGACGATCCTGAACAGTTGGATGCCTTCGTCGAGGAATTCGACGGACAAGGGGAAACTGACGCAGGCGTGGTTGGCCGATAGAGTAACCGATAACGATCTCCGGCGAGTGTCATTTCCTGAGGCTATAGCCCACACGAGGCCAGTATTTGCGTTTTCCGGTAATCTCCTGTGGAGCGCTATATGGTCTCCCAGCCATTGGTTCAACCCTTCGACAGGGTTATGTATAGTGAATATTTAGTCAGCCCACGATGCGTGTAAGTAGGACGCTACAAACAGATATGGGGGTATTGCGGTGGGATTGATCGACCGTGGGTTCGAGCTAGTGACGGAGCACAGCCGGCTCGCCATCGCGGCGATGCTCGTGTTGACACTGACAGTCGGCGCGGGCGCGAGCGCAGTCGAACAGACGTCGTCGCTCGACCAGTTCCAGGGCGATACGACGGAGGCCCAGA
>JAZKRQ010000216.1:0-3222 GCA_036628575.1 Halapricum sp.
GGTTCGACAACCACGGTGTCGGCGATCCGCCGGCCGTGGACGTGCGCCCCGAGCTGGCGACTGACGATCCGCTGATCGTCTTCGAGGACAGCACACAACGCCAACTCGAACCCGTACTCGCGCACATCGGATAGTGGGCTGGGAAGCGCAAAAGCGTCTCGCCGCCAGATCTTTCATTTTTGTGTGTGATGAATCACCATGGCCGGAAAAGCGCTCGCGGCGGTGACCATCGAGTCGATCCTCGAATCGTTCACGGACGGCCTTGCGGCGGCAATCCCGCGAGTTATCTCCGCGATCCTCTTTCTCGTGGTCGCATACGTCGCTATCAAGATCGCGGCAGCAGCCCTGCGGTCGGCACTCGGGCAGGTCTACGGCGGTGACCAGACGCTCATCGCCGACCTGTTCGTGCTGATCGTCGTGGTTTTCCTGTGGTTCGGGGCCGGTCTGACCCTGTTGAGCATCCTCGGAATGAGCGCGATCGCCGCCAGCCTCGGGACCGCTGCCGGGTTCATTGCACTGGGCGTCTCCTATGCACTGTCGAATATGATCGCCGATACCGTCGCTGGCGTCTACTTGCTACGGGATCCGGACTTCAATCCCGGGGACACGGTCACGACCGAGTCCGTTACCGGGACCGTCGAGTCGATCGGGCTCCGCAAGAGTCGCCTCCGCCTCGAGGACGGAAACATGGTGGTACTGGCCAACCGTAACGTCGAATCGCGGTGGACGCTCAGATCGGAATCACCACCCGAGTAACGCATCGGACCGATCGGGAACAGCAGGTTTATCACTCGCACGGAGCCAAGATCCAGCAAGATTACTTTCGAGATGACATCGAACAATCAACCGGAGGTGAACATCGGACTCGTCGGCCACGTGGACCACGGGAAGACGACCCTGGTCCAGGCCCTCTCAGGAGAGTGGACTGACCAACACTCCGAGGAGATGAAACGCGGCATCTCCATCCGACTGGGCTACGCCGACGCGACGTTCCGAAAGTGCCCCGAATGCGATGGTCAGGCCGCTTACACGGTAGAACAAGAGTGTGACGAGCACGGTGTCGAGACCGAGCACCTGCGCACGGTCTCGTTCGTCGACGCACCGGGCCACGAAACGTTGATGGCGACAATGCTGGCCGGCGCTGCAATCATGGACGGTGCGGTCCTGGTCATCTCGGCGACCGAGGACGTCCCCCAGGCCCAGACAGAGGAACACCTCATGGCCCTGGACATCATCGGGATCGATAATATCGTCATCGCCCAGAACAAGATCGATCTCGTGGACGCCGATCGCGCCCGCGAGAACTACGAGCAGATCCAGGAGTTCGTCGAGGGCACCGTCGCCGAAGGCGCGCCGGTCGTCCCGATCAGCGCACAGGCCCGCGCGAACGTCGACCTGCTGATCGAGACCGTCGAGGAACACATTCCCACACCCGATCGCGACCCCGACGCCGATCCGGAGATGCTGGTCGCCCGGAGTTTTGACATCAACCGCCCGGGGACAACCTGGGACTCGCTTCTGGGCGGCGTGCTCGGTGGCAGTCTCTCGCAGGGTCAGCTCGAGCCTGACGACGAGATCGAACTCCGACCCGGTCGCGAGGTCGAGGAAGGCGGTCAGAGCGAGTGGGAGCCGGTCACAACGACGATCCGCTCGCTACAGGCCGGCGGCCAGTCCGTCGAGAGAGCCACGCCCGGCGGTCTGCTCGGGGTCGGCACCGGTCTGGATCCGTCGCTGACGAAAGGCGACGGGCTCGCCGGTCAGATCGCTGGCCCACCTGGGTCGCTGCCGCCGGTCCACGATCAGTTCACCATGGACGTCCAGTTGCTCGAACGGATCGTCGGCGACGAGGCCGACGAGATCGAGCCGATCTCGACCAACGAGCCGCTGATGCTCACTGTCGGGACCGCGACCACGGTCGGGACGGTCACCAGTGCTCGCGAGGGCGAGGCCGAGGTCGCACTGAAGCGGCCGGTCTGTGCCCGCGAGGGCGACAAGATAGCGATCAATCGACGCGTCGGCACGCGCTGGCGGCTGATCGGCATCGGAACACTACGTGAATGACAGTCGTGCTCGACACCAACGCGCTGATGATGCCCGTCGAACGTGACGTGCGCGTCTTCGAGGAGCTCGATCGCCTGCTGGGAAGCGCGGACTGCGTGGTTCCCCAGGCTGTCTTCGACGAACTGGACAAACTCGCCGGCAGCGCAAGCGAGGAGGCGACCGCCGCGAGCGTCGGTCGCGATCTGGCTGATCGCTGTACAGTCGTCGCGGCAGAGCCCGAGTACGCCGACGACGCGGTTCTGGCAGTCGCACAGCGCGAGACTGTCGAGTACGCCGTAACGAACGACAAGCCCCTGCGTGAACGCCTGCTCGACGCCGGCGTTCCGGTAATTAGTTTACGGGGCAACCACAAACTCGATATCACTCAACCATAATATGTACAAACGTGTACGACTCCGAGATACGGTCGAAGTGCCGCCGAGGGAGCTCGCGGACGTAACTCCCGACCTGGTGAAGAAACTGCTACAGGACAAACTCGAAGGCCGGATGGACGAGGACGTCGGTTCGGTCGTCTCAGTCATCGAGGTCCACGACATCGGTGAGGGAACGGTCCTCCCCAACAAGCCGGGCGTCTACTACGAGGCCGAGTTCGATGCACTGACCTTCGACCCCAAGATGCAGGAGATCATCGACGGCGAAGTCGTCGAGGTCGTCAACTTCGGCGCGTTCGTCGGGATCGGTCCCGTCGATGGCCTGTTACACGTCAGCCAGATCTCCGACGAGTACCTGGCCTACGACGAGGAAGGACAGATGCTGGCCTCCAGGGACTCCAACCGTACGCTGGGGGTCGGCGACGCGGTCCGGGCCCGGATCGTCACCAAGTCCATCGACGAGCGCAATCCCCGGGACAGCAAGATCGGTCTGACGGCCAAACAGGTCGGTCTGGGCAAGCACGGCTGGCTCGAAGAGGAGCGCAAGGCACGCGAGGCGCAGGCAGGTGAGAACTGATGGCTGATCGGCTGGTCTGTCGGGAATGTCACCGGGTCCAGGACTCCTCGATCACTGAGGAGGACGCCTGCCAGGCCTGCGGGTCGACCTCGCTGACCGAGGACTGGGCCGGTTACGTCATCATCGCCCATCCCGAAGAGTCGGAGATCGCGAGCGAGATGGAAGTCACCGAACCCGGTCAGTACGCGCTAAAGGTCCGCTAACGTGTCCGAC
>JAZKRQ010000217.1:0-3165 GCA_036628575.1 Halapricum sp.
GAGACGTGGCTGGCATCCAAGTCGTATGCAGCGGCCATCGCAACCGTCAGGTCGCGGTTCGTGCAGTGGTGGGTCATTGTCGCCAGAAACGGCATGATCTCCCGGCGGGCCGTCGAGATGCTGACGCCGTTTTCCGTGGCGATCTTCCTGGCGACGTAATCCCGCGTCTTGCGTGTCCCCTTCGAACGACCGAGCTTCGACCAGTAGGAGGGCGGTCCGTACCGGGTCCACCCGCCCTTTTCGCTTCCCCGGGCCGCTGCCACCCCGGCAGTCATGTTGTCGCCAGCGTACTTCCAGAAACTGTAGTTCTGGGTCGCCCGCACGCGGCCGAGCCACCGGTCGCCCCGGGCCAGCGCGTCGTAGGCCCGAGCGAGTTCTGCTCCCTCGTAGTCTTTTGGGACGTTGTCCTCGATCCAGTTGATCAGGTCGTCGGGCGTCTCGTCGACCTCATAGGACGATTTCAGAGCCGTCTCGGCGTCGCCCTCTTTGAGCACGATATCGAGGTACTCGAAGATCCCCTGGGTCGTGTCGCGCTCGCCCGTGACAACGTCGTCGATACCGATCGAATCTCGTCCCTCGGTCAAGGCCTGGAGGTCCTTGATCGCCCCGCGGAGATCACCGCTGTTCATGTCCGCGATCTGTTCGAGGGCATCGTCCTCGAACTCGATGCCTTCCTTTCTGCAGACGTCACGCAGGACGGGTACGATCGAGCGCTTGGAGACGTCACGGAACTCGATGTCCTGGGTGGCCTTGCGAAGCCCCTTGGACATCTCATAGTAGTCGTTTGCGATGAGGATCATCGGCTGATCGGCCTCCTTGACCAGCGAGGTGACCGCCCGCGCGCCGCCGCGGTCGGCGTTCCCGTGGATGTTGTCCGCCTCATCCATGATCACGAGGCGGCGGCCACCGCCTCCCTGCGAGAGCGTCCCCGACTTTGCGGCTTCGCCCGCGACGCGCTCGATTACGTCCTTGGTCCGGGCGTCGCTGGCGTTGAGTTCGATCGTCGGCCAGCCCTTATCGCTGGCAAGCGCGTGAGCGGCGGAGGTCTTGCCGACGCCTGGCGAGCCGTGCAGGACGACCGCCTCACGGTGGTCCTCCCACGTGTCGGCCCACTCCCTGAGGGAGTCGCGGGCCTTGTCGTTACCCCGCACCTCCGCAAGCGTCGACGGGCGGTACTTCTCCGTCCAGTCCATGAAATAAATCAGATGCGTGGCGGGCTTAGGAGTTCCGAAGAGGAAACATCTGGACACCGAGACATATCACGGATTCGAGTCGGTCGTTATCAGGACTCGCCTACTACGTCCTCGTTCCGGGCGTCGTGCTCTTTCAGCGTTTCGGCGTCGACAGTGTCGAGTACGGCCTCGTTGGTCGCTTCCAGGACTACGGGTGGTGCTTTCCCGGCTTCGCGGGCCTCTTCCCAGCGCGGGAGACAGAGACACCAGCGGTCACCCGGCTCCAGTCCGGGGAAGTCCAGATCCGGCCGAGGCGTAATCAGATCGTTTCCCTGGGCTTTGCTGTACTGGAGGAACTCCTCGGTGACAACCGCACAGACCTCGTGGCGCCCGGGGTCACTTTGGGTGGCTGTACAGTTACCGTCCCGCAGATAGCCCGTCGTAGGATCTGTACTACAGGTCTCCAGAGCCGTGCCGAGTACGTTCTGCTGCATAGGTGGCGTTGGAACTCGACGTTCAAACCCCCTCGGACGAGCCGAACCGGCGGTCGATCTCCCGCTTGGCGTCGGCGATGACCGTCTGCTCGGCCTGACGCATTGCCCGGACGGCTTCGTCGGTGTACTCGACGGAGAGTGTCGGGAGGCGGCCGCCGAGCAACCCGCCGAGACCGCCCAGCACGTCGCCAGGATCGATCGTCGTTGTCATCGCGATCGCGTCCGTGTGGTCACGGATCGGCCCAGTGATGACGAACCGCTTCTCGACGAGCCGCATGGCAGTTTCTCGATCGAGCGTCGCCTGGACTGCGTCCCAGAAGTCGTCCTCGGACGACTCGATCAGCGGAACGGCGGCCTCTCCAAGTTTCCGGTGCCGTTCGAGCAGATCCTCGACGATTGCCCGTCGACGCTCGGGGGTGACGTCGTCTCGGATCTCCTCCGCGAAGGCGTCGCTCTCCAGGATCGACTCCCGAAACTCCCCAATCCCGGCGTCGCTCTCGGCGTAGTCGAGGATAACGTCGAACTGGTCGATCGTCCGTCGACGGTAGATTGCCAGTTCCGGCTCGACCACGCGCCGTCGGACGGCTTCGGAGTCGTTCAACAGCCGATCGACGACCGACGCGCCCGGCCCGTCGACGCCCTTTCTGAGCGCTCGCGCCACGTCGAAGTGCTCGGCAGTTGCTTCGACCGCGTCCTCGACGAACTGATCGAACCCTGCGCGGACGGCTGCTCGGGTCACGGTCTCTCTCAGAACGAGTGCCCATTGAACCTGTCGGCCCTCTCGGCCCGTGTCCATGAGGGTATTTTACATACTGTGCAGATACGTTGAGCGCTTCGGCGGGCACAGGGAGCGGACGATCGGAAACGGTTTCGGAACCGACGGGCCGGCCAACGTCGTTCGGTAGGTGATCAGGACCGGCGCTCTTCGAAGAGTCGCGCTCCGACGACGAACACGCTGGTCAGCACCAGCAACAGTTGTTCTCCGGAGGTAACGAGGGGAAACGTGCGTTCAGTCTCGTCAGATTCAGCACCCGGCTCCGAGGGCTGTGGATCGACACCCGTGTAGTAGCGGTCCCCCACTTCGTTCGTCGAACCGACAGCGACCTTTCCGCCCCCGTTTCCGCCGGTCTCCGCCGGTGAGAGGTCGACGAACGTCTGGACGAATCCGTCTGTCGAGGACAGTTTCATCTGCCCGGTGAGCTGGTAGAACTGATCGTGTATCGGGTAGAAGAGATTGACGCCATTGAAGAAGAGGTCAGGACCGATGCCGGCGAACAGGATCGCAACTACTGTCACCCATGCGACTCGAGGGCTGCCGTCCCCAAACCGTTCTCGGAGGATCGACTGTTCGCGATACCGCGTATCGACCGCGATCACGGACCCGAGCACGACAGGCAACAGTAGCGTGTGGAATGCGGCTCGATGGGCTCCCTCGATATACAGCCCGAGGAAGGTATCGAAGTCGACCAGTATCACCGCTCCGAGCACAACCGCTAGCG
>JAZKRQ010000218.1:0-3157 GCA_036628575.1 Halapricum sp.
TCAGCCGATGGAAAACGGTTCGGCAGCGGCCGCGTCCCCGCCGATCTTGTCGTCGACATCGTACTGTGCGATACGCTCCCTGATAGTGATTACTGTAAGTCTGTTCCGGGTTGACCGCACGGCGTCGTGCGGTCGACCCGGTAAATCGTTACAGTAATCACTATGAGCTGAGCCGCTTCCGTCGAGAACTGTTCGATCCGAGAAAGTCAGGAATGCACTCTCCAAGCAGTATCAGTACCGAACTTTGTGAGGTACTGAAACTATAATATTTCAACGCGCGGGGTTCCACGTCCTCAGGCCGTGGAAGAGGTCAAGTACGTTCTGCGAGGATCCGATCGATTATCTGGCCTGTCGAGAGCAGTTCGTCCCCGGATTGGGGTTCCCGCCTGCTCGCCCGCTCTACCTCACAGTCGATCCCGCGAGTGGCGAGGGCATCGGCGATAGCGGCCTCGTCGTGGTGCTGGTCGTGGCCAAGCACGATCACGTCGGGTTCGATCCGCTCAATCGGGACAAAGATATCTTCGGTGTGCCCGAGGTGGGCCTCGTCAACCGGGTCGAGCGCCTCGACCATCGTCTGCCGTTGACGGTCGGGGACGATCGGCGGATCCTTGTGAGTGACGTTCTCGCGGCGAGCGACGATGACGTGTAGCTCATCACCCATCGAAGCCGCCTCTCGCAGATAGTAAAGATGGCCAGGATGAAGAAGATCGAAGGTTCCCTGTGCCACCACGCGATCGCCCATCAGAACCAGCCCCCCTGGTCGTCGTCCTCGCTGGGGGCCATCTCGCGGTCGATGTCGGCCTGTGTGAAGTCGAAGAACTCCTCCTCGGGTGGATCTATGTCGAGCACCTGGAGGTCGATCGGCTCGCCGTCCCGATCGAACGCCTGCCAGTCGTCGCGCTCGTATGGCGCGCCGATGATGATGTGAACGTCGCCCTTGCCGAACGCGGCGAGGTCGGCGTCACTCGGGCGCAAGACACCGTTGGGGTGGGAATGGACTGAACCTGCCGCGCGGATGTCGTTGGGGACCATACTGGTTTTGACCGTCGCGCTGACGGGGTTGGACTCCGTCCCGGGGATGACGAGCACGTCCGTCAGGACCGTCCCCGATTCATCGAGACCGAGCTTACGGGCGTCCTCGCCCCGGAGTAGTCCCATGTACTCGTTCGGGTGGCTGTCCCGAGACGCTTCCAGCGCGAACGTGAGTGCCGACTCGGCAATGCCGATTATCCCCGAGTTACGGAACAGCCGCATACGACCAACTCGGGTCGGCCACCTTCTAAACCTGTCGAGGTGGACGACGACTGTTTCCAAAGCTTCAAACCTCGACGGAGCCGAGTCCTTTCCAAGATGCCACCATCCGCAGACGACCGTTCTCCTTCGGAAGACGAGCCGGAGCTGACGGTCTACGATCTCGACCCCAGATGCGGTCGAGAGGCCGTCGAATCCGGCGCGCTCTATCACGCCACCGTCAACGGCGTCGTCGAGTACGGCGTCTTCGTCGACATCTCCGATCAGGTATCGGGGCTTGTTCACGAGTCGAACCTGCTCGGCAACTACGACGTCGGCGACGCACTGATCGTCGAACTCGACGACGAGCGGGACAACGGTGACCTGAGTTTCGCCGAACGCGCCCCCGAATCGTACACCACCGAAGCCATCGAGTACGGCGAGGGGACGACCGTCGACGACCTCGAGGAGCACGTCGGATCGACCGTCCACATCGACGGCACGGTCGTCCAGATCAACCAGACCGGCGGGCCGACGATCTTCCAGGTGCGAGACGAGACCGGCGTCGTCCCGTGTGCGGCCTTCGAGGACGCGGGCGTCCGCGCCTATCCGAATATCGAACTCGACGACGTGGTCAGGCTCAGCGGTCACGTCGAATCGCGCAACGGCGGTGTCCAGATCGAGGTCGAGTCCCTCGATCGAGTCGAAGGAGCGACGGCCGAGCAGTTCCGTGAACGACTGGACAACGCCCTGGAGGAGACGGCCCAGCCCCACGACGTCGACCCGCTCGTCGAGTGGGAGGCGTTCGAACCGCTACACGAGGATCTGAAGGAGGTCGCGCACCTGCTCAGGAAGACCGTCCTGCAGGGACGTCCGATCAGGATGCGCCACCACGCGGACGGCGATGGAATCTGTGCCAGCGTCCCGGTCCAGCTGGCGTTGGAACGGTTCGTCGAGAAGACCTACGAGGACGCTGACGCAGCCCAGCACATGCTCAAGCGCCTCCCGAGCAAAGCGCCGTTCTACGAGATGGAAGACGTCACCCGCGATCTGAACTTCGCGCTGGAAGACCGGAGCCGCCACGGTCAGAAGCTGCCGTTACTTTTGATGCTTGACAACGGCTCGACCGAGGAAGACACCCCGGCCTACGAGAACCTCGCTCACTACGACATCCCGATCGTCGTCGTCGATCATCACCACCCTGATCCCGAGGCCGTCGAACCGCTGGTCGAGAAACACGTCAACCCCTATCTGCACGGCGAAGACTACCGAATCACGACCGGCATGCTGTGTGTCGAACTCGCGCGGATGATCGCGCCCGATCTGACCGACGAACTCCGTCACGTCCCCGCGGTCGCCGGCCTCTCGGACCGGTCGGAGGCCGAGGCGATGGCAGACTATCTCGATCTTGCGAGCGAGGAAGGTTACGACCGCGAGCAGCTCCGCGAAATCGGCGAGGCGCTCGACTACGCCACCAACTACCTGCGCTACGACGACGGTGGTCCGTTGATTACGGACGTCCTCAACATCGATTGCGAGGATCGCGATCGCCACGAGGAACTCGTCGGATTCCTCGCCGACCGCTCCGAGCGTGACGTCCAACAGCAGCTCGAGTATGCCATGGACCACCTCGAACACGAGCGGCTGGACAACGACGCTCACCTCTATCAGATCGACGTCGAGAACTACGTCCGCCGGTTCACCTATCCTGCCCCCGGCAAGACGACGGGTGCGATCCACGACCGGAAGGTCGAGGAGACCGGCGAGCCGGTCATCACGATCGGCTACGGCCCGGACTTCGCCGTCCTCAGGAGCGACGGTGTACGCCTGGACATCCCCGAGATGGTCGAGGAACTTCGCGAGGAGTTCCCCGGCGCTGGCGTCAGCGGCGGTGGCCACCTCGTCGTCGGCTCGATCAAGTTCGTCC
>JAZKRQ010000219.1:0-3149 GCA_036628575.1 Halapricum sp.
GGTTCTGATGGGCCGCACGAGAACGGAGTTCTCGTGAACGCTGTGGAGACAGGGGAAGCGGCCGCTGTTTCTGCAAGTTCCGTCGTTGAAACAGGAAGCCCCTGCCTCAAGGAAGCCGCGTTAGCGGCTGAGTAGGCAGGGGTAGTTCACACTATCCAGATTGATCAAATATTTCTGTATAGGCATGTCAAAATAGGTTTGAGAAAAGAAAGGGATAATTATCTACCTAAAAAATTATAAATCTAAAAGTAGCGCCGTTAACGCTGTACTTCCCTACGAGAGTAGAGCGATTGCCACGTGAAATCGGCGTTTTCAGCGGTTTCAAATCCGGTATGAAGGGTATATATTTGAGTGCGAATCGACGGAATTCGCCGGTAGAAGGGTCTTTACTCTGTCTGGATGAGTGGTTCGCTTTATCAGATTCGGACTGCCGATCGGCTTTGGAAACAAGTTATTCAGGCTAGAGATAGTGTCCAATACTATTTATAAAGTTTACTTAGATATTTTATATTATCATACTTTGATGTACTATAATATGCTTATATAATACTCGTGGTGCGTTGGGGAGCCAGTCTTGCTGTGGCTGGTGGGTTGTGGCACAGAGCTTACGCGATTCCCGCCCGGCCTGAAGACCGCGATTCCCTCGCTGTTACAAGATGGAGCCGTTCCCACAACATTATTCATAGATGGTTGTGTATCGCAGGACATGGTAGATCTCAGCGAGATACAGCTGTTCGATTCAGACGAGCACGGACAACAGCGTTCGATCGTCTTCGCGATCGTCGTCGCAACGGGATTCCTCACGGTCGTAGCAGGGGCGGCGACGCTGGCCGCAGGGGCCGACATCGCCGTCGGTGCAGTGTTGCTCGTGCTGGGCGTCGTGGTCCTGGGTCTCGGGGGTGTCGTCGGGATAGGTGAAGCCGACGAATACCTGTTCGAATCAGCCTGACAGTCGATCTCACGGCTCTCAAAGGGCTTTCTTGTAGGCTTCGAGAGCGGTTTCGACGTCCTCGTCGGTGTGAGCTTCCGAGACGAACTGGGACTCGAACTGGTTGGGGGTGAGGAATACCCCTTCATCTTTCATCGCAGTCCAGAACAGTCGCTCCCAGCGCTCGGTTTCAGCACGATCGACGTCCGCGCCGTTTTTCGGACAGTGGTCGTAGCGCGGACAGGTAGGACTCTGGGTGCAGCCACCCTCGCAGTGACCGTCGCCGAACCGCCCTTCGCGAGTGAAAATCACCTTAAACATCGAGTCGGTTCCGACGACGGTGTATTCGGGAGCCTGATCCTCGAGGATGTCGGCGATCCCCGATCGAAGTCGTTCGCCCAGGTCGTTGACGTGATCGTAGACGTCGTTTTCCGCGACGTATCGCAGGGTTTCGAGGCCTGCGGCCATCGTTACCGGGTGACCTGAGAAGGTGCCGGACTGGAAAACATCGCCCGCGGGCGTGAAGTGTTCGATGATCTCGCTTTTGCCACCGATCGCGCCAACCGGGAAGCCGCCGCCGACGATCTTGCCGAACGTCGTCAGGTCGGGTTCGATACCGAACTTCCCCTGGGCACACTGGAGCCCGCCGACGCGGAATCCCGTGATGACCTCGTCGAAGATCAGCAGCGAGCCGTACTCGTCAGACAGCTCCCGCAACGTCTCGTGATAACCCTCGACCGGATGGACGATGCCGTGGTTTCCCAGGATTGGTTCAGTGAGGACAGCCGCGATATCTTCCCCGTGTTCCTCGAAGATATCGCGGGCAGCAGCCTCGTCGTTGAACGGGACAGTCAGGGTGTGCTCGGCGAAGCTCTCGGGGATCCCCGGACTCGACGGCGCGGTGTCTGCCCCCTCACCCTCGACGAGCGTCGACTCCTGAGCGCCGTGGTAGCTGCCCTGCATGACGACGATCTTCTCGCGACCTGTGTACCCGCGAGCGAGCCGGACGGCCGAGACAGTCGCCTCGGTGCCACTATTGACGAATCTAACCATCTCGACGCTCGGGACGTGGCGGGCAACGAACTCCGCAAGTTCGACCTCGACTTCAGTGGGTGCGCCGTACATTGGCCCTTCGCTGGCTCGCTGCTGGACCGCGGCCTGGACCGATTCGGGCGGATCATGTCCCAGTAACAGCGGGCCGTAGCCCATCACGAAATCGAGGTATCGGTTCCCGTCGGCGTCGATCACGTGGCCGCCGTCGCCCTTCCGGACGAAGAAGGGGTAGGGGCGGGTCGCCCGAACGGAGGAGTTGACACCGCCGGGCATTACCGATAGTGCGCGGTCGTACAGATCACGCGACTCGTCGTGGTTCATGGGCGGCGGTTCGGACGGGAGTGGAAAGTAGTTGACGACGGCCGGCTCGGGAGCACTTGTATGTGCGACCAGTCCAGCCGGGAGTGGAAAGTAGTTGACGACGGCCGGCTCGGGAGCACTTGTATGTGCGACCAGTCCAGCCGGGAGTGGAAAGTAGTTGACGACGGCCGGCTCGGGAGCACTTGTATGTGCGACCAGTCCAGCCGGGAGTGGAAAGTAGTTGACGACGACAGTTTCGCGCCAGGATCGGGAAGAGCTATCGATCCGACCCGAGCGATGGCGGTTCGAACTCCCGGACGGCGTCCAGTGCGACGCTGACGTCCAGAGACTCGACGGCGTCGTCAGTCAGCAGCCCTGTGGCGGTCGCGTTGAGGTCGTCGGTATCGCGGAACTTCCCGATGGCAACGGCGTCGTCGCGCCCGGTCACGGCGTAGACGGCGACGAACCGGGGTTCGTCGCGGAGCCGCTCCAAGGTGTCGTCGCCGTCGACTGATAGCCTGAGGATCGCGGTCACGTCGTAACCCAGCGCGTCGTAGTCTACCTGGGCCGTGTAGCCGCGGATGACGCCCGCTTCTTCCAGTCGGTCGAGGCGGTCGTCGACGCGGTTAGCGACGATCCCCGTCTCGGCAGCTATCTCGCGAACGTCCATCCGAGGATTACGGATACGGGCGTCCAGTACCGCACGATCGGTGTCATCCAGTTCCAGCGGCGGATCGTCGTCGTTGTCGATCGATGTCATGGGTGGGCGGCGCAAAAACCGTACAGTGTTCTCGCTGTGCGATCAGACTGCCTCGGGTCCTTCTTTGCCAGTACGGATCTGGACGGCACTATCGACGGGCAGGACGAA
>JAZKRQ010000220.1:0-3139 GCA_036628575.1 Halapricum sp.
CGCCTTCGAGTAGCACGGGTGGTCGAAGCCCCCGAGTAGCGCTGGTGGTCGAAGCCCCGGAGTAGCGCTGGTGGTTGAAGCGGCCACTCTCGAACGACGGTGTCGAGAGTCCGCTCGTTCTGCTCTACTCATCGCCGACGAAGACCGTCTTCAAGCGATTACCACAGTTCGGACAGCACAGCACTTGCCACTTGTCGGGATCGAGGTCAGCCATCGTCTCTGTTCGGATGGCCTCCTCGCGGGCGACCGACTGCTCGCAGGTGTCGCAGTAGAACTCCTCGCTCATGGTCATTGGTACGGACCGACGGAAGAAAACGATAGCCCCGGCGTCTATCGCTGGTCCTCGCTCAACACGAGATTCCGCAGGATGTCACCGTAGGCCGGCCGAGTGATCAGCACGCCGATGAGGACGCCGACGATAGTGACGATGGCGAACCCGAACAGGTCACCGACTGAGAGGATCGTCAGCGGGCTCATTGCGATGATCGTCGTCACCGCGGCCGCACCGATGACCCAGAACGCCTTTCGGAAGCGGTTCTGAAAGACCCGGCCGGTTGCGACTTCTCCTTGCTGGAGGATCTCGTCGGCGATGATGACCAGGTCGTCGACCCCCGTCCCGATGACGGCGATCAGGCCGGCGATGTGTGAGAGGTCCAGCGTCAGCCCGGAGACTGCCGCGAACCCGAGCAGGATGAACACCTCCGCGATCGCAGTGAACAACATCGGGATCGCGACCCGGGCCTTTTTGTACCGGAGGAAGACCATCCCGGCGACCGCGAACCAGGCGAGTAGCCCCGTCAACACAGACAGGCCCTTGAAGCTCTGGGCGTAACTCGGCAGGATGTACGAGACATCGTATTGTGCGCCCTCGCTGAGGTCTAGATTCGTCGGCAGCGACCCGACGTCCAGACTGATCTTGACATTTTGGGCCTCCGAGGCGTTGGACGCTCCGATCGTGAACGTGGGGCGTTCGGTGAACGTGCGGTCCTGAAAGTCCTGCCCTAGACTCCCAGCGACACCGTTCGACTGGATGATTTCACCGTCCAGCGTCGTGAGCAAGCAGCGACTTTCGACTGCGGATTGATCTCCACCGGTCGGCTGTGATCGGGCACAGTAAGTCCCACTGGGGTTCGCAAACCCGAGTTCGTTCATATCGTCCTGGAACGACTCGGCAGCAGCGTCTTCGAGCGTGACGGGGACTTCCCACACTTCCCCGTTCGTACCCCGACGCGGTCTGATCTGTCCTGTCCGGGCGATATCGTCACCGGTGATAACGGTCCTGTTGGTGGTCGTGTTGCTCCCCGGCTCTTTGACTTCGGCGACGATCCGCACGACTCCGCGATCGGTGACGATGTCCCGGACCTGGTCTGGTTCGACGTTCGGGACCTCAACAACGACGAGCCTGTCGCCCTCGCCAGCGGTCGTGACGGTCCCGCCGGACAGTCCCGTCCGGTCGATCTTGCCCTGGACGACGTTGACGACGTTATTCCGGGTCTCGCTGGTTACACCGTCGTTGACCTCGTCGGCCGTCACGTCGTACCCGGCCGACTGGAGCGCGGTGGCGAACTCGGACTTGCTGACGTCACCGTCGAACACCTCAACCGTGCTCTGTCGGATGCGTACGTCGATCGGATCGACGCCGAGTTCGCCGGCTAACTGCCGGCTAAGATCGGTTGACTCGTTCCGATCGATATCCAGATCTGACACGTGTAGGCCGACTAGCGGTGCGCGAATCCGGGTCCCGCCGGAGAGGTCCAGCCCGTACTGGAGGTTCGTCGGTCCGGTGTCGACGGGACGCTCGACCGGGACGGTCACCCTGGAGTTCTCGGTTCTGAGCGTCGCGTCCTGGACCGCAATCTCCCGCTCGCCGGCGGTGATCTCGCTGGTGTTAGCTGGGGTCACTATCGTCCCGTTCGAGACGGTGAGAGTGCCGTTAGACAGCGTCGCCGACATGTTCGTCACGTCAGTCACGTCGCCGTCGAACTCGATCGTCACATCGGTAGCTGTGATCGTGTTCGTCGACTCGTTGGTCGTCTCGAGGGTCGTCGAGTTCTCCAGAACGATCGAACTCCGTTCGAGCGTCAGCGTGCTCTCGTCTTCTGCGAGCGTCTGGAGTTCGGTCGTCGTCGTCGCGCCCCCTGGGCCGATCGGGCCGAACAATGCGATGCCGCTGGCAATCAGGAAGACGACCAGCATCGCGATCCGCCAGTTGTCACGAAGGGCCCCCATTATCGGGCCACCCCCTCGAACTTGTACCATCGAAGCAGGCTAAGGTTGAGCATGTACGTGTTCATCAGGTCCGTCGCTAGCCCGAACACCAGGATAAGCCCGATATCGGGAAGCAGCGGGATCGCGAGAAACGTCGCGACGATTGTCATCACGATCATCGCGGCAATGGACGTGAGCGTCATCGTCACACCGGTCTGCATCGCGTTGTAGGTCGACTCGTAGAAGCCACCGCGCCGACGCAGGATATGGTTGTTGAGCAGGATGTCCGAGTCCACGGAGTACCCGATCAACATCAGCAGTGCCGCGACCGTTCCGAGCGTGAGGTTGATCTCGGCGATGCCGAGCAGCGACAGCAGCGCAACCAGTCCCATTGGTACCATGATGTCGGAAAACGCCGAGATGACGACTGCAATCGAGGGCACGAACGTCCGGAAGATGGCGAACACGAAAAGACTCATCCCCACGAAAGCGACCGCGAGCCCGAGCAGGGCATTACGCTGGTTCGCCCCACCGAACGCTGCCGACCGGGTGTCCGTTCGCAGTACGTCGAACCCTGCAGATCTCGCCGAGTCGGCGATGCTCTGCTGGGAGGACCCATCCTGCAGGAACGTCACGATGAACTCCTCGCCGCCCTCCACCGGCCTGATCGTATTGACCGGCGTGTCGAACGCCTGTCTGATCGTGTCTCTACTTGCGTCCGTTGCAATACGAAGCTCCGTCCCGCCTGTAAAATCGAAGCCCAGCGGGACGGGCGTTCCGTGCACGAGATAGTGCAAAGCGAGCATCAGGATCGCGATTCCCAGAACGATCAGCGGAGGGACCGCGAGCTGACGGTTTGAGTACCGGTCGTAATCTATCTCCGGTACCTCGAAGTCGACCATGGACGTGGGTGTGAGACGGCCGTGAATAA
>JAZKRQ010000221.1:0-3111 GCA_036628575.1 Halapricum sp.
TTTTCGACGCGGATCCGTCTAGATCACAGCGTGGGTCGTCCGTCCTATTGTTCCTCTCCGAACGTGTCGATTCGTTCGTGGACGTACTCGGCCCAGGCGTCGAGCGTCTCGTGCATCAGCTCCCGCGTCTCGTCGATGTCGGTCGCGGTGTACTGGTAGACCTGGCCGCCACTGTCGAGCAGGCGCCGGGTACGATCGGCCAGTCCTTTCTCCCGCAGTGTCGTAAGTGATCGGTTGACGTTACTGCGGTCACGGTCGAGTGCGGCAGCTAGCTCTTCGACCGTGCTCGCTGGCCGGTCGTGGAGGGTCTGGTACGTCCGGGCCTCGTGTGGTTGGAGATCGAACACACACGCGAGCACCTCCTCGAACGACGGCTCTGACTCGCGGAGTAGCTCTCGGAACCCGTCGGGCGAGAGGTCGGCTTGTGACATTACTCGTCTTTTGGCTATCCGGCCGAATAAACACCCTCGTTACCCTGAACTCACCCGTTTCGTTCCGATTGGCGGCCGTCGGTCGCCGCGGATTCGCCCGACCGGTGCCGGCAATAGTTCCTGGCATAGCACACCTCTACTGCGAACTGCCGGGCAAGTCCTCAACGTACCCTTGCTGTTCGAGACAGGCCCGCATCTCCGCTTCGGTGTCGTGTTTGTGGAGCCGCGTCGGCGTCTCGCAATAATAGGTGTCGCCGTCCCACCGGAGAGTCACCTCGTACTCGGTGCCGAGAACCTCCGTGCAGACGACGACCCGTCGCTGCTCGTTGAGCGCGTCGAGGATCTCCTCGGGCCGTACCTCTCCGGCGGCGACGACCATCGGGTCAGCCATCGTCTCTCCGTATCACCGGTGCGACAATCAGTGTTTGGTCGAGAGCCGGTATATATTTCTTTGGTGAAAGCGTCCGTCTGTCGCTCGCGCACCAATCCGAGGTACCAGTTTACCGTCGCGTCGTCACCGTACGGATGATGCAACAACACAGACGAAGGTTCCTCCACCTCGGGAGTATCGCGGCACTCACCGCTATTGCTGGCTGTTCGTCCGACGGTGGGAACAGTACCACTGACGGCAACGATGACGCGGACAACGGTGACGGAAACGGTGATGGGAACGGCCCCACCGGCAACGGCGGCAGCATGGCGTCGATCGGCGGCTGGCTTGACGACACAGACAACTTCGACGGGACGGTCGTCGACGCCACCGGCGAGGAGCGAGCCACGGTCGACGTCGGCGCGTCGGCCAACGGCGGTTCCTTCGGGTTCGAACCGCCGGCAGTTACCATCGACCCGGGCGCGACAGTCGTCTGGGAGTGGACGGGGGACGGCTCGCACAACGTCGTCGGCGAGAACGCCGACTTCCGGAGCGGGGACGCTACGGACGAGACCGGACACATCTTCGAGCAAACCTTCACGGACGATTCGACGGTCAAGTACTACTGCAATCCGCACCGCCAGTCCGGGATGAAAGGCGTAATCGTCGTCGGTGAGGGCGATACGGACGACGACACTGGCGGGACAGTCGAGTACGGCTGGGAGGACGCTACCTGGGATTCCTACTGGTACTCTCTGTACAACATGAGTACGAACATCGCGATGAGCGGCAACGGTGTACTCTTCCCGCACAACGACCAGCAACAGGCCGCCTTCGACCAGCGCTTCCCGGCGATGCTGGAGGCCGCGAGTACCGATCGGCCGCCGGTCGAGAACCCGAACCTGAACATGGCCGCGTTCACATCGGGCGATCCGGCCTTCACACAGCAGCCCGTGCTATCCGGCGAGGACGGCCGGCCCGACGCGTCCACGTTGCAGTGGGACCAATCCGAATCTTCGGGCGTCGTGAGTCCGTCTTCTGCGGCCTGGACGCACCTGAAAGGCGTTACCTGGGCGAAGAACTTTCAGAATCACTTCGACGTCCTCCCCGACGATCTCGCCGCCGAATTCCGCTCGATGGTGCTGACGACGCTCGCCCAGATCGGGATCCGGGCAACGCTCGTCGCTGGCGGTCCTGCGGGCAACGGCGCACTCACGAAGGGTGAGAGTATGGAACTGGTCTCGGGTTTCCGGCCCGCGACCGGCGAGGTCGTCGACGACACCGCTCGGCCACATCATCACGCCGCAATGCTGTGGTTCCTCTCGGATATGACGAGTTTGTCCCAGGGGGGTTGGTTCGGTTACGAGAACCCGGAACCGTTGATCCCCGCCGAGAACATCCAGAAGATGACCGATGGCGTCGCCAAGGCGACGATGAACGCTTTCGATCCCGCCGACGTGGTCAGTATGGAGTCAACGCGCTCGCTGGGCCTGCTTCTCGGGGCTATCGGCTGGTACGGCACTCATGCCGGCTCTGCGGAAGCACAGCAGAGTGCGATCGACTACGCCAACGCGCTGGCCGACGAGCTCGACGCCCACGTCGAGGGTAACGGATTCGTCGCCGGCGGGACCGACACCCAGGCCGCAACGCAAGGGATCACCGGGCAGGGACTGCTCTGGGCCGGCCAGCTAGACGGCTTCGACCGTGAACCCCTCGCCAGGAACGTCCTCGGGCACATGATCGCCGAACTCTGGGACGAGGAGGCGGGCACGTTCGCGACCGCCACCGACGACGATGTCTACACGATCACGGCTCGAGACGTGGGCGACGTGACTGGCGGGATCAACGCCGCCGACGCCGTCCTCGGGATGGACGTCAGGGATATCTACGCGCGGTTCTTCAACCAGACGTTCAACCGCGGCCGGCTCCAGCGCGCCGAACGCCCGCCGTCTCGCGACGAGGGCGCCGAACACACGCTTCCGCTGCCGCCGGCCGCAGGCGGTGGCGAGTTCGGGCAGGCAGCCGTCTACAACGCCGAGATCGAGTACGATACCGGGACCGACGAGTGGACGGTCACGGACAGCAGCTTCGACACCGAGAGTGCGCTCTACCTCGCGAACCAGGACATCTGGATCGGCCAGTGGGCTGGCGACTTCTACCAGGGCCGCGGTCTGCCCGGTGAATCCGACAGTCCCGCGAACTGACCCAATCGACGTTTCGAAAGCGCCGCCGTTTCGACGACGACCCGCGATCCAGGTCCGTAGTCGGTCGGGTCCCGATATCGCTACGCTCGCCACGTGGGCTCTGTTG
>JAZKRQ010000222.1:0-3063 GCA_036628575.1 Halapricum sp.
ACGTAGGCGGTGTCGTCGTCGATGGCCTCGGCGTAGGCGTCGTAATCGAGCGTGTCGACGAAGCGGGCCTCGACGCCGTTTCGCGGCGCGGTATGGGTGAAGTAGGTGTAGGTGCCACCGTACAGCGCCGAGGCGGTGACGACGTTGTCGCCGACGTCAGCCAGCAGGAAGGTCGCCAGGTTCAGCGCGGCCATGCCCGAGGACGTCGCGATCGCTCCGACGCCACCTTCGAGTTTCGCGAGACGTTCCTGAAGAAGTCCCGTCGTCGGGTTCATCAACCGAGAGTAGATGTGGCCGGGCTTCTCAAGGGCGAACTGGTCGGCGGCATCTTCGCTGTCCTCGAAGACGTAACTCGTCGTCTGGTAGATCGGCGGTGCGCGTGCCCCCGTCGCAGAGTCGGGCTCTTCCTGACCGACGTGCAAGGCGTCGGTTTCGAATCCGCGGTCGTCGCTCATGGTTCGTTCGACTGTTTGCCCGTGAAGGCCGTATAACCCACCCATAGCGTCGGGTGTCGCCGTGAGGAGTGACAAGTGGCAAGAATTGCAGTCTCGGTGCTCAACAGTTAGCCGAAACTCCTGACCGTGAGTTCCAGCGTCTCCAGGTCGACGATCGGCGCGAAGGCGGCATCAGGATCGATATTGACGCTCTTCTGGAAATCCGTCTGAGCCTGCCAGCAGCCCGAGTTGATCGTCAGGACGTTGTGATACTTGCCGTATCCGAGTTTGTGAACGTGGCCCGCGTGGAAGATGTCGGGTACCTCGTCGATGATCAAATAGTCCTGTTCTTCGGGGGCGAGACGGGTATGACCGCCGTACTGTGGGGCGACGTGGCGTTTCTTCAGCAACTGGTGCATCGCCTTGTGAGGTTCGTCGTAGCTGGCCTTCGCGTCGGGGAGTTCCGCGATCACCTCGTCCAGGGAGACGCCGTGATACATCAGCACCGAGACGCCCTCGATGGTCACCGTCGAGGGGTTCGAGGTGAAACGAGCGTCGTGGGCCGACATGACGTCCCGAAGTTCCGAGTCGAAGGCGGGCTGGGGTTCAGCCAACCGGACGGCGTCGTGGTTGCCCGGGATCATCACGATCTCCATATCGCCCGGGACTTCCTTGAGGTACTCCGAGAATCGTTCGTACTGGTCGTAGACGTCGATAATGTCCAGTTCCTCGTCCTGGTCGGGGTAGATTCCGACGCCCTCGACCATATCCCCAGCGATAAGAAGGTACTCCACACCCTCGGCCGCTTCAGTGTGAAGCCAGTCGGCGAACCGCGACCAGGCGTCGGCCTTGAACTCCTGGCTGCCGACGTGGACGTCGCTGATTAGCGCGGCCTTCACGGGACGGTCGGCCGTGGACGGTTCGTAGGTCCGGGGCACGTCCGGGAAGTGAAGCGAATCGACGAAGAGGATCCCACCGTCGTCGGCCAGCGTCCCCTCGACGGCGATCACCTCGTCCAGCAGAAGCTCACCGACGAGATCGGCGATCCCCCGGTCTTTCATCACGAGCGTGGGGAAGGTCCCGTTCGTGTCCTCGAGTTCGATCAGCCAGTGGCCGCTCGCCGTCGAGCGAATGTCCGAGACCATCCCGACCAGCGCGGCCTCCTCGTTGCCGGGCAACGCTTCGAGTGCGTCTGTCGGTCGGTGGTTCACACGCCCGCGAAGCTGCTTGGAGAGGCGCTCGTAGCGATCCCGGAAGACGGCGACGAAATCGCTGTATTCGCCCGTCCCGGTCGACTGGCCGGTCATGTCACCGTCGATATCTACCGAGAGCTGATCGACGTCGATCTCGCGGCCCCTAGCCCCCTCCGTTTCGACTGCAGCCACACCCACATCTTCTTTGGTATTAGCGGCGTCAGTTGCAGTCGAAACGGAGGGGTCTGATTTCGGCGTCGGAGCTGTGCCATCGTGGTCCGAGGGTGGCGAGGGATCGGTCCGGTTTCGTGACTCAGTACCGTGGTTGGCAGCGGCGGGATCGGGCCCGAGCGCGGTTCGGACGTGCCCGACTTCGAGTTTCAGTGCGTCGTCGGGGACGGCTTCGAGTGCGCGGTCAAGGGCGTCGTCAGTGTCCGGAGCGTCGGCTAGCAACGTGACGGCCTCGCGTTCGGCGTTGTATCCGCGATCGGCGAGTTCGCTGACGATCCGGGCAGGGGTCTCCAGCGGCACACCGCGAGGATTCGCGTCGGCGAGCAAAAGGATGACGGTGGACAAGCGAAAGATTGGTACCCGTCGACTGGATGAACTTCAACAATGCGAGACGACGCCCCACAGTCGGGGTCGGATACGTCGGAATCCACTGCACGCGATCGGGGATCGGACGCGTCTGGGCCTCCCTCCCGTGATCGGGAAGCGGACGCGTCTGGATCGACTCCACGCGACCGAGGTAGGACTGAATCCGCCCCGCGCGATCAGCCGACCCAGCCGATGCACGGGAGCGCTGGACCGGCCGGACGAGCACGGCCGGATTCGACGCCGAACGGGGGTGACAGCGGATCGAACTGGAAACTTTACGCTTACGACTTGCTAAGTAGCGTCGGGATCGTGATCCTGATCGGCGCTCTGTTGTTCACCGCGAGTGGGATCTGGCCGCCGATGGTCGCCGTCGAGAGCGGGAGTATGGAGCCAGTGATGGAAAAAGGCGATCTCGTATTCGTCATGGAGGCCGATCGGTTCCCTGGACCGGGCGCTCACGAGAGCGGCGTGGTCACGGCCAACGCGGGGGCAGAAACCGGGTACGAGAAGTTCGACGGAACCGGGGACGTGATCGTCTACCAGCCCAATGGTGATGACCACCGGACCCCCGTCATCCACCGTGCGATGTTCTGGGTCGAGGAGGGAGAAAACTGGGTCGAGAAGGCAAACTCGGAGTATCTCGGTCGTTACAGTTCGTGTGAAGGAGCGAACAGCGTCCCGAACTGTCCCGCTCCTCATGCCGGGTTCATCACAAAGGGCGACGCCAACGGACAGTACGATCAGGTGAACGGTATCGCACGGCGAGGGCCAGTGAAACCCGCCTGGGTCATCGGGACCGCCGAGTATTCGATTCCGTATCTGGGGAACATCCGGTTGAG
>JAZKRQ010000223.1:0-3047 GCA_036628575.1 Halapricum sp.
CCGTCCTTGGTCCCGACCATCGTCAGCGTCGGCGTCGGTGGGATCGGCCCCTCGATGGAGTCGTTGTACAAAGAGACGTTGCCGCCGATCACGGGCACGTCTATCTCTCTGCAGACTTCAGCCAGCCCGTCGACGATAGCCTTGAAATCACCGTAGACGTCGGGCTTCTCGGGGTTGCCGCCATTGAGACAATCTACCGTGGCCAGCGGCGTCGCGCCCTTCGCTGCGATGTTCGTGGCGTTCTCCAGCCCGACCGCTCGAGCGCCCTCGTATGGGGCCGCACTGGTCCAATTCGGATCCGCGCCGGCAGAGATCGCAAGGCCCTGTTCTGTCTCTCTGATGGCCAGCAGGGCCGCGTCGTCTCCCGGTGGCGTTGCCGTCCGAACCTGAACCTCGTGGTCGTACTGTCCGTAAACCCAGCGTTTGCTCGCGGTGTTCGGAGATCCGACGACGGTCTCGAAGGCCGATTCGAGATCGAACTCGGGCAGGTCGCGCTGAGGCTGTTCAGGTTCGACGTGGTCGAGATCGTGCACCGGTGCGCCCTCGCCGAGGAACTCCGCGTCGGCGTCTACGACCGTCTCGCCCTTGAAGGTACAGTGGTAGACCCCGTCTGCGGTGGTTTCACCGAGTACTGACGCTTGCAGGTCGTACCGCTTCGCGATCTCTTCGACCCGTTCGACGTTGTCGGGCTCGACCTCATAGACCATCCGCTCTTGGGACTCCGACAGCAGGATCTCGGTGCCGTTCATCCCGGGTTCGCGCTGGTGGACCTGATCGAGTTCGATATCCGCACCGAGTCCTCCTTTGGCGACCAGTTCCGAGGACGCTGCGCCCAGCCCAGCTGCGCCGAGATCCCGTGCCGATTCGACAAGATCCCCGTCGAGCAACCGCTCGTTGCACTCGATCAGGAGTTTCTCGCTGTAGGGGTCGCCGACCTGTACGGCGGGACGGTCCTCGGTCTCGGCGTCCTCCGCCAGGTCCTCGCTGGCGAAGGAAGCTCCGCCCATGCCGTCCCGGCCGGTCTCCCGGCCCACGAGGACGAGTTTGTTACCGGGTTCCTGAGCCTCGGCGGTTATGAGACGGTCGGCGTCGGTCAATCCGACGCAGGCCACGTTCACGAGTGGGTTGCCTTCGTAGCCCTCGTGGAAGGCGACGCTGCCCGCGACGGTGGGGACGCCGATGCTGTTGCCGTAGTGAGAGATCCCCTCGACGACGCCTTCGAAGAGGTATCGCGGGTGTTCGTCCTCGAACGGACCGAAATAGAGGCTGTCGGTCAGGGCGATCGGGTAGGCCCCCATCGAGAGAATGTCCCGGACGATGCCGCCGACACCCGTGGCCGCGCCGTCAAAGGGGTCGACATAGCTGGGATGATTGTGGCTCTCGATCCCCATCGCGATGTACGTGTCATCGTCGAGTGCCACCACACCGGCGTCGTCGCCGGGCGGGATGACGACGTCTTCGCTTTCGCTCTCAAATGCGCCCAGCAGCGGGCGCGAGGAGCGATACGCACAGTGCTCACTCCAGAGGTTCTCGAACAGGGCTTCCTCCGTCTGCGTCGGTTCGCGACCGAGATGATCGGTCACGACCTCGTGATCCGAGTCGCTGAGGCTCATTACCGGTCCCTCGCGCGGGGCGACTCAAAGCGCTTTCTATCCCCGTAGAAGGCTACTGGTCCGCACGCGGATACTCGTTCTCGCTCGATTGATAGTGACTGCTGTAACTTTGTACCGGTACGACCGCCCGACTGAGGGCGCTCGATGTGGCATTGACTTACAGCAGTCACTATGAGCCCGCCGATCCGGGATTTATACCGTTTGAGGGCGTCTCTTGGGCCATGGAGTTCACACTACGTTTTTTCGCCAACTTTCGCGAGATAGTCGGGCAGAAGACGATCGTCCGGGAGTACGAGGAAGTCTCGACGATCGGCGACGTCCTCACGGAACTCAAATCGGAGTACACGGACCTGGAACTGTACGACGAGGACGGATCGCTCCGGGAGTATATCACCGTCATGCGGGACGGGAAAGACGTGGTCCACATCGATGGGCTAGACACGGAACTCGAAGGCGGGGAGACGCTCAGCCTGTTCCCACCGGTCGCCGGTGGGTAGCCCCGCCGTGGGCGAAGCGAGAACGCCGGAAGACGGCACCCTAACTGCCGAAGCTATATGAATCCGCCGGGTGTACGTCGGCCATGGACACGGTTTCACTGGGTGTGCCCCAGCCGATTCTCGACGCGCTGCCCGAGGAAGGAGTAGATGCGGGACCCGACATGCAACGCGTCGTCGCGTCCTGGCAGGACCGGATCAACTCCGCTATCGAGGCGGCGGATTCGGACCGTGACGCTGCCAGCAGCGTCGCCGACGCCATCGAGGTCCTCGAAGACCGTCACGAGCGATACGACGAGCACGTCGTCGAACTGCGCGCGTGGGGGCAGTCGCCGATATACGCGATCGCGTGGCGAAACCTCTACGCGGACCTGATCGCGCAACTATACGACCACGATGAGCTTGCCGAACAGATGAACCGCGAGCGCAACGCGAGACTCGTCGAGGACGGCATCCGCTTCAGCGAGTGAGAGAATCGAATGGGCCGGCAACTGATACAATGAAGCGAATTGAACGGTCCTTTCGCGGTATCTCTGCCCGACTGGCGCGCCACTACCTCTCGGAACTCGGGGGAACTGTCGTCGACGAGACCACTGTCGCGGGGCCTGAATGGACGGCTACACTCTCGACTGAGACGGTCCCGATCGGCCCCACGATCGAACTCACGGAGGTGACTGTCGTCGTCGAAGGTGAGGAAGGTACAGTCCCGTCGCTGGTCGAGTCGTTCGCACAGAAAGCGATGCGAGCGGGCGGGTAGGGAGTTTGGCGTACGAAACGACCCGGATCAGTCGTCGGCGGACGCGCCGGCGGAGACGCCGGTGCCGGGGCCGATCGTGATGTCGAGTTCTTCGAGGCGTTCGTCCGGGACGACGCCGTCGATCCACTGGCGGGCCTCGTAGTACTCCTCTTTGAGCTGATCGAGTTCCGCGAGCTGTCCCTC
>JAZKRQ010000224.1:0-3010 GCA_036628575.1 Halapricum sp.
TCAGTCCGGTCATCGGCGTGATCCTGATGGTCGCCATCACGGTCATCCTGGCGGCCGTCATCGCGTCGTTCGTCCTCGGACTCGGACAGGACGCAGGACAAGCAACGCCGCAGATCAGCTTCAACTCGGATTACGATAGCGCTAATACGGCGCTTGACATAACGGTCGCCAGCGCGAGCGACTCAGTGAAGGCCAGCGAAATCTCCTTCAGCGGGGATTTTGACGGTGATGATCTTGGAGATACTTGGTCAGGTATAGACGGTGATACCGATGCCACCGCAACGCTCACCGCCGGCGATACGGTAACAATCGGTGAAACGGATACCGTTGGATCTGCCTACGAGATCAACATCGTCTGGGACTCCGGCGAGGGCGATACCTCGGTCCTGCGGACGGTGACCGGCCCCGACGCGTAAACACACAGTCGACTTTCTCCGTTTTATCCACACTATGTAGCGGCAGCGCTATCGCGCACACGACAGGCTTATTCCCCTGATGCACGACCGCTCGGATGATGGACGAGACGCGGCTGGCTGTCTACGGCGTGACGGGGCTGATACTGGCAGTGACGCTCCTGTCCGGGCCGCTCGTCGGGGCCGTCGACCTCACAGAGGAGTCGACCTGCGACGCGCCCGTCGGCAGCGGATCGGCGACGGTTACCGTCGACTCCCTGCCCGAGAAAGCGACCATCTCGAAGGGGAAGTTCGGCTCCGAGGTTTACTATCTGGACGTCCCGGACGGGCAGGCCACCGTCGCGAACGTCTCCGGCCAGCCGCTGTTGAGCTACGACCTCTCGATCCCCGAGATGGGGTTCTCCGCCGGCCCGACACTGTTCCTCTGTGACGGCCAGTCAGCGACACAGACCCTTTCGATCCGGAAATCAACGTTCGAAGAAGAGGATATCCAGGCCGATTCGTATAACGCCACGCTGTCGGTCACGCTCAGGGCCGATGGCTCCGAGACCGTCGTCCGCGAGAAATCGATCACCGTCGAGGTGGAGGAATGAACGCCGGGGAACTCGCTGGCCGATGGGAGCGCCTCCGGAAAACAGTGGCCGAGAGTCCGCTCCCGCAGCGGGCCGGTCGGATCGTCTTCGGCGACTGGCTGGGGCTGGCGCTCTTTCTCGGTGCGCTGTGCTATATCGCGGTGCTCACCCGCGTCGGGATTTTCATCAATGACACCTACACCACGGCCAACGCCTTCGTCGCGCTGACGGAGGGGCGTCTGTGGGTCGCCGAGCCGTTCTACGGCCAGTCGCTGAACACGCCGGGGATGCACGTCGTCGACGGGAAGTACTACGGCCGCAACTACGGCCAGCTAGCTCTCTCGCTGCCGGCCTACTGGCTACTACGCGGGCTGAACCTGATTGCGGATCTCCGTATCGCGCTGACGGGCGCGTGGTCGCTGCTGTTACTCGCGCTCTCGCTCGTCGTGGGCCGACTTCTCGACCGGCGGAGGGTGTTCGCGCTCGGCGGAAGCGGTCTCGCACTCGCGCTGTTCGTTGCCAGCGTCGCCGTCGCGACGCCGATACCCGATCGGGTCGTGCCGATGCTCGCGATGCAACTCACCTCGATACTCGCCGGCGCGCTGCTCGTCGTTCTGACGTATCGGCTGGTGGCGCTGGTGGTCACCCGACGCGCCGGCATCGTCGCCGGCGTACTCGTCGTCTTCGCGACGCCGATCCCCCTGTGGGCACCGATCCCGAAACGGCACGTCTTCACGACGATGCTGGTCGTACTCGGGCTGTTCGCCTTCGCGAAGAGCCGCGACCCCGAGACCCACCGCCGGGATCTGGTCCACGGCAGTGCCTACGCGGCTGCCGGGCTGCTGGCGTGGATCCACGCCCCTGAGGCGCTGGTGCTTTTCACCGCGATCCTCCTCGCCGATCTGGTGACGTCACCGCCGGCCCGATACCGCGCAATCCCAACCGTCGCCGGCGTCTTTCTCGTCTCGCTGCTCCCGTTTTTCGTGACGAACTATCTGATCGCCGGCCATCCGATCCTCCCACCGCGGCTGCTGAGATCGGCCGAAGCCGCCGATCTCGGAACGGGAAGTGGTGGTAGTGGACCCGGCGGGGGCTCGCCGACGCCTGAGCCGCCAGGCGGAAACGGGACCACCACTTCCGAATCACCGGAATCCGGAAGTCCGGGACCGCTGACGATCCTGCGGGGTCTGTTAGACGGCGTTATCGCCGCGATCTCGGTGTTCGTCGGGCTACTCGGAGAGGGGATCGATACGATCAAGAACCGGACCGGCCAGCTCTATCGGACGTTCGTGCGAAGTGGATACGTCTCCCCACACACCCCCGCCAGTGACCAGCCGATCAACCTCGCGGTGGTGGAATCCGCCCCTGTCCTCGGTGCGCTGGTCGCGCTTCCGGCCGCAGCGATCGCGAACTGGTCGCGGCCCGAGTCCGTCTTCGACCGACTCCGTCAGCCCGCTCCGGCGACCGCGCTCGCGCTCGGACTGTTCGCGACCCTGTTCGCGGTACTGTACGCCAGACGACTGCCGGTACACGCTCAGCTTACGGTCAGGTACCTGTTGCCGCTGTACGTCGTCGGCGTCGTCGCCGTCGCCTGGGTCCCGCCGATCGAGCGAGCGTGTCGAGAGCATACCCGTACGATCGCCTGGACGCTGAGCGCCGGGATCCTGCTCGGCGGCCAGATCGTCGTCGTGGCCGTCCACCAGTTCAGCCTGGCGCTCGGTGAGGCCTTCCAGTTTCACGCCCTGCTGGGTCTCGGGTTGGCGATCGTCCTGGGCGCGTCCACGCTGATCGCGGTCTTCACCGAACGTCTCGACCGAATCGTCGCCGGACTGCTCGGATTTACCGCCGCAGCGACCGCCGTCTTCTCGTTGTTGATTGTCACGGTCTACGCGTCGGGGCTCGGGCAATACCCCGTCGACGGGGGGCAACTCCTCCCGATCGTACGGGTGCTCGGTGATCTGGTCGGGGCCGTCTGATAGTGATTACTGTAAGTCTGTTCCGGGTCGACCGCACGGCGTCGTGCGG
>JAZKRQ010000225.1:0-3006 GCA_036628575.1 Halapricum sp.
TCTGTTCCGGGTCGACCGCACGAGAGCGTGCGGTCGCACCGGTAAATCGTTACAGCAGTCACTATGAGTCGAACCAGTTCCTCTTCGAGATCGTCGCTAATTGTCACTGTCGTGTACCTGTCCAGTGGCATACTCTTCGGTTAGCATCGGATACAGTGAACCTTACAGTAACTCGCCAAAATCCTGATTGGGAAGGCCGAATATACATATTTTCCAAAGAGAGAAAATGGTGAATGGAACCTAAATTATGTCGGAAAGGAGTGGCGTCCGGATGATCTTTAGCCCGATCGCGGACGACGGCTCTGTCGCCTCGAGTCTCTCCGTCGTCACGTCCATACTACCACTCACCTCCTATCTGACCGTGCGTGTACAAGTTTCAAGAGGCATCCTGCCGTAGCGAATACTGTGTTTCCGGTCGATCGGACACGTTCATTCCCATGACAGAACACACGCCTGACGACCCCGCCGAATCACTGGCTGACCTATCCCGGGACGAGGAGCGCGAGCCAGTGAATCTCGCCAACCGTGAGTACGCGATATATCGGTGTACCGATTGTAACAACGTCGTCCTCACGATGCAGGATCTCGACGGGGGGATGACCTGCCACGACGAACCGATGGAGCAGGTCTCGGAGACGAAACTCGATATCAGGCCGCCGGACGTCCGCCAGGTGTTGCTCGACGCGTTCGGACTCCCCAAACCCGGGCTCGACATCTGTCTGTGTGTCATCGGCGAGGGGCCGCTCTCACCGGACGAGCTGGCCGAGCACCTCGATTACGACGTCAGCACCGTTCGGACGTATCTCAACGACCTCGTCGAGTTCGGACTCCTGGAGAAATCGCAGCTCAATCGCGAGTCGGGTGGATACGTCAACGTGTATCATTCGATCGCGCTCGACGAGATGCGCGAGGAGACGCTCGTCGGCTTCTACGCGTGGGCCGGGGAGGCCGCGTCGCTCATCGAAGAGGCGAATCTCACCAAAGAAGATTACCGGGACGCCGAGTCCGAGGCGGGGCTGAACGAGGTGTTCTGGGAACGGTTTCAGGACGGACGGTCACCGAACTAATATATAAATCTGTCGGGGATCCGCGTTCGGACCGCGTGCCTGAGCTATCTTAAGGGCCATCGCAGACGTTCGTCAGAATAACGTATGAGCTCAGAATCGAGGAATGTCTCGTGGAACGGATCGGACGGGGGAACTGACAGGCCGCTGTTCGTCGAGCCGGACGAGGTGTTCGACGCGGTCCAGGAGACCCTCAGTCGCAAGTGGCATCTCAGGATCGTCTACCAACTGCTGGAGAACGGCCCGCTGGGGTTCAGTGCGCTGAAGCGCGAGATCGCGGGCGTCTCCTCGAAGATGCTCTCCGAGAGTCTGACGAGGCTCGAAGACGAGGATCTCGTCGACCGGGAGATCGTCAGTGACCAGCCCGTCCGCGTAGAGTACTCGCTGACCGAACGTGGCACTGCTCTGGAACCGATGGTCTCGGAACTCGTCAGCTGGGGCGTCGAACACGGTCTCCGAGAGGAGAGCGCGTAGATGGCACGCTACGACGTACTCGTTATCGGCGGCGGAACCGGCAACAACGTCGCTGCGGCAGCCGCTGACGCAGGGCTGGAGACGGCTCTGATCGAGAAGGGTCCGCTCGGCGGGACCTGTCTCAATCGCGGTTGCAACCCCTCGAAGATGCTTATCCAGGCGGCGACCGCCGCAAATCACGTCCGTGATGCCGGGAAGTTCTTCCTCGACGCGACACTCACAGACGTCGACTACGCCGCGGTCATCGACGACATGGACGAGACGCTCTCGTCGCTGGCGACCGGGATGGAGGAACGGTATACCGAGAAGGATCACCTGACCATGTACAAAGAGGAGGCTGTCTTCGTCGAGGAGCAGACCGTCGAGGTCGCTGGCGAGCGGGTCAGTGCCGACAAGGTGGTCGTCGCTGCCGGGTCACGTCCGCTCGTGCCGCCGATCGACGGTCTCGACGAGGTCGAGTACATGACCAGTAAGGAGGCGCTGTATCGTCGCGAACAGCCTGATTCGCTGGTGATCCTCGGCGGCGGATACATCGCGGTCGAACTGGGATACTTCTTCGAATCGCTCGGGACGGAGGTGACCATCGTCGAGATGATGGATACGCTTGTCCCGCGGGAGGACCCGGATATCGCCGAGGCGTACACGGAGATCGGCCGCGGGCGTCACAAAGTATACACAGGACACCGGGCCACGAGCGTCGAGTCCAAGGGCGACGGCGTTACCGTCCACGCCGAGACCGAGGGCGGCGAGACCGTCGCTGCACACGGACAGGACCTGCTGGTCGCGCTCGGCCGCCGCCCGAACACCGATACCCTCGAGGTCGGGGACGGGGGGATCGAGACTGACGACAACGGCTTCATCGTGACGAACGATCGCCTGGAGACCTCCGCGGAGAACGTGTGGGCGCAGGGCGACATCGCCGACAACGCGATGTTCAAACACTCCGGCGACTACGAGACGGAAGTCACGATCGACAACGTCGTCCACGGCCGGGTAAGAGAGGCCGACTTCACGGCGATGCCCCACGCGATCTTCACCGAGCCACAGATGGCCGGCGTCGGGATGACCGAGGCCGAACTCGTCGAAACGGGCCGTGAGTATGTTGTCGGCCGAGAGGAACTCCCTGGGATACCGATGGGCCGGGCGAAGAAACTCGACCACGGGTTTGTGAAAGTGCTGGCGGCCCCCGACGGCGAGATACTGGGTTGTCACGCGCTCGGATACGAGGCGTCGACGATGATTCACGAGGTCGTCGTCGCCATGCGCGCGGGAACGGGACACGTCGGGGATATCACGGACACGATCCACGCACATCCGACGCTCAACAAGGCCGTCGAGTACGCCTTCCAGGCCGTGTCGCTGGAATAACCGATCCTAAACGCGATCGCAGATGGATATAGTGGTACTGAACGCCTCGGTCGCGGCCGCGCGCGTCGGCGCTGAAAAAGATGGATTTGCGGTCGTCGCC
>JAZKRQ010000226.1:0-3005 GCA_036628575.1 Halapricum sp.
GTGTCCTCGGTATCCTCGTGTACTGGTACCTCGAGGCACGGGACGGATACCGCGAAGCCAGCCCCAGCAATCAGGGTTCGATCTGATTTCGGAGGCCGGTCCAACTCCCGGTCTCGACCGCCCGTTCGACGTTCTCGGTGACGATCTCGGCCAGTCGATCGTAGTACTCGGGGGTGTAGCCCGCGTTGTGCGGCGTGATCAGGACGTTCTCGAAGGTCCAGAGAGCGTGATCCGGTGGCAGCGGTTCGGGATCGGTCACGTCCAGTGCCGCGCCACCGACGTGATGCGATCGGAGCGCGCTCACTAGCGCATCAGTCTCGATCACGCCGCCGCGGGCGACGTTGACCACGATGGCCTCGGGATGTAGCGCTTCGAACTCAGGCCGTCCCAGCAGTCCCGCTGTCGTCTCCGTCAGTGGACAGGCCAGCACGACTGCATCTGCATTAGCGAGTGCGGCCGAGATCTCGCCGTACCCGAAGACCGAATCGACCAGGCCGTCCTTCTCCGGGGAGTGACGAACCCCGCGAAGGGTGACATCGAACGGTTGGAGGCGCTCGGCGATGGCGGTCCCGATCGCTCCAAGTCCGACGACGGTGACTGTCCCGCCCGCGAGTTCCCCGGCCTGGAAGCTCCGCCATTCGCGGTTTCGCTGCTGTCGACGTGCACGAAAGAGCCCGCGGGTGAATGCGAGTAGCGATCCGATCGCCTGCTCGGCAACGTTCGACGCATGGACGCCGCCAGCGTTTGTGACCGTCACCCCGCTATCGGCCAGTTTGTCCAGCGGCAGGTGGTCGGTCCCGGCGTACGAACAGGCGAACAGTTCTAGCGACTCGGCCCGATCGAGGAGTTCGGTGGAGATCGAATCGCCGACGACGACGGTCGCGTCCGAGATCTCCTCGCGCGCTTCGACGGGCGTTTCGACGAGCGAGACGCGGTCCGGATCGTATCGCTCGCGGAGGGCGGCGACGAGATCCTCGACCGGCAATCCGTGCGGTTTCTGGTTCAAGACGAGGATCGACGGCGGGTCGTCGAGAGCAGTCATCTAGTAGGGCTACGTGACAGAACGGTTTGATAGTAATTGTTGCACGGTGAATTTCATGCTGGCTGACACGAGTGGCCGCAGTCAAGAATTTTAAATCCCGACGGGTCGGGGTATGGGTATGGAACGAGTCGACGTCGCAATCGTCGGCGGTGGGCCGGCGGGATTGTCCGCCGCCAAGACCGCCGCCGACGCCGATGCAGATACGCTCGTCATCGAGAAAGGGGTGCCACGCGCCGATCGAGAGCAACTGGGTCCCGACTCGACAGACGCAGCGGGTATGCTGGACTACTGGGTCGACCTGATGGACTACGAACCCGAGGAGATCCCCGACGAGATCATCCTCAGCGAACTCGATGGAGCCTCATTTGCCGGGCCCAGCAAGTCCGTGACGTTACGCGATACCGGGATCGACGCCAGCTACGACGGCTTCGGGTTCACGTTCCACCGCGCGCGCTTCGACGACTGGCTCCGGGGGGAAGCCGAAGCGGCAGGGGCGTCTTACGAAGTCGGAACGAGCGTCAGCGACGTCGAATCCACCTTCGACGGGGGATCGTTCACGCACACGCTGACGTTCGCGGGCGGCGAGCAACTCGAAGCCGACGCGCTCGTGCTGGCTGACGGGCCACAGCGGACGGTCACGCTCGATACGCTCGATCAGTTCATGGCCGAAGACAGATCGGTCGCCTCACTCCTCGGGCCGGACGTGGCCAATCACATCGCTTACCAGGAGCACCGCCGGATCCCCGAGGAGTTGTTCGACCCCGCGTTGATCAAGTTCTGGTGGGGGGTCATCCCCGGACACACGGCGTATCCGTGGATCTTCCCCAACGACGACAACGTCGCCCGCGTCGGACTGACGATGCCTATCGACATGGATATCGACGCCGTCGAGAACCGCGGCGACTACACGCTGCTGGCGCGCGACGACGAGCAGATCCCGCCCGGTCGGGTCTACCTCGAACGGCTGCTGGAGTGGCAGTACCCCGATTACGAACTCGATGACTTCCCGCTGGTCGAGGACCGCGGCAAGCGCGGCGGGACCGAGGCGTATCCGATATCCTCGACGCAGCCGATCGAGTCGCCGACGCGGGCGAACGTAGCGGTCGTCGGCGGCGCGATGGGTGGGACCTCAGCGTTTCACGAGGGCGGCGATCACGTCGCCGTCCGGACGGGCAAGATCGCCGGCCGGCTCGCTGCGACCGACAACCTCCAGCGTTACAACCGGGAGTGGCAGGATGCCCTCGGGGACGAAATCCTGCGGAACGTCACGCTCGCCGACATGGCCCGCGGCATGGGCCCCGCCGACTGGGACGGAATCTTCGACACGGTCGATCGGATGCTGTCCGTCGAAGGGTCGCGGTACAGGCAAGCGCTCGAAGCCGGCTTCGGCGGACTCTCCCTGCTCGCCCGCTACAAGTGGGCCCGGCGCGGGTTCCGCGACGGCAGATACGTCCAGTTGCACGAGTCGGAATACGTGCTCTGATGAGTCTGCTCCAACGCGCGCTCCCGCTCGTCGGAACGCTGTATCTCGTCTACCTCGCCCTGCAGCCACCGCCGCTCCGGTGGATCGGTCTGATCTGTCTGGCTGTCGTCACGCCGGTGATCATCGGCTGGTTACTGGGTAATCTCGCCGGGATCGGTCCCTGGGCGTCCGACTCGTAGCGGTACGCGAAGGGCTTATTCGCTGCCGGCGGCAACTATTCGATGCGTACCACAAGTCCCCGCCCGAGCGTCCCGTATGGGTGCGATGACGTTGCGGAGAACCCAGGTACGTTACATCCCGCGCTCACGGTTCTTACCGTACGCGCAACCGGGGATTCCTTTCGGAATACCCCGCCTCGACGGCTGACGCCGTCTCGGCATCCGGTCGCCCTTCTGGGCGGCCCGCCCGCCACGAGGGTTTCCCGGCTGACCCGGCACGCCGCCTGGGATGATGTCGGTCGTTAGTGTTGCGGGCGTACAT
>JAZKRQ010000227.1:0-2982 GCA_036628575.1 Halapricum sp.
GTAGGATGATCCGTCGTCATTGTCGACGGTTGGACCCGAAACCCGAAAAGGTCGCTGCCGGGAGCTTATACTGCCGGCTATAACATTTCGAAATGATTCGGCACAACGGGGTGCCGAATATCTTTACGAACTTATAGCCGGCAGTATTACTCGTCGGGACCGAACCGCTCGGCCGCGGACTCGAAGGCGAGTTCGTCGAACTCCTGCCCCTTGCGAGTCTCGGCCTCGGCAATGGCCTCAGAATCGGGACTGGCGTCGTCGTCGATCCGCGCCCAAGAGTTGTGGACCTTCGCGTGACACCAGCGACACAGCGAGACGGTGATCTCGTGACTCGGCCTTCCCTGTCCCTGGGCGGAGACGTCGGAATACGAGAGATGATGCTCCTCCAGCAGGGGCCGGGCGTCGTCGTGGGCGAGCCGCCGTTCTTCGATCCCACACCGGATGCACTCCTTGCCATCAGTTTGGGAGCGGAAGTGGGGGCAATCGGCCCACCCCCATTCGCCCTCGGGATCTGCTGCAGGACACCGGAAGTCCTCGGCGCTGCGGGCATCGGCGAACTCGGGATGGTAGTGACCCTGTTCGACGGCCCACCGGCACTTGCCCTCGTCAGTGACGTGATCGCAACGTTCGACGTGAACGTAGGGGTCGTCCACACCGACTGACGAGCCACCCGGTGCCTTCTCCATATCCGGTCGTAGGACTGGGTAAAGTTGATACTGTCGGGCACACACGACCGGTGGGCGTCGTCAAGACCTCGAAACAGCGGCGAACGGTTTCGATTGCTCGGATCGACGACACTCATAAATCCGGGGCGGTACAGCACTCGGGAATGAGCTTCGAGTTCGAGACAGAGGTCGCCGTACGCTACGGCGACCTGGACACGTACGGTCACGTCAACAACGCCGTCTACGCGACATTCCTCGAAGAGGCCCGGGTCGACTATCTCACGACAGTCGTCGCCAACGGGAACGCGGACGTAACGGGGACGAGTGGCGGGCCTGGGATCGTCCTGGCGACGCTAGAACTGGACTTCCAGGCCCCGCTCGGGCCGACCGACAGCGTCACCGTGGAGGTCCGAGTCCCCGGACTGGGCGAGTCGAGTTTTCCCATCGAGTACGAGGTCCGCGATGGGGAGGAGATGCTCGCGACCGGAGAGACGACGGTCGTCGTCTTCGACCGTGGGCGCGGCGAGCCACAGCCCATCCCCGACGAGTGGCGGGCAGCGATCCGTGACTTCGAGGGCCTGTAAGCGGCAGAAATACGGGGGATACCAACGGCTTTCCCACTCCGTCGGCCAGGATACGTATGGAACGCCGACAGTACCTGCAACGAGCGGCCGGCGCTGCCAGTTTCGGCCTGATCGCGGCAACGGCTGGATGCGGCGGCGACGGCGGGAACGGAGCCGACACGACAGAACCGGACGACGAGACGACGATGGACGATGACATGACCGACGACGAGACGACGATGGACGACGGCACGGCCACCGACGACGGCGGCATGACGACGAGCGACGAATCAACGACAGTCACAATAGAGGGATTCGCATTCAGTCCCGTGCGAGCGAGCGTCGAGTCGGGAGGCACCGTCGAGTGGATCAACGAGGACGGGGCCACACACACCGTGGTCGCGTCGGACCTCACCGGCGAGGGGGACGACTGGTCGTTCGACAGAGAGGTTAGCGGCGACGGATCGGTGACCTACACCTTCGACAGCGAGGGCGTCTACGAATACTTCTGTGACATCCACGGACAGAGCTCAATGTGTGGCGTGGTTCTGGTCGGCGACACGTCGCTGTCGGCCGATCTACCCTGTGAATCGTCGAGCGGGTACTGATCCTGTCGGTCGTACGTCACGGACGACCTGTCCTTCCCACCGTTCGATGGTGTGTGCCCCCATTTTCGGCGTTACAGGCCATGAACATACTATTACCATCCGCCAGTCGTCTGGCTTGCTCCGGCTATTTTGATATAGCGGTATATAATTTATTAGCACACACGCCGGCCTTTTGCCTATCAAGCGAGTACGACCGTCTAATGGTCCAGAACGTCGCGCCAGTGATGGCAGAGCTCGAACCCGGGGACTTCTACTTGCTCTCCGGGATCGAGCAGGGGATGCGCTTCTCAGAGTGGGTCCAGCGGGAGAAGATCCCGAAGTTCTCCCGACTCACCGCCGAGGATGTCGATTACCGCCTCGACCGGTGTATGGACCGGGAACTGATCGAGCGGAAGACGATCCAGTACGAAGGGTATACCCTCACCTTCGAGGGATACGACGCGCTCGCGTTACACACCTTTGCCGAGCGGGAGACGATCGAGGGCGTCGGCGCGCCGCTGGGCGTCGGCAAGGAAAGCGACGTCTACGAGGTCCAGTCCTACCGGCCGCTGGCGCTGAAGTTCCACCGTGAGGGGTACACGAATTTCAGGGAAGTGATGAAAGAGCGGGAGTACACAGCCGACCGCGAGCACGTCTCCTGGCTGTATACCGCGCGCAAGGCCGCCGAACGGGAGTACGACGCCCTGGAAACGCTGTATCCTGACGTGAGCGTCCCCCAGCCGATCGATCACAATCGCCACGCAATCGTCATGGAACGGATGGACGGCGTCGAGCTCTCGAACGCGAGTCTCGAATCCGACCAGGTTGTCGCGCTGCTGGAGATGATCCTCGAGGAGATCCAGACTGCCTATCAGGAGGGATACGTCCACGCGGACATCAGCGAGTACAACGTCTTCGTCGCCAGCGACGGAATCACGGTCTTCGACTGGCCACAGGCCGTCCCGACCGGTCACGAGAACAGCGACGAGCTCCTCGAACGCGACGTCAAGAACATAGTCGAGTACTTCCGACGCAAACATCCCCAGAAGATCGCCGATTCGATCGATTCCGGCCGCCTCGCAGAGTCTATCCGGACGGGAGAGTTCGAATCCGTGTGAGCACTATAGAGAGTTTAAACCATATAATGCGATATAGAATTCGGCGACG
>JAZKRQ010000228.1:0-2945 GCA_036628575.1 Halapricum sp.
TCCCGAAACCAACAGAAATAGATACGCAGGGACCAAGTAGCGACCATTGATGGCGGATCAGAACTTCCTCGAATCGGACTGGGACTACAACATCGTCCTGGACGCGTGCCGATATGACGTCTTCAGCGAGGTGTACGACGACTACCTCGACGGGGAACTACAGAAGCGAACCAGCATCGGCTCCTCGACGCCCGAGTGGGCCTCGAAAACCTTCACCGACCAGCACGACATCGCCTACTTCTCGGGCAACCCGTTCATCAACGATCTGGGAATCCCGCTGAACGAACTCAAGTGGGGAGCGAGTTCCGGCTACGAGTGGACGGCATCTGAGCACATCAGCAACGTGGTCGACGTCTGGCAGATCGGCTGGGACGACGACCTGGAAACGGTCCCACCGGAGAATCTCAACGAGGTCTTCTTTGACAACCAAGACGCCGTCGAGGAAGCCGATCGGGCGGTTATCCACTACATGCAGCCCCACGCGCCGTACCTCTCACGGGGAACGGGCCAGAAGCTCAAGCAGATCCAGAAGGGAATCCGCGAACAGGGCGAACGCGAATCGCTCGACAGCGACGACGGCGGCGTCCTGTCGTCGGTCGTCGATACGGTCCGCCCAAAAGTCGAGAGCGTGCTCGATGGCAGCGAGCTCGCCCAGAAGATGGGGTTGTGGCTGGAAGTGGGGCCGACCGCGCTGGTCCGGAACGGAACCCGCGATGCGGCGATGGAGCTGTACGAGGAGAACCTCAGGATTGCGCTGGAATCGGTTGCCGAACTCACCGAGGAACTCGACGGGAAGGTCGTCGTGACCGCCGACCACGGCGAGGCCTTCGGCGAGCAGGGTATCTGGGAACACCACATCGAGACCCACATCCCGCCGCTCGTGGAAGTCCCCTGGCTCGAAGTCGAGTGATCCCTGTCTCTGACGCCGGCGAGAAAATCAATAATTGCGATCGACGATTGCCACGTCCGTTTCGAGATCATCGACCCGCTCGAAGGTCGGGCGAGAGATGAACCGCGATGCGGCGCTTCGTTCCTGACTCGATCCGAGGACGACCAGGTCGTACTGCGCGGCGTTGGACTTGAGGAACGACTCGATGCGATCGCGTGCGACTCGAGTTTCGACGGATCCGCTCGCGGTTTCGGCGAGGTTGGCGAGCATCTCTTCGGCCGGCCGGCGGTCCTGCTCCGCATCGATACAGTGACAGACGCTCACCGCGCCGACATCGCCAGCGAGTCGGGTCGCGAAGTCGATCATGCTGTGGGCGACGTCGCCGGCTTTCCGGACCGGGACCATGACGCGCGACCAGCGGGTCCGACCGTCGTAGGATCGGTGGACGAGCACGTCCACAGGACCGCGAAAGAGGTCGCGCACATGCGGCGCGAGACGGCCGTCCTCGGTCTCGTAGGGCACGGTTATCAGGTCACAACTCGACTCCTCGGCGGCCTGGACGATCGTCCGCGCCCGCGAACCGCCGCCGGCCGCGACGACGACCTCACAGGGGACGCCCACGACCGTCTCGATACGATCGGCCCGGGCTTCGAGTTCGGTCACCGAGGCCGCCACGGCACGTTCTCTGGCGAGTTCCTGGAGCTCCGTCTCGTCGTAAACCGCCCAGTTCTGGCTGACGTCTCCGACATCGACGTCGTCCGATCCGTGGTCGGGCGCGGTCCGCTCGAACGCCGACCAGTCCTGATGGATGTCACTCGGATGGACTCCCTCAGGATCGGCGTGGGGCACCTCGATAGCCGGCACTTCCCGGTCGCCTTCCTCCGGGGACTTCGCTTCGAGCAAGGACTGCTTCTCGGCAGCGACGTCGTCGTCTTCGACGACATCCAGCAGGACGACCTTCCCGGCGTCGTGGTCGGCCGCCAGCCGCGCGCCGAGCATCGCAGTCGCCTCCGCTTGGCGGCCGCGAGTGGGGACGAGAACGTTGTCATCACCCTTGGTCGACTCGTAGATGAAGCGGGCTCGCTGCTCGTAGACGGTCTCTCGCCAGAGGACGAACGCACCGGCGACGAGCGCGCTCGATACCGCGACGCTGGCGACGTAGGTGATCTGGGTCGTCCCAGTCACGTGAACCAGAAGCGCCGTCGAGAACGCTGAAGCCTCCTCGATATCCAGGGCCCAGGTGATCGCGCCGGTCAAGAACAGTCCCAGCGCGATGGCCACCGGATCGACCTCGAACGTTCCCGGCTGGGCCCGATACCAGTACCGGGTCGCGACCACCAGCGCGACCCAGCCGCTGATCGCCCCCGCAGTGAGTCCGCCGACGAACCGCCGCGGCGAGGCGTAGCGGCTCTCCGGATTGGCAAAGAGCGTGTACGAACCAGATGCCAGCGGCGGAAAGAGCAGGTACGGCAGCGTGTCGACGGCGTTGGCGAGTGCCGTAACGATACCGAGTAACAGCGGCAGCGCGACCAGAATCGAGAGGTGCAACAGGTTACGGGTATTCTCGATCCACCGTCGGAAGGCGTGGATCTCCCGGCGCTCGAGCCGACTCAATCGCGAACGCAACTGATGGAGGCGCTCGCGCGCTCGCTGGAACATTACTTACTGAGGGGTCCGTTCCCTCGTATAAAAATGCCTAGCGCGTCGTTGCAGGAGCAAAAATCGGAGGCTCATGACCCCGGTAGTCGTGGTACCGGAACAGTCAGTTCACTCCGAGAACCTTGCCGTACCCGAGAGAGCATTACCGTTCCCGCCAGTCGGCCCCGATGGTGATCGTCGGCGGACCGTCGGAACGTTCTTCGCTGTCGATTTCGTCGACGTGTTCGCCGTTTCTTGCGCCTCATAGGGATTAGCGTAGAAATCCAGAGATTTCGCCCGGGAAATCGAATCCGGACATCCGATCGGAGTGTGACGTTCTCCGATCGGCTACGCTAATCCCTATCATAGTGATTACTGTAACGATTTACCGGTGCGACCGCACGACGCCGTGCGGTCG
>JAZKRQ010000229.1:0-2936 GCA_036628575.1 Halapricum sp.
TTTTCAACTCTATCGGATAAAGCTATTCGTTATCGGCGAAAATAGCGACAGCCTAGTCACTCCCAACACAATATCGTTGGATCGACGATCCACCCCAAACGGAGAAGTCATAGGTGAACGAGCCGGGTGGTGGCTACCGGTTCAAGGATAGATCAGGATCGTCGATCGCTCGGACTCGATGACTTCGACTTCTTCGCCCGAAGCCGCGCGGTGTTCGTCGATGATGTCGATCGCCTCGGCCGGGAGCAAAGCCACCTCGCTACCAATGTCGACCTCGACCTCCGCCTCACGGTCGAGCTGGCGGGCGACTTCCTCGGGATCCATCGACTCCAGCGCAGAGACGACCTGTCCGGCCTTGTCACGGAACTCCGGTCCGATGACGGAGTGATCCGGATCGACCTCGACTGGGACGAGGTCGACGTTCGGAACGCCCTTTCGGATCAGCACGGGCGCGTTGACGGCCTCGCTGAGATCGTAGGTATCAATCGCCCGCTCTTCGGGGGTCTCGTCGGGATAGACCTCGACCTTGTCGAGTTCGGCGTTCAACGCCATTCCCTCGTCAGACTTCCAGCCGCGAATCGTCGAGGCAGCGTCGACGATGATCTCGCCGGCCTGCTCGACGGCGGCCATATCCGTGACTTCTTCCGGATGGAGATCGATCTCGGGCCAGTCGGTCTCGTGTACGCTCCCCTCCGTGCTCGGCAGGGCGTCGTACGCTTCCTCGGCGATAAAGGGCGCAAAGGGTGCGAGCATCTTCAGTGATGCCGTCAGGGCGATGAAAAGCCCCTGTCGGGCAGCGTCGCGTTCGCCGGGTCGTCCCTCGTAGAGTCGGCCCTTGATGAGTTCGAGGTAATCGTCTGCCAAGTCGTGCCAGACGAAGTCCCGTAGTTCCCGCAAGGCCGCATCGAAGCGGTAGTCGTCCATGTGGTCGGCGACCGTTTCGGCGGTGGCGGCAGCCCGCGAGAGGATCCACCGATCGATATCACGGTAGGCGGGGTTGTCTAGCGGCTCTCGGTCGTCTTCGAGATGCTCGGCCGCGAACTTCGTGATGTTCCAGATTTTGGTGTTGAACCGCGAGGCTGAGGTGACTTCCTTCCACTGGAACTGGACGTCCTCACCGCGCTTGCCGGCCAGCGCCATCGCCTGCCGGAAGGCGTCCGCCGAGTACTCCTCGACGACTTCCTCCGGCTGGACGAAGTTACCGCGAGATTTGGACATCTTGTTGCCGTCGTCACCGAAGACCATCCCGTTAATGAGGATCTGCTCCCACGGGATTTCGTCTTCCAGGGCGGCGGTCCGAAGGAGCGTGTAGAACGCCCAGGTCCTGATGATGTCGTGCCCCTGCGGGCGCAGGGTAGTCGGCTCGAAGTCGGCCTCGGGCCAGTCGCGGACGAAAAGCGGCGTGATAGAGGAGTCCATCCAGGTGTCCATCACGTCGGTTTCGCCGCGCCAGTCGGTGCCACCACACTCGGGACATTCCTCGATCGCGGGGTCCTCGTCGGTTGGTTCGACTGGCAGTTCTTCGGAGCCCGCCACGTGGACGTGGCCACAGTCCTCGCAGAACCAGGCTGGGATGGGCGTGGCAAACACGCGCTGGCGAGAGATGACCCAATCCCACTCCATGCCTTCCGTCCATTCCTCCAGACGGCCGTACATGTGCTCGGGGATCCACTCGACCTGCTGCGCCCGTTCGAGGATCTCGTCTTGGTTGACCTCGACGAACCACTGTTCCTTCGATAGGATCTCGATCGGCGTATCGCACCGCCAGCACTGCCCGACGTTCTGGGTGGTCGGTTCGGTCTCGTTCAGATACCCTTCTCCGTCGAGGTCCTCCGCAATGACTTCCTTGGCCTCCTCGATAGCCAGATCCGAGTACTCGCCGGCGTTCTCGTTGAGGTGACCGTCTTCGGTGAAGGTCATCCGTAGATCCAGATCGTGTTCGGCCCACCAGGTCACGTCCTGTTTGTCACCGAATGTACAGATCATCACCGCACCAGACCCGAACTCGGGATCGGCGTCGTCGTCGGCGATGAGTTCGACTTCCTGGCCGAACAGAGGCACTTCGAAGCTATCGCCAATGCGGTCGGCATAGCGGTCATCATCGGGGTGGACAGCCATTGCGACACACGAAGACAGCAGTTCGGGCCGAGTCGTCGCAATCTCCACGTCTTCGGCGTCCTCGTCGGTGCTGGGGAAGGTAATGTAGTGTAGGGTCCCGTCGACGCCCTCCTCGGTCTCGACCTCGGCGTCGGCGATAGCGGTCTGACACCGGGGGCACCAGTTGACCGGGTGTTCGTCCCGGTAGACCAGATCGTCGTCGGCCATCTCGACGAACGAACGCTGAGTCGTCCCCCAGTAATCCGAATCCATCGTCCGGAACTCGTGGTCCCAGTCCTGGGAGAAGCCGAGGGTATGCATCGTCTCTTTCATCGCGTCGATCTGCTCTTCGGTGTGGTCGACACACATCTGACGAAACTCGTCTCTGGGAACGTCCGTCCGGTGGATGTCGTGGTTCTCCTCGACTTTCACCTCGGTCGGGAGGCCGTGACAGTCCCACCCCTGCGGGAAGAGTACGTCATCACCGATCAGTCGGTGATAGCGGGCGGCGAAGTCCATGTAACACCACCCCAGAGCGTTGCCGATGTGCAGGTTACCGGTTGGGTACGGCGGCGGCGTATCGATCACGTAGTCGGTGTCGGGGTCGGCCGACTCCGCGTCGTACCCGTAGAGATCCATCTCCTGCCACTGCTGGCGCCAATACTGCTCGCGGTCGTCGGGGTCGTAGTCGTCTGAAAGGTCAGTCATGTGTCAAATGAAATCGTGGCTGGCCGTCGGACTGGCGGCGAAAACACGCCCGCGTAGCTATCGTACTACCGACGACATCAGAGCCATATTTGAAGGATTGCGAGGTCCGGTGTATAAACTTTCGCTTCCGT
>JAZKRQ010000230.1:0-2934 GCA_036628575.1 Halapricum sp.
GTCTGTACGTGACGATGCACGAGACAAAAGAGGAACTGATGCAAGATATGGCCGGGTTCGACTTCGGGTTCGACAAGGCCATGCAATCCGATGCGGTGCAGTTTCTCAATCTCGTAACCGAGAGCGGCAAACGCACGATTACCCAGTTCGGCCACGAGGGCGGGTTGACCAACCGACTCGTCGCGTACCTCGATTCCAACGACATCGATCGGGCCGTCATCGACTCGACGATGCTGCTCCAGCATTTCTTTTCCGACGCCAACCAGGAGATAACCGGGTTTCTATCGGCGCTGAAACAGACCGACGCCACCATCCTGCTCATCTCGGAGATGACCGATCCGACGGCGTACTCGGACGAGCACTATCTGGCTCACGGAGTGATTTTCTTCCACAACTACCTCGAATCCGGCGGCATGACCCGCGGGATCCAGGTGATCAAGATGCGCGGGACCGCCATCGACTGTGACATCCGCCGTATCTCCTTCAGCGACCGCGGATTGGCAGTCCACTCCGACGAGAAACTCCAGGGATAGCATGTACGAGCAGACCTACGGAACCGACTGGGATGATCTCGATCGCGACGAGGCCATGAGCCGCGCCTTCGCGATCGGCGTCGCCGTGTCGCTGGGTCACGACCACTCCGAGGAATACGAGCGGATCGTCGCTGAGATGGATACCTCTTACAATCGGAGTATCGTCGAGTTGGCCTTCGAAGAGGGAAAGAACAAGGCCAAAAAGCAGCAATACGCGAGCGATAACGGCGACGAGGCCGTCTGGTCGGAACTCGTCGAGGTCGAGAAAGTTACCGTCGAGCGCGAGGAGATCCCCACCGGCGGACAGAACCGCCTGCCTGCAGCCCTGGACAAGGCGTCGATCCTCGACCGTCACCATCAGAACGACCTCGACCGCGTGAAGAAACCTGATTTCCTCGAAAAGTAGCTACAGCGAGAGGGGATCAGGGCCGTCCTCGCCGGGCTGGATCGGATCGCGGTCGCTGTAGTTCTTGCGCCCGATGCCCTTACTCGAAACAGCACTATAGACGGTCGCGCTCGCGTCCTCGGCAGATTCGAACGTCTCCGAGGAGACCCGCCCCAGAACCTCGCCGATCGTCTCGGTCCCGTTTTGCAGTGTCAGTTGCGTCTCGCCGTAGGCCTCGATCAACTCGTCGGTCGTCGCCGGATAGCTGTGCGTTTCGAACTGTTCTGTCGCCGCTGTGAGTCGCATGCCCGAACGGAACCGGGGACTACTGATAAACCTTAACTATTAATCATACGAGTCTGTCGAAGGTATCCGTATGTGTTTAAGGATCGCTGTGGATCTGTTATCTGGCGATTATCCTCGTGTGCTCTGTCGGCGTCCCGCGACGATCGGAACCCGCTTTGGGCGGGCGGACGAACGGGGTGTATGGTCGTCGCGGATCTCCACGTACACACGACGGTTTCCGATGGACAACTCGCCCCGGACGCCGTCCCGGAGGCTGCCCGACGGGCGGGGCTAGAGGCCGTCGCGATCACCGACCACGACCGGATCCAGCCGGATCTTGACGGACCTATCGTCGAACACGACGGAGTGACGCTGATACACGGCATCGAGTTACGGGTCGACATTGGTGACCAGCGCGTCGACCTACTGGGGTACGGCGTCGAGCCGACGCCCGAACTCCGGTCGCTGTGTGATCGCCTCCAGCGCGACCGCGTCGAACGCGCCCGGGAGATAGCTGATCGTGTCGGGGCCCGCCTCGACGTCGATCTCGAACTGGATCTTCATCCCGGCGTCGGCCGGCCGCATATCGCCCGGGCGATCGAACGCAGCGACGCAGATCTGGACTACCAGGGCGCCTTCGACGAACTCATCGGCGACGACGGGCCGTGTTACGTGGCCCGCGAGATCCCGGACTTCGAGACCGGTCGGGAACGCCTCGCGGGGGCCGCCGCGTTCGTCGGGCTCGCCCACCCGTTCCGGTACGACGATCCCGGGGCTGCCCTGGAACTCACTGCCGAACTGGACGCCGTGGAGGCGGTCTATCCGTACGCCCGGGATCCTGATCCCGAACCGCTGGAACAGGCGATCGACGAGCACGATCTGCTTTTGACCGGCGGCAGCGACTCCCACGGCGAGCAGATTGGCACGGCGGGGCTCGACGCCGAGGCTTACGAGATGATCCGGCGCCACCTGCTGCGTCTGACGGGCGGATGACGATAACGCAGGCTTCAATGTGGTTCGCGTCGTACTTCTCAGTATGAAGTGTCACTACTGCGACCGCGACGCCGACATCGCGGTCGAGAAAGACGGGATCAAAGTCGGCGTCTGCAAGGACCACTTCCGCGAGCAGATGGAGGAACTCGCGGACTCGGAGTGGCTCCAGGGCGTTGACGAGGATCTTGACATCGACCGGACGGAGTGACCGGACTCTTTTTTCTACTGCCTCCACACTGTCGGGTATGGAACGCGTCTCGATCGACGACGTCGACTCGTATTTGGGTCCAGCCGACGTCAAGCGCCCGCTGACCGACGCGCTCGGCGCGACAGACATAGCGGTCAACTACTACGAACTCGCCCCCGGCGACAGCTTCGCCTTCGGCCGCCATCGACACCAGGCCCAGGAAGAAGTGTTCTACGTCCAGGAAGGAACCGTCACGTTCCGAACCGGCGCGCCCGAGGACGAACCGTCGAAGACGACAGTCGACGCCGGCGAGGCGGTCCGCTTCGCCCCTGGCGAGTGGCAGCGCGGCGTCAACGAGGGAGAGGAACGCGTGGTCGCTCTCGCGCTCGGGGCACCCCAGGAGACCGGGGAGACGACGGTCACCCGGGAGTGTCCCGACTGTGAGGAGCGCACCGAGGCCGCGATCGAGATGACCGACGACCGAGACGCGCTCGTGACGCTCTGTGTCGAGTGTGGGGCAGAGACCGGTCGATTCACCTGATCGGAGACGG
>JAZKRQ010000231.1:0-2925 GCA_036628575.1 Halapricum sp.
CCGCACGGCGTCGTGCGGTCGCACCGGTAAATCGTTACAGTAATCACTATAAATCGTCCATCCGAACCTCCGCGAGATTCGCCGGAATTTGTTTTTGCCTTTACAATTCCCTAATCGACGTACTGCGACGGGGTGGGGGTTCCTCCGAATCGTATTGCCTCGTAGCATTTGCTTCTCCTTGTTTTGCTACGGGTAGAAAATCGCACGACGACGAAGTCGTCGTTATGCTCCGGCAGGGATTTGAACCCTGGTCCTTGCCGTGAGAGGGCAAGATGATTGGCCGGACTACACCACCGGAGCCGGCACTCCCTGGTACTGGGGAGATACGTAAAACCGTTCCGTTTCCGACTGCCGTATGCCGATGTCTCCCAGACTCACTACTCGTCCTTGAACGGCGAACCGGCCGCGTCGGGTTCGTGACCGGGGAGGCTAACGATGTTCTCCCGCCCCACGCGGAGTTTGGTGATCTCGTCGTCGTCTTCCATATCAGATAGTAGCATACTGACCTTCGATTTCGACCACTCGGTCTCTTCGACGATTGTGGACTGATGCATTCGGCCGCCGTTCGACTCGAGGAGTGATCGAATCCGATCGGCGTCGGACAATAACTCCTCATCGGTGACGGCTGCGCCCTGTCCCGTCTCGGACTCGGTAGCGGTCTCCGTGCCGGCCGACGACGCGTCGGGTTCGTCCGGGCCGCTCGACAGCTCTGTCGCGACACCGCCGGATCCGAGCACGTCCCCACCGTCACGGACGAGATACCAGACCACACCTGATCCCGCCGCGATGACAAGTACGACCAACAGGATCGGAAGGACGGGCGGTAGATCGGATCCGCCGCCTGTGGCGGCAGGCGACCCCGTCGTCGTTTCCGTTGGGGGCGACGTCCGGGTTTCCGTGCCGGCAGTTGTCGTAAACGCGTTCGATGACTGCGGTGCGAGCCGAACCATCGGTTGCTGATCGTTGAACTCACGCTCGCCGTTCCAGGTGATCGTCTCGCTGTCTCGCAGCGTCTCCGACGAATTGCTGTCGGGCGTCGGATCGGCTTCGATGAACTGAAGATCGCCGGTCGTCGCGATCACGAGCCGCCTGTCGGGCCCCAGGTATAGCCCGTTTGTGAAGACGTCGCCGATACGTAACCGGTCGCCGGACTGTTCGGCGAAGTTCGACCACATAAACGACATCTCGACGACGCCCTGCGTACCGAGAGTGAAGCCGCTGTCTCCCGTCTCCGCGACGTAGGCCCGGCGACTGAACGCGGACGCGTTCATCTGTCTGCCTGTCGCGTTCGTGCCGATATCGGTCAGCCGGTCGGCGGTCGTCTGGAACTGCGCGTAGAGTTCCGTCTCCGTCGAGTTGAATTCGGCGGCGTAAGTCTCGTAGGCGGAGACCTCGGAGTCGTTGAGTGGCTTTGTATAGCGTGCTGTCCACCGGACGCTCCCGTTCTCGTAGACCGATAGCTCGTAAGTAGTTCGAGAGAAGTCTGTCTGCGCGCTCGTGAGTGCAGGACCCTCGGCACTGCTGGGTGACTCCGGCCCTGGAGCGGCGGCAACGACGCCGAGGCTACAAGACAGCACGAGCACGACGGCGAAGACGCCCGACCAGCGATCCATCTATTTGTACAGACCTTTGGACGATAGTTAAGTACTGTGCTACGGCGTTTGTCCCGAAGCCGTCGTTTGGTTTTCAGGCCAGGGCCTCGGCCAGTCGCTCGATCGGATGGGGGGGTTCTGACCCCTCGTAGTCCTTGAGTTGCCCTCGACAGGACGCACCGGGTGCGACGACCGACTCGCCGTTGCTACGGTCAATCTGATCGAACAGTAGCGAACCGATGGCCTTGCTCATCGAATAATGTTCGGCCTCGTATCCGAATGAGCCTGCCATCCCACAGCAGGTCGAGTCAAGCGCATCCACCTCGTAGCCGGCCTGACGGAGGACGCTGGCCGTATGGTGGTCTTTTTTCGTCGCCTTCTGGTGACAGTGGCCGTGATAGGTAAGCGTCTCGTCGGGCGCGTCGAAGTCGATGTCCTCGTCCAGCCGATAGGTGTCGAGGTACTCCGCGACGCCGTAGGCGTTGGTCGCGACGCGCTCGACATCGTGGCCGGACAGGAGATCGAGGTAATCGAGCTGGAACATGACCGCCTCCGAGGGTTCGACGACCACGATATCCCAGCCGTCGTCGACTTTCGGCGCGAGTTCGTCGACGTTGTGCCGGGCGTTCTCCGCGGCCTTGTCGAGGAAACCCTTCGAGTGGGCCGCACGACCGCTGTCGACCACGTCAGTCGGGACCTCGACGTGGATGCCCGCTGCTTCCAGCACCTCGACGGCGGCCATCCCCGCGTCGGGGCGGTTGTAGTTGGTGTACGTGTCGGGGAACAGCATGACTTTCCGGTCGGCCTCGGCTTCGCTGATAGCCGACTCGTGATCGGAGAACCGATCGACGAACGTGGTCCGGTAGAAGGTCGGGAGTTCGCGTTCGCGAGCGATGCCGAACAGCTTCTCCTGTAGGAGACCGGATCCGGGTATCTTTTGCGCCCAGTTCGACAGCGGCGCGAGCGCGCTGGCCAGCGGATACAACGTCCCGACGTTGGCGAACAGGCGATCACGGAGGCCCGGCCCGTGATCCTCGTGGTGGGCGTGTTTGACCTCCGCCTTCAGCTTCGCCATGTCGACCTCACTAGGACAGTCTTTGGCACAGCCTTTACAGCCCACACACAGGTCGAGCACTTCGTCGATGAACTCGTCGTCGCGCGGGTCGTCCGGCAGGTCACCGCTCATCGCCTGCCGGAGCATATTCGCTCGCCCGCGCGTTGCCTGGATCTCCTCGTTTGCGGCCCGATAGGTCGGACACATCACGCCGCCGGTGGTCTCCTGGGGGCCGCGACAGCCGCCACAGCCGTGACAGAGTTCGACCATCCCCTGCAT
>JAZKRQ010000232.1:0-2866 GCA_036628575.1 Halapricum sp.
TCCATGTGGAAGAAAACGTCCTCGTCCGCGTCCTCAGTCTCGATGAAACCGTAACCGCCTGTGTCGTTGAAGAAATCAACCGTACCGTTTGCCATTGCCTTTGTTCGGAAGGGGTGGGGATATGTAAGGCTTCCGAGGGTCCCGTTACCATGGGATGTGAGGGTCGTACTCTCGATCAGTCGGCCCGACACTGCATCCCGATCAACGCCGAGGGGCTTTTGCGTGTTCGACCGTTACAGCGGCTAATGTCACCTAAGCGGCCCGAGCGGACCCTACCGGCTGATCGGGAATCGCCGGTCGGCCAGCCCGTCGTCCGCGGGGATCCGCAGGTCACTGGTCAGCGGCCGGACGAGGCCGTCCAGTTCGACCCCGACGATCCCGACAGCGTCGCACAGGCGGCCGAGACCGTCGCGGCGTTCGCGGACAACACGGCTGGCGACGCGGACAACGTCTACGTGCTCAGGGGGGCGGCCGCCTGTGCGGCGCTGGTCCGCGGGGAGGGGTCGTACAAGGCCGCGGCCGAGCGCGCCGGCGGTGATGCGACGGTGGCGTTCATCCGCAAGTGGTCGCGGGTGCACGATCTTCCGCAGTCGATCCGGCGGCACGTCGCCCGCGGCGAGATCGCGCCGACGGCCGCCAAGCACATCGCCCGTGTCTCCGGGGAGTCGCGGTTCCTGCTCGCCTGGGCATCGCTCGATCACGGCCTGACAGTCCGGGAGATCCGGTCGGTTGCCAGCCGCGTCAGCGATGGCGAGACCGTCTCCCGCGCGTTACGGACCGTCACCGGCGTGACGCTCGGTCGGCTCACAATCGATCTGCCGCCGCACGCGTATCTCGAACTCCGGCGGCGAGCCTCTCTGGAGGACGCCACGCCCGGTGAGATCGTGGCCGATACGCTGACGTCGGGCGACGACCAACCGTAAGGCCTTAAGCCGTTACCGACTCACTCGTAAGTGAGGGCCGGTAGCTCAGTTAGGCAGAGCGTCTGGCTTTTAACCAGACGGTCATGGGTTCAATTCCCATCCGGCCCGTGAGACCGACGAGCGAAAGCGAGACGTGTCGAACGCATGCGGTGGGAATTGAGCCCTGGCAGTCGCAGCGCGAACGAACGTGAGCGACCGTCTGGCTCCGGTTCAATTCCCATCCGGCCCGTTATTCTGTGAACGACAGTGAGCAGTGACAACAACTTGCGAATTGAACTCTGCCAGTGGCAGCCAGCGCAGCGAAGCGAGCAGGAACCGCTGGTTCCGGTTCAATTCCCATCCGGCTACTTTTCAAGCCCCGTCAGGAGCGGCTCCTCGGTGGCGTTTCGATGACGAAATATGAGGGGTGCCACCCACGAAACGGACGGGGAGAGAGCCGACGTTGCGTGTGTCGGGATGGGGGATCGTACCCAGCGACCTGATCGGAACGTTCGGCTTCGTCCGCCGACCGACTCGCGATGTACGGAACAGCCGCCATCCGGCGGCCGGGATCGAAACCGACAGTGCGATCGTGACGGTTGTACCGATGTACGGATGCGACCGCACGATCTCGCGCGGTCGATGCCGGGCTGACTCCCGTCACTGCGTCGTCCGGCTTGGTCGCCCTGAGACGCCGACACCTGGGGGGACAAGGGACGGACGCATCCTGAGCGACCAGCCGGTGTGTGCCGGATTCGACCCATGGGAAGATAGTGACTCCCGGGAAATAAGTTCAGGATAGCGTTTTCTCGACGTGAAACAGCCCGGTGGATGAACAAGCCTTTTTCACCCTCACCACGAAGCCGTGAACAGTGTCAGACGACGACCGGAGTATCGAAGAGATCCTCGATACGATCGGCGACCAGCACGCACGACGCGTCCTCGCGGCGATCAGCCGCGAACCCAAGTCCGCCAAAGAGCTGGGTGAGGAGTGTGATCTCTCGCTGCCGACGGTGTACCGTCGCATCGAGATGCTCAAGGAGTACGAACTGGTCACCGACCGGACGATGGTCGCCGAGGACGGCAACCACTACAAGGTCTTCGAGTCAAACTTCGAGAGTACCGTCATCTCGCTGGAAGAGGACGAGTACAAGGTCCGGATCTACCGGACAGAGAACCTCCCCGACCGGTTCAGCCAGCTGTGGGACGAACTCGGATCGGAGTGATCCCGCCGTCCGGAACGGCGTTCGATTCGTCCGGCAGGCGTCTTCTCGCGACCCAGTTACGGCTGGCAGGACGCGGCGGTCGACACTCGACTGGCCGCGGATGAAAATAGCTTAGTGGTTCACGGCCGCCAGATACTGGACGAGAGAGTCATGCCGGAGTTTACTGTGTGGATCGCGCGCGGAGTGTTGATCTTGCTCCGCCTGGCGCTGTTCGGGCTGTCTTTGGGCCTGACGGTGATCAGTTTCCAGGCCTACCAGAAACAACAGACCGAACGGCTCCAGTACGCCTTCATCGGGTTCGCGTTCATCAGCATGGGCGTGGCCGTGAGCAACGTCGTCGCACAGGTCGGGTGGGCAGTCGACACGGTCGAACTCGTGCAGATTTTCTTCCAAGCTTCCGAGACGATCCCCTTCATCGTCGGGTTCGCGATGCTGTATCTATCGCTGTATCGGTGAACGTGGCCGGCAGAGCGAAACATATTTATTTCACACTATCGATGCCGTGACTATTGGGGTGAGGGAAATGTCTGAATGTCAAAACTGTGGTTCGTTCGTGACGGAAGCGTACGCTCGAGTGTTCACACCACGCGGAGTGGATAACCCGCGTGTCTGCCCAAACTGTGAGGACAAGCTTCGAGACGGGGCGGACGTTCGGGAGGCACGGTCGCCGCGCCATTCCTGATACTATACCGACGGACGTAACTTTTGATACTGCTTCAGTCGAACCGGTCACGACTG
>JAZKRQ010000233.1:0-2864 GCA_036628575.1 Halapricum sp.
GCGGCCGCCTGTACGACCTCGCTGTCTTCGACCATCGTCCTCAGTCGCCGCCGGGGCCGACGTCCGGGCTCGGGCCGCCAGCGCCACCGCCGCCACCGCCGCCGAGCATCTGCTGTAGTTCCTGCTGCAGTTCCTCGAACTGTTCCTGGACGCGCTCTTCCTGTTTTTCGAGGGTCTCGACGCGAACTTCCAGGTTGTCGACCTTCTCGTCGAGATCGTCGTAGGCCTCGTCGTATTCGCTCTCGACGAGCAGTTCGCCGACCTGGCGGTACATTCCCGTGTCCTCGTCGATGTCTTCGAGCGCGTCGAGCGCGCTCTCGGCCTCGGCGAGCTGGGTCTCGGCCTGCTGTTTCTGTGTGGCGACCTGCTGTGCGGTCTCCTGCAGATCCTGAAGTTCCTCGAGTTTCTCCTGTGCTTCCGGCGGCAGATTACCCTGCATACCCTGACGGTGGAGACCCGCCCTGTTAAACCCACGTTTTCTCCCTCGGCGAACGTCCGGACCCAAGACGATCGAGAACCGGGCGAGGGCCGACGGACACATTGATGCTTCGCTGGCTCCAAAATCGTGACGATGCAACTGGACGACTTCATCGAGGACTTCCAGCGCGACGAGGCCGCCGAGAAGCGCCGCCTCGCCGAACAGAAGTCCTACGAGATCACTGACTACCTCGATGAGGTCGAACAACAGTTCGAACAGGCCGTCTCCGGCGACTCGCTGTTCGGTGCCACGGCACCGGAGATCTTCGTCGGCCGCTCGTCGTATCCCAACGTCTCGACAGGTGTGCTCTCGCCTGTGACCGACGGGGACGCCGCCGACTTCGCCACATCAGGCCAGTGGTACCAGCAGGGCCTTGGCGTCGGGGACGTCCTCCAGCGCCGGACCGGTCTGTTGAACTCGACCCGTTCGGCCAATGTCGACGTCAGAGACGTCTGGGACGGGTTCGTCGGCGTCCAACGGGAGGTCGCCATCGCCGACCACCCCGTGGACGTCGAGGTCGGTCTGGACAGCGAGCCCGACATCGATCTCTCGCTCGACGACGTGGGCGCGCCGACCGGGCCGCGGGCCAGCGCTCAGTCGGCCGACCTGGCGGAGAACCCTCACGTCCCACGACCGGTCGAGAAGACGCTGGAAGACGACGACTGGCAGGCCGAGGGGGCGATGACCTACCTCTACCGTCGGGGGTTCGACGTCTACGACATCAACACCATCCTCTCGGCAGGCGCGCTCGGCCGCGGGCGGGACCGTCGACTCGTCCCGACGCGGTGGTCGATCACCGCAGTCGACGACACCGTCGGGCAGTACCTCCGTGGGGGGATCCGGAACGCCTCGACCATCAGCGAGACAGAGGTCCACTACAACGAGTACATGGGCAACCGCTACTGGGTGATCCTCTCGCCCGGTCAGTGGGAGTTCGAACTCGTCGAGATGAAAGCCCCCGAGAGCGTCTGGAACCCCGCCGGCGAGGCCTACTATCTTGCAAGCGCCCACGAGGGTTACCAGGGACGGACCGGCTACGTCGAGGAGACCGCCGGGGCCTACTACGCCTCCCGGCTGGGCGTGCTCGAACACCTGAAAGAGCGAGGCCGGCAGGCGAAGTGTCTCGTGCTCCGGGAAGTCACCGACGACTACTGGGCTCCGGTGGGCGTCTGGCAGGTCCGAGAAGGCGTCCGCAACGTGTTCGAAGGGGAACACGGCGAGACCGAGACGTTCCGCGAGGCCGTCACGGGCGTAACCGAGCAGTTGCCGGTCTCGATGGGGGCGCTCCGGCGGAAGTCCGAGATGGTCGCGGGGCTGCAGGCGAAACTAACTGACTTTTGATACCAGTCGTCGCATTACTTTTCTGCCGGCCCGCTGAATTGGAGTCATGTCATCGATCTTCGTCGCCGTCTTGCAGTCGTTCGGGGAACTCGAACCGTCCGGGACCGACATCGCCGTCAACATCGGTAGCGGAGCGGTCAGCACTACCCTGACGACACTGCTGGTCGGCGCGATTCTGGTCGCGCTCGCACCGGACTATACCGAGCAGAAGATAGCCGAGGTCCGGGAGAACGTCGTCGGATCGTTCTTCTACGGGCTCATCTCGCTGGTCTTCTTCATCTTGGTTATCGTCGTGTTGGCCATCACGATCATCGGGCTCCCGCTGGCGCTGTTGTTCGGCCTGCTGGTGTTCGTCGCCTGGGTCTTCGGCGCGGCTATCGCCTTCCTCTCGATCGCCGACAGCTTGGTCGGACACGACGACGGGTGGGTGGTCCCGCTGGTGCTCGCCGCGGGGATCAACGGCGGTCTGACTCTCACCGGGATCGGGGGACTGGTATCGTTCTGTATCGGCGCTATCGGCTTCGGGGTCGTCCTTCGTGACTATTTCTGAAGGTTCGTGAAGGCGTCCTCGACCATCGCGCCCGTGTCGGCGATGATGTCGGCCATCTCCTCGTCGTCGGGGGCCATCCCAAGGAGGCGGGCGATCCGCATGATAGAGACGTGATAGACGACCTGGCGGCCCGGTTCTTTCTCCCAGATCACGACGTTGCACGGGAAGAGGCCGCCGATCTTCCCGTCGGTAGCCCCGAGCGCGCGGTCTGCCATCGCCGGGTTACAGGCCCCCAGCACGTAGTACGGATCGCGATCGGCGTCGACTTTCTCGTTGAGCAACGCCGAGGGAGAGAACTCCGTGGCGATGCCGAAGCCGGCGTCGGTACAAACCTCGCGTACGTACTCGATCGCCTCCTCGTGATCCATCTCAAGGGTCACGCGTTCTTCACCGAACTCTTCGGGGTCGATAGCTGACGGGTCGATCGGGAGCGTCATAGCCGGATTGACGACCGGCACGGACAAAAGCTCATAGCCGGATTGACGACCGGCACGG
>JAZKRQ010000234.1:0-2792 GCA_036628575.1 Halapricum sp.
CACGCCGCCGAGATAGCCAACTGGGCCGACGGGACGATTCGACTGCTGTACGTCGCCGACACGACGGAAGTGAGCGTCGCACGCACTGGCGGAGAGGTCGTCGACGGGCTGATCGAACATGGCGAGGAGATCCTCGAAACGGCGACGGCGACGCTAGATACGCTCGGTACCGACTACGCGACGGACATCGTCCAGGGGACGCCGGCCGAGACGATCGTCGACTACGCCGAGCGACGTGGGCACGATGTGATCGTGATGCCGACCCAGGGTCGGACTGGGCTGTCGCGATACCTGCTTGGCAGCGTCACCGAGAAAGTCGTCCGGCTCTCGGAGACGCCCGTCCTGACCGCCCGGATGCAACCCGACGAGAAACTCACGTATCCCTACGGGGATATCCTCGTCCCGACGGACGGCAGTTCGGCGGCCGAGAGCGCGGCCGTGCACGCACTGAATCTCGCCGCGACGCTGGACTCGACGGTCCACGTCATCTCGGTCGTCGACACCGGTTCGCTGGGGCCGGACGTCCGCTCGGAGACGCTCGCGTCGGCGGGCAAGGACGCGGCGACCGAGGCCGTCGCGACGATCGAGAACGCCGCCGAGCGCCAGGGGATCGACGACGTCCACACCCACGTCGAGCACGGCTCGCCTGACTCCGGGATCCTCGAGTACATCGATGATGAGGAGATCGACGCCGTCGTCCTGGGAACGACCGGTCGCCGCGGCGTCGAACGGGTCCTGCTGGGCAGCGTCGCCGAGAAGACCGTTCGTTCGGCCCCGGTCCCGGTCGTCACGGTTCCCGAAACGGACGACGCCGGAACGTCTTTGTGACCGCCGGGCCAGTATCGACTCGATGGCGATTCTCGCAGTCGACGTAGCGATCGTCCTCCTGACGACAGGGGCGATCTGGGTCGGGAGCGGCTGGCTCGAAGAGGCGAGCGAGAAACTCTCGGCCTACTACGGGCTCCCCGAGGTCGTCCAGGGATCGATCGTCACAGCCGTCGGGTCGAGTTTCCCCGAGCTGGCGACGGTCGTCTTCGCAGCGATCACAGTCGGTGACCTCGAACTCGGGGTGGGTGCGATCGTCGGCTCGGCGATCTTCAACGTCCTGGTCATCCCCGCGATTGCCGGCATCGCCACCGACGAGGACATCGAATCCAACCGGACGCTGGTCTACAAGGAAGCGCAGTTCTACATGCTCGCGGTCTCTGTCCTGGTGATCACCTTCGCACTGGGCGTTATCTACTACCCCGCACCCGACGCGACGTACCTCGCGGGAGATATCACGCGTCCGCTCGCGCTGATCCCGCTAGGGCTGTACGGTCTGTACATCTTCATCCAGTATCAGGACACTACCGACCACGTGGCAGTTCCCGGCGAGAGCGACGGCATCGACGTCGGCCAGCAGTGGATCCTGCTGGCGGCCAGTCTGCTCGTCATCCTGATCGCGGTCGAGCGACTGGTCCACTCCGTCGACGTCATCGGAACGGCACTGGGCGTCCCCGGGTTCATCATGGGCGTGACGATCGCGGCGGGCGCGACCAGCCTCCCAGACGGACTCGTCAGCGTCCGCGCCGCCCGGAGCGACCGCGGGGTGGCGTCGCTGGCGAACGTCCTGGGATCGAACACGTTCGATCTACTCGTTGCGATCCCCGCGGGCGTGCTCATCGCCGGGAGCACGACGATCAACTTCGAGATGGCGATCCCTATGTTCGGCGTGTTGACACTGGCGACGATCTTGCTGTTTACAGTGTTGCGAACCGGGCTTGCCCTATCTGACGCCGAATCGTACGCCTTGCTTGCGTTCTACGTACTGTTCGTCGCCTGGGTCGTCCTCGAAACGGTGAGCAACGCAGTGAATCTGCTGCCGAACGGTTGATAGTGACTGCTGTAAGTCAATGCCATATCGACCGCCCGCAGTCGGGCGGTCGTACCGGTACATAGTTACAGCAGTCACTATGAAACGACGAGATGTCGTCACGCAATCGTCTCTTCAGCCTCGACGGCGGAATCCTCGATGTACCGTTCCTTCCAGGTGCCCCGAAGGAACCACGGAACAGCAATGAGTGCCCCAACGACATTACCCATGGCCATCCCGACCCAGATCCCGGTCGCGCCCCACCCGAGACCGAACACCAGGATGGCAATGGTCCCGACGCGACCGACCCACAGCGTCAGAATCGACAGTGTCATCGCCGTCCTGGTGTTGCCGGCTCCGCGGAACGCGCCGAAAATGACCTGTGAGACGCCAATAAAGGCGAACTCGACCGACCGGATACGGACATACTCGACGCCCAGTTCGATCGTCTCGACGGCGTTCTCGACGCCGCTACCGAGGAACACGCTGACGATGGGTTCGGTGAACGCCAACGCAACGACTGCGACGACGAGCATGACGCCTGCGCCGGTCCCGGCCGCCAACCAGGTCGCACGGGCCGCCCGATCCGGTCGGTCGGCCCCGAGATTCTGGCCGACCATCGTGTCAATCGCCCGTCCCAGCCCCATCGCCGGCAGGAACACGAGCGAAATGAGGCGGTTGCCAAGTCCGTAGGCGGCCACGACCGGCGGGGCAAAGGTGACGACGATCGCCGTGAGCGTGATCATCGCCAGCGCGCTGGCCGATTGCTCGACCATGCTGGGCGTCCCCAGCCTGATGATATCCTCGATGACGCTCAGATCCGGACGCAGGTGCGCCGGGACGACCGCAGGGCCGATGCCCGTCGCGAACAGCAGATACAGGCCGATAGCAGTCGCGACGCCCCGCGAAAGGATGGTCGCCAGCGCGGCCCCGCCGA
>JAZKRQ010000235.1:0-2752 GCA_036628575.1 Halapricum sp.
AGATGCGGGATTCCCTTTGGAGTGGTTACGTCGATCAGCAGGTGCGAGGCGTAAGTGACGCCGACGGTCAGTCCGGCCCGTCGATAACGATACGCGACGAGCCCCGTCGCCAGACTGCCGACCAGCAGCGTGTGAGTGATCCCCCGGTGGACGAAGGGCCACTCCAGCATCGCCGGGAAGAGGAAGTCAGTATCGGCCGCGACGCCCCCGAGAAGCCCCACCACCGGCCGATCGAACAGGTACTGGCCCAGCGTGTACCCGATGATCCCGTGTGTCGCGATCCACACGGCGAGGGCGGCGTACTCTATAGAGCCCATCGGTTCCGGATCCGTGCTGGTTCCGTATAAATCCGCCCCGTTCGACGCCGGTTCTCGCGTGGACCTGTCCGTTAGTTCCCGCGCTCCGAGGAGGACCCGAACACTCATTTCGCGGGCGGTTCCAATCCCTGGAGTCACGTGGCCGGACTTATCCGGCTACCGGGAATCACGCATGACACACCACCAGCATACCGATAGCCATCACCCAGGACCGCCGCGGTTCGTCCAGGTCGGCGAGCGTATTGTCGATCCGATCTACGTCGATATGGCTCACGGCTACGACCGGGACAACCTTGCGCCGACGATTGCCGGGGAACCCGAGCGCGATCCTGATCCCTACGACCGCGAGGAGTTTACCTGGCGACTGGTCGAGAAACCGGGCGGAAGTGACGTCGCCCTCGAGTACGCGCCGACCCCCTACGACGACCGATCACAGTACGACGAGGGGCTGCACAACACCGTCGAGTTCCAGCCCGACGCGCCCGGCGTCTACCGACTCGAACTGGACGCCCCCGACGGCACGCACGATCTGACGATCGAGGTGTCCCCGGCACCCACACCCGACGAGGAGATCGAGGTCTTCGACATCGAGGGGGCGGTCGGCGGCGTCGAGGAGGCGGACATCGGCGGCCCGCCCCACCTCGAACTCGTCGCCGAGTTCGATCCCGACGCCGGGGAGTTCGTCGTCGAATCGAACCCGCAACTCGCGGCCGACGCGTTTACCGTCGAGGACGACCTGTCAGTCTCGTTCCGACCGCACGACGCCGCAGCACTGGACCGCGACGACATCACCACCGAGGGGACGACCGCGCGGATCCCGGTCGACGCCCTCGACGAGCCGACCAGCCTGTTCGCCGCGCCGTACGACGGAGTACGGCTGGGCGCGACCGACGAGATTGTCCTCGATCCCGACGGCGAGATCCGGTATCCAAACCGGCCTCCTGAGTGGCTCGACGACGCCGTGATGTACGAGATATTCCCGCGGTCGTTCGCCGGCGAGGACGAGACCGCGGACCTCCAGTTCCTCACGGAGAGAGTCGAGTACCTGGCTGACCTGGGGATCGACGTCGTCTGGCTGACGCCGATCGTCCCGGCCTGGAGCGCAGAAATTGACACGCCACCGGGCGGTCCTCACGGCTACGACACGGGCGATTACTTCGACGTCGCGTCCGACCTCGGCACGCTCGATGACTTCGAGACTTTCGTCGAAGCCTGTCACGACCACGATATCAAGGTGTGTTTCGACCTGGTGGTCAATCACTGCGGGTGGACCAACGAGCACTGGCAGGACACCATTGCACAGGTCGGCGAGCAACCGGACGACCCGTACGCGTTCCCCGAGATCGAGGCCTGGGACACGGATTCGGAGTACTTCGACTGGTTCGACCGCCAGACCACACCCTCCGGGGAAGACGCCGCCCCCGCCCAGACGAGTTTCTTCAACGTCCGGTTGCACCCGAACCTCAACTACGGGAACGTCGCGCTGCGCGAGCACATCCTCGCTGCCGTCGATTTCTGGTCCGAGTACGTCGACGGCTTTCGGTGTGACATCGCCTGGGGTGTCCCCCACAGCTTCTGGAAGGAGGCCCGGCGGCTCACCCGCCAGAAGGACGCCGAGTTCTTCTGGCTGGACGAGTCGGTCCCGTATCTCACGTCGATGAGCGAGTCGGAGTTCGACCTGCACTTCGATACGACGGAGTTCATGTTCACGGCCCATTCGGTCGCTCGCGGCGAACGACCGCCCAGCGACCTACTGGACGCCATAGAGGCGCGCGAGGAGCAGGGGTTCCCGACCTACAGCCGGATCCTCAACACGACCGAGAACCACGACGAATCCCGGATCTACTGGGAAGCCAAAGCGGAGGGGCACCGCGAGGACCCCGCACAGGCCGAACGTGCGGCCGTCGCCGCCGAGTTTACGCTCCCGGGTGTGCCGTTCATATATTACGGGCAGGAACGGCTTATCTGCGAGTACGGGACCCGCCGTGAGAGTCCGTTCGCCGACCGAGAGGACCGCTTTGACGACATCGAGAAAGACCCTTACAAGCGGGCGTTTATGAACTGGGAGGAGTACGACGAGGCGCACTTCCAGTTCTTCGACGATCTGATCGACTTCTATCACGACTCGCCCGTGTTCGGGCCGAACGCTGACCTCGTCCGCGAAACCTACCGGACCGACGCGACCGACGACCTCCTCGTGTTCGGACGGGACGCGGGCGACGAGAAACGCGTGGTCGTGATCAACTTCGGTCCGAAGCCGCGGCAGGTCGAACTCCGCCAGTCGGTCGATACCCGGGACCTGTTCACCGGCGAGGACCTCTCCCTCTCGACGTCCGCCGACGCTGCTACTGTCGAGGTCGAGACGCTCGCAGTCTTCGAGACGCCGACCCTGTTCGGCCAGGGGAACTGATAGTGATTACTGTGAGTCTGTTCCG
>JAZKRQ010000236.1:0-2707 GCA_036628575.1 Halapricum sp.
CCCGAAGACGGCGACGAGACGGCCGTGATCGAGTTGCGGAACTTCGCCGGCCTGATCGCCGACGAGGTCCGGCGCAAGCGCCCCGAGGAGGTGTACGTCACCGGCGATCGCGAGGTCGTCGAAGAGGTCCGCGGGCAGTTGCACTACCCTTTCTACCGCGTGCGGGCGGACGATCCCGTCGAGCACGTCCTCGAACGCCGGGGCGAACCCGCGTTGGAAGTGGTCGACACAGCGCCGGCGGAGAAACTCGGCGGCAGCCACTCGACGCTGATCGGCGGCCGGGACGGTCAACGCGCAGTTCAGACGGTCGCCGGCCACCCCCACGTCAAGAAGGTGATCCCAGGGCCGATCGACGCCGGCGGCGGCGGGTCGCGGACGGGCGTTCGGGCAAAGGCGACCCGCGCCGGCGATGACGGGAACGTCCGGCTACTCATCCGGGACGGATCCAGCGTTCAGGAAAATCGCGTGGTCACGACGGCGGGCGACCGACAACTCGGCGAACACGTCCGCGCCGATCTGAACGAGGCGCTCGCTAAAGCGGACTTGCGAGACTGATCCGACTGGCCAAGAACTACTTCACCGGAACAACACAGCTTGCTCCGCTAGTCTTCTATCAGAGAATTGTAAACACAGTTTTGCTTATATACCAAATCCAGTGTCCATGATGCCATAATGTATCTCAGTATTACGCGGTACTGATTTATGTGTTGAGAAATACATATCAAGTGATGAGCTTGGTCGCTGAGTTCAGCGTGGAGTCGCCCAAGCTGTCGCTTTATGATGCGACGACGGCCGTGCCGTCGATAACCATCGAGCTGACCACCCAGATCGCGACTGATCCGGAGCGACCGCTGGTGTTCTTTTGGGCGAGGGGTGAGGGAATCGAGGCCTTCGACGATGCGTTGCGCGCGGATGACAGCATGACCGATGTCGAGACGTACACCGATCTGGATTCGCGACGGCTCTACCGGGCGCAGGTGAGCGATGCCGCCGACCTCGTCGCCTATCCGGTGTGGGTCGAGGCTGGCGCGGAACGTCTGGAGGCGATCTGTCAGAACGGGACCTGGCGAGACCGCTTTCGATTTCCCGATCGGGAGGCGTTGCGGTCGGTCCGGCAGTGGTGTCGCGACAACGGCGTTACCTTCAAACTCCACAGTCTCTACGCCGAGACGGGCGAAATCCGGTCCGGGATCGAGACGCGGTTGAGCCCGGAACAGGCGAAGACTCTGGAGACGGCCTATCGTGCGGGCTACTTCGAGATCCCGCGAGAGGCGACGGCGGCGGACGTGGCCGGGGAACTGGATATCTCCCCGCAGTCGGTCTCCGAACGGCTCCGACGGGCGTACGCCTCGCTCGTCGAGGACCACGTGCTCCCCCGGACCGAATAAACGGTGTTTAAGTCAGGGCGGCCAATATGCCCGAGCATGGACGAGCGAACCTATACCGCGGAGGCCGAGCCCGGCGAGGACGTAACGGTCAAGGGCTGGGTTCACGAGATCCGCGACCTCGGCGGCATTGCATTCATCATTGTACGGGACACGACTGGCAAGATCCAGGTCAAGTTCGAGAAAGACGAGATGGACGACGACCTGGTCGAGACAGGACTGGACGTCCACCGCGAGAGCGTCGTCGCGGTCACGGGTGCCGTTGAGGAGGAGGAGCGCGCTCCTACGGGCGTCGAAATCGTTCCCGAATCGGTCGAGGTTATCGCCGAGGCCGACCCGGAACTGCCACTTGATCCGTCCGGAAAGGTCGACGCCGAACTGTCGACGCGACTGGACAACCGGACGCTGGACCTGCGCAAGCCTGCCGTCAAGGCGGTCTTCGAGATCCGCGCGGAAGTCCTGCGCAGCGTTCGCGAGGCCTTCCGAGAGGTCAACGCGACCGAGATCAACACGCCCAAGATCGTCGCCACGGGCACCGAGGGCGGGACCGAGCTGTTCCCGATCACCTACTTCGGTCGCGAGGCCTTCATGAACCAGAGTCCACAGCTGTTCAAGCAGTTGATGGTCGGTTCAGGTCTGGAACGGGTCTTCGAGATCGGCCCGATCTTTCGCGCCGAGGAGCACAACACGCCGCGACACCTCAACGAGGCCACCTCGGTCGACTTCGAGTCGGCCTTCTTCGACCATCAGGACGCGATGGACGTCTGCGAGCACATCGTCAAGGCCGCCTACGAGGGTGTCGCCGAGAACTGCCAGCCCCAGCTAGAAGCGCTGGACCTCGTCGAGGGATTCGAGGTCCCCGACGGTGAGTTCCCCCGGCTGTCCTACCAGGAGGCCATCGACAAGGTCAACGCGACTGGCGAACTCGACGAGCCGCTGGTGTGGGGCGACGACCTCTCGACTGAGGCCGAGCACGTCCTCGGACAGGAGGTCGGCGAGCACTACTTCGTCACCGACTGGCCCAGCGAGATCAAGCCCTTCTACATCAAGGATTACGATGAGGACGAGGAGGTCTCGACGGGCTTCGACATGATGCACCCCTCGATGGAACTGGTCTCGGGCGGCCAGCGTGAACACCGCTACGACCACCTCGTCGAAGGGTTCGAGCAGCAGGGCCTGGACCCGGAGGCATTCGAATACTACACCAAGATGTTCAAGTACGGCATGCCGCCCCACGCCGGCTGGGGTCTCGGTGCCGAGCGCCTCGTCATGACGATGCTCGGGCTCGATAACATCCGCGAGGCGGTCATCTTCCCGCGCGA
>JAZKRQ010000237.1:0-2673 GCA_036628575.1 Halapricum sp.
GGAGGTCCTCTTTGGGCAACAGCTGGGACATCGCCTTCGCGAGCATCGACTTGCCAGTCCCGGGCGAGCCGATCATCATCACGTGGCGGCGCTGCTTGGCCGCCTTCTTGACGATATCGCGGGCATGATCCTGGCCGATGACCTGATCGACCAGCCGATCGGGGACCTCGATTTCCTCGGTCGTCTCGACGTCGAGGCCGCCGAGTAGATCCTCTTCGTCCTCGGCGACCGTCGCTTCGTCCCCCTCGATGGAGACGTCGCTACCGAGATCCGTCTCGGTCTGTTCGTCGGCACCCGTCTCGGACTCCGTGGTGGACCCGGTCTCGACAGGGTGGCTCTCGTCGTCGACATCCGCGACCTCGTCGGCGGTCGCTTCGACGACGCTCTCGTCGCCGTCCGACGGAGACTCCTCAACCTCGTCTTCGACGGCCTGCTCCGACTCTCTGTCGGCCGACGCCGAACCGTCCTCGTCGGGGACGCCGTCAGTGTCTGTATGTTCGCTCATTCTATTCGTTGCTGTCACCAATGGTCAGGGTCTGTCGACTGATATACTTTCTCCCCTTTGCCGGAGTTCCTTCGAAAGCGATATCATGGAAAGGATGGCTGAATCGCCTATATACCCGACTTTTGGAGCATCCGCGCGACGAGGTGGTCAGTCGCCGATCGACTCGGGGAGTTTATAAAAGGCCAAGCCGAGAATACCACCAGAGCCATGACCAGGGGGTTCTACATCGGTCGCTTCCAGCCGTACCACAACGGTCACCACACGATGATCGAGCACATCGCCGAGAAGGTCGACGAACTCGTGCTCGGAATCGGGAGTGCAGACGTGTCACACACAGTCAAAAACCCGTTCACTGCAGGCGAGCGGATCATGATGCTCACCAAGGCCGTCCGTGAGTTCGAACGCGAGTACGACCTCGTCACGTACGTGGTCCCCATCGAGGACATCGAGCGCAACGCCGTCTGGGTCAGCCACGTCCAGAGCATGTGTCCCGACTTCGAGGTCGTCTACTCGAACAATCCCCTGGTCATCCAGCTGTTCGAAGAGAGCGGAATCGAAGTCAACCAGTCCCCGATGTTCGACCGCGAGCGCCTGGAAGGAACCGACATCCGCGAGAGCATGATCGACAACGACCCCTGGCGGGGCCGCGTGCCCGATCCTGTCGTCGAGGTCATCGAAGAGATCAACGGTGTTCAGCGGTTGCACACTGTCGCCCAGGACGACGTCGCCCAGCGGTGGGAAGCCACCGGCGAAGACGACGCCAGCGAGTGATCGCGACGTCCCCGCACATCTAAGCCGGGCGCACTCCTACGGACGGCCGATGATCACGCTGAGTTCCGACTTCGGGTCACCTTACCCGGCAGCGATGAAAGGCGTCATCCTCCAGCGATCCGACGCACGGATCGTCGACGTTGCGCACGACTTTCCCCGACAGGACTGCAGGGCGGCGGCCTTCTGGCTCCGGGAGATTCTCCCCTATTTCCCCCCTGCGGTCCACTGCATCGTAGTCGACCCCGGCGTCGGGACCGAACGGGCCGCGATTGCGATCCGCGCTGGCAAGCACGTCCTCGTCGGACCCGACAACGGCGTCCTCCTGCCAGTGGCCCGGAAGCTCGCCGACAGCATCGAGGTCTTCGAGATCGAATACGACGACCCCGGCAGTGTCACCTTCCACGGCCGGGACGTATTCGCGCCAGCCGCAGCGACAGTCCACGAGACAGGCATCGATGACTTCGAGACCGCCGAAGAGTTCGAGCCGATCGAGGAGTACGCCGAGTTGACTTTCCCCGAGCCGAGCGTGCGCGAAGACGGCGTCACTGGGGAAGTGCTCGTCGTGGACGACTTCGGCAACGCGATCACGAACGTCCCCGGCGAGTACCTGGAGGAGCGGTTCGGCTCGGACGTGACCGTCAACGGCGCGTGGGCGCCGACCCGCCGGACCTATGCCGCGGTCGACGAGGGGAGTCGACTCGTAACGATCGGAAGCCACGGCAACGTCGAACTCGCTGTCAATCAGGGCCGGGGGGACGAACGGTTCTCCGTCAACCCGGGATCGCGGATTCGGTTGCGCTGGATGGGGTAACGGCTGTGCCGAGGGTATCAGCGAGGTGAGGGAGCGATGTCGTCGAGTGCGTGAGGGAACTTACCTCGGGACCCCCATCTCGAGCGGAACACAAGAGTGTCTCCATAGTACTGTCAGACGTCTATTCGACGCCTGTTCTATCTGCGTCGACTTCGCTCTCGTGGACGACCTCACCATCGTCGGTGGTCGACAGATTCGTATCCTTGATCGGGACGGCCGCAACGCCGTAGCCACCACCATGTACTCGGTCCTTGATTTTGACGGCGTAGAGGACGACGCCAGCCTCGACATCGACGACGCGTTTCGCTGTCCCACCCTCGATTTCCGTGCCATCTACGAAACCAACGGGGTCGCCGTCACTGATACTGAACTCCCCCATAGATAGAACTACGTGTCGATCCGTACAAAAATTTGGCGCGTGCAGTACTGTACAGCGCGATTTACTCGAAAAGCTCGCGACGGACCGCCATGCGCTCTTCCTGCGCCTGTACGTCGTAGTGCTTGTCCAGCACGTCCCCGGAGACGTCAGCCCGACCGGAGAGCACTCTCACGGGCGTCTGTTCCGTCAAGTAGTACGAGATCTCGC
>JAZKRQ010000238.1:0-2625 GCA_036628575.1 Halapricum sp.
CTGTGGTACCAACGCTGTTCCCGCGTCTCGATCAGTAGCCAGTATCCCCTCTCTGAAGCGCGTTCTAGTATGAATCGACGTTCGTCCCGACCGAGCAGACGTACTCGCCGGTTGCGACCTGTGGGAGACGACGGCTACGCCAGAAGATACCCTCGGAGTCAGCGGTGATTTCGGCCTTCGAGTCGCCGAAGACGTCGGTGATCTCGAACAGCGTCTGACCGTGGTCGACCGCCTCACCGAGGTCGACGTGGAACTCGATGAGGCCGCCGGCGGGCGCGCCGTACTGGTCGAAGCCGCTGGCGCGGGTCTGGGTGTCCGGCTCGAACTCCCCGTCCAGAAAGTCGTAGTAGTCGAGGACGTTCCACAGTCCCTGGACGCCGTACTCGATACTCTCCTCGTCCCAGCCGACGCAACCGCCGAGTTCGGGATCGATGGTGGGGATCCCCTCGTCGGGGGCAGCACGGGCGAGCTGGCCGTCTGGTCCCTTCTGGTCGAGGACGTGTCCGCAGTCGAACGCCTTCGCGAGCTCCAGGCAGTCCTGATGATGGCGGTGGCGGCGGCCACATCGCACGCGGACCTCGTTGATCATACGGCTGGTCGACCCCTGGTGGAGGTCGATCACCAGGTCGGCCCGGGTGGCGGCATCGAAGGTGGCGGCTGCGATGCGCTCGCTGGAGGTACCGTTCTCGTCGCCGGGGTAGACGCGGTTCATCTTCGTGTCGTCGATGGGGTTGCGGTGCTCGGCGACCTGGAAGGCGTGGTAGTTGACGACCCCGACGATCAGGATCGTCCCCGAAATGACTTCGGGATCCAGTTGTGGGACGAATCGCTTGAGTACGCCGACGCCGTTGAGTTCGTCGCCGTCGCTTGCGGCCTGGACATACAGAGTCTTGCCCTCTTCAGTGCCGTTGACGACCGCGACCGGGAGTCCGACGTCGGTCCCATCCCGCGTCTCACCGACCCACAGGCGGCCCGTGTCTATCTCACCCGGGGCCGCGTTCGCCGTGCCGAGACTCGTCATTACCAAATAGGGACGGACGGACAGTCTTAGGCGGTTCGGTTGCGGGTTCTGGCGGCGGAAACCAGTGTGGTTTTGAGATGTCCCTCCTAATCCACGGTTGTGTCCGATGACCGACCGGAGTCAGGCCGTGCTCGCTTTCTGGAGGCACTAGAAGTCCGAAAGAACGCCGTCCGCGGCTTCGGTTTCGGAGTCCTCGCTACGATCATCGTCTACGTCCTGTTCGTCGTCCTGCCCGGGAAGGGAGGTCTGAGGGCGAGCGTGTGGTATCTCGGGTTGGGAGTTTCACTGGCACTGGCGCTCGGCGGGCTGGTGACGACGGTCTTGGTTGCGCTCCGCGCACGACGGCTCGCGAAGGAGATCTAGTTCACGAGGGCAGCCAGCCGGTCGGCACCTGTACGGGTCCCTTTTGCGACGAGGACGTCCCCCGGTTCGATTTCGGTACTCGCCTGCGGGGATATCGCCCAGTCGCTCGCGGCGCGGCCGGTCCGGCGACTCTCTCTGCGGGTGTGTCGAACCGCGATGACGCGCATCCCGGTCTCGGTCTTGACTGCCGCCTCGCCAAGTGTTTTGCCCGCGAGATCGCTGTCCGGGTTGACTGTGTACCGGACGATCACCTCGTCGCTCTCCTCGACGGCCGCCGCAACGACGGGGTGGGTGCCGATCCCGCGGAGGACGCCCTCGCTGATCTCCACGGCGGCGTCGGAGATGACTTCCGTCGCCTGACCGAGTTGCACGAGCCCCCGGAGATCGACCGGTTCGTCGACCCGACTGGCGGCCCGGAGCACCCAGGCCTCGAACCGTGACTGGAGGGCATCGACCTCGGCTTCCAGTTCGAGCACCTCCTCGGCGACGGGTTTACTGTCGAACAGCACCGCACCGTAGGCCAGATCGACGGCCAGCTCGCTCATGTTTTTCATGAGGACGATCGAGTCGACAGCCCGTTCGAGATCCGCGAACTCCGGGGCCGGTGGTTCAGGTTGTTCGTACGGCTCGCCTGTGAGCGTGGTATATACGTCTTCGAGCCCCTCTCTCGGGCCACGAAGCAGTGCGACGTCGTCGGATTCTATCGTCGTTTCGGCGTCGGGATTGAGCAGCCATTCGCCGTCGCGGCGGATCGCGATCACGCGGACGCCGGTTTCCGTTTCGAGGGTGATGTCGCCGAGCGACCGGTCGACGTACGTCGAGTCCGGGGAGACAGTCGCGCGCTCGACCGACTCGACAGCCTCCGGGAGCGCGGCCCGCATCGCCTCCGGGAGACCGACCTCTTCGAGGACGACCTTGGCTATGTCGCCGGAGGCGTCGCTGATCTTCTCTGCGGCCCCGACCACACCGAGGACGGGTGCAAGTGCTTCGGCGTCCGCCGGGTTACGCGCAGCCATGAGGAGACTCATCCGCGCCTGGAGGTGCAACACCTCCATCTGGGATTCGAGATCGAGCACTTCCTCGGCGATGTCAACGCTTCCCAGCAGGACCGCCGAGTACGAGAGGTCGATCAACAACTCGGCAGTGTCTTTCATCTCGGCCAGCACGTCCTTGACGCTGACCGGCTTGTACTCGACCGCGTCATCGTCCATACCGACAACGTTCGCAGGCAGTCGGAAAAA
>JAZKRQ010000239.1:0-2621 GCA_036628575.1 Halapricum sp.
TCGACGGCGGCTCCTCGCGGTCGACAACCTACAATTCGACGTCGGGCTACTACGAGGATTCCTGGGACACGACTGGGGTCTCCGACGGGGATCACACCCTTGAAGCGAACGCAACCGACTCGGCCGGCAATACTTCCTCGTCGTCGATCTCGGTCACGACGGACAACACCGAGAGCGCTCCCACGGTCGACAGCCTCTCGGCGAGCGAGGTCGAGACCAGCGATTCGGACGCCGAGTTCGACGTCTCTTGGGACGTCAGCGACGCCGACGGAGACCTCTCGAGCGTTGACCTGACACTGACCGACGACACCGACGGCGAGACCGAGGACACGGCGTCCGTCAGCGTGTCCGGCGACACCGCCAGCGGGACGACCCGCCTGGTCGCGGCTGGCGACGACGGCTCGGGCAACAGTTACACCGTCGACGCGACTGTCACTGACTCCAACGGCAATACGGGTTCGGGTTCCACGACTGTCTCTGAGACCGAGTCCACGAACAGCGCCCCCTCCGCAAGCATCGACGCTCTCAACGACCGCTCGAACCCGCGCTGGGATCGCTACGAAGTCGACTGGAGCGCCAGCGACTCGGACGGCAACCTCGATACGGTGGTCGTCGAAATGCTCGACTCCAGCGGTAACACGCTCGATTCAGTGACGAACAACGTCAGTGGCTCGTCGGCCTCCGGCGTCGATGAAGTGCGGTCAAAGAGCAATGGCACCGATATCGTCGTCACCGCTACCGACACGGACGGTGCCTCGGGATCGGACTCACGGTCGATTTAGTAGGATTTCGGGGTTCTGTCGCTGGCGTTCGGAGCCGGTACGTTTATGCCTGCCTCGCGTGGGGCTTTCCATATGAGTGGACGACCGCTCGACGTACTCGAAGCGTCGCTCGGCGAAGAGGTAACGGTCCATCTGAAGGACGGCGAGATCTACGCTGGCGAGTTAGCCGGTTACGACCAGCACATGAATCTCGTTATCGAAGAGGGCGAAGACACAACGATTATACGCGGCGATAACGTCGTCACAATTAGTCCATGACTGGCAAAGGAACTCCCAGCCAGGGTAAAAAGAACAAGACCACACACGTCAAATGCCGACGTTGTGGAAACAAATCCTACCACGTAAGGAAAGAAGTCTGCTCGTCCTGTGGCTTCGGCAAGTCGTCGAAGCGACGCGAGTACGAGTGGCAGAGTAAGGCTGGCGAATAAGATCGACGATGCACGAGAAGTGCGGCGTTGTCGGACTCTCTTTACAGGATCGTGACGCCGCCCGTCCGCTCTACTACTCACTGTATGCGCTCCAGCATCGCGGCCAGGAGTCGGCCGGGATCGTCACACACGACGGGTTTCAGCAACACTCACACGTCGATACGGGTCTCGTAGGGGACGTTTTCGACGAAGGCGACCTCGAACAATTGAACGGGGCGAACGGGATCGGTCACGTTCGGTACCCGACCTCCGGCAGCCTGGGGGCCTGCTGTGCCCAGCCGTTCTCGGTGTCGTTCAAGTCCGGTTCGCTCGGTTTGAGCCACAACGGCAACCTCGTCAATACCGACGAGGTACGGGACGAACTGGCCAATCTCGGTCACGCGTTCACCTCCGACGGCGATACCGAGGTCATCGCCCACGACCTCGCCCGCAACCTACTTGAGGAAGACCTCGTCCGCGCGGTCAAGCGGACGATGGGGCGAATCCACGGGTCCTACGCGCTGACTATCATGCACGACGACACTGTGCTCGGGCTGCGCGACCCGAAGGGGAATCGGCCCCTGGTCATCGGCGAACTCGACGACGGGTACGTCCTGGCCTCCGAATCAGCCGCGATCGACACACTCGGCGGTGAGTTGATCCGTGACGTCAAGCCGGGCGAACTGGTCGTACTCCATCCGGACGGAACGGGCTACGACACGTACCAGCTGGTCGAGACCGAGTCGACGGCCAATTGTTTCTTCGAACACGTCTACTTCGCGCGTCCGGACTCGAACATCGACGACAATCTCGTCTACGACGTCCGGCGGGAGCTCGGCCGCAAACTCTACGAGGAGAGCGGTATCGACACCGACGTGGTGATGCCCGTCCCCGACTCCGGCCGGGCGTTCGCCTCCGGCTATGCGGAAGCGGCCCAGGATTCAGGAGCCGACGTCGACTTCGCGGAAGGGCTGATGAAGAACAGGTACGTCGGTCGGACCTTCATCATGCCGACCCAGGACGAGCGCGAACGCGCGGTCCGGCTGAAGCTCAACCCGATCAAGAACACAGTCGAAGGCAAGAGCGTCACGCTGATCGACGACTCGATCGTCCGCGGGACCACTTCGACCCAGCTCGTGGAGCTGATGCGCGACGCCGGGGCCGAGGAGGTTCACGTGCGGATCGGTGCGCCGCCGATCGTCGCCCCCTGCTATATGGGGATCGACATGGCGACTCGTGAGGAGCTGATCGCGGCCGACAAATCGGTCGAAGAGATCCGTGAGACTATTTCGGCTGATAGTCTCTCGTATCTCTCTATCGATGCTATCGCCGACACGCTCGGAAAAGGCCAGACTGATCTCTGTCTGGGCTGTGTCACCGGCGAGTACCCATACGACATCGATGGCGAAGCAACTGATCGGGACGTTACCAG
>JAZKRQ010000240.1:0-2618 GCA_036628575.1 Halapricum sp.
TCCGGCTGATCAGCGACCGAGTCGTTCGCGACTGATAGCCACGCCCGAGGGCGTGATGATCAGCTGGTCGTCGTCCTTCTGGACGATGTCGCCGCCCACTTCCTGGGTGACTTGCTTGAGTTCGTCCGTGATGTGTTCCATCGTCTGATCTTGGGTCGTGTGACGCGTGATGTCCGCAATAACGACGTCGCCGTCGTAGACGGCGTCTTTGATCTCTATGACGTCTTGCTGGTCGCCGATGCGCGCGATCCGGACAGTAGTGTCGACCTCGGTGGCGTCCGTATCGAAGTCTTCGGCGGTGAGTTCCACGTAGTCTTCGGTCCGTCGGGAGGATCCTGAATCCCCCAGGATTTTGCTCATCAGGCCCATATTCCTCTCAGCGTCGCCTGTCCCAATAGGCTTTACGTCAGACGCCCCTCGTCGTCGAACCCGACAAAATAAGCAGGTCGTCCTCGAACGGACGGACAGGATGGTCGAACCCACACCACGCCGGCGGGATGTCCTCGCCAGTCTCGGGACCGCAGGCGCGGTCGGCCTCGCCGGATGCCTCGGTCTGGCGGCCTCACCACCGACGTACGACCGCACCCAGGAAGGGTTCGATCCGCCCGAACTGTCCTACGCCGAGACCTATCCCGCGGGCGAGTCCGTCTCGATGTTCCGGCGTGGACTCCGACGGCTCGGGTACTATCCCGATGCGTCTGTGCCCGAGACGCCCGTCAAGCAGTGGGCACACCCGGTCAACGAGATCGGTCACTCCGCCGCGAAATCGAGTCCGCGTCCAACCCCAGCGGGCGACCTCATCGTGGTCGCGGGCGACACCGGCCGGATCCACGGATATACTCCCGAGGGAACCCATCGATGGACCCACGAGACCGACGCGACGCATCTCGGCATCCACGGAACGCCGACGATCGTCGACCGGACGGCCTACGTCGGCGGCTATGACGGGTCGCTGTACGCGATCGACGTCGATACCGGCGACCGGATCTGGCGCGTCCCGCGCTCGTCGCTCGAACTCGCCATCGCGATCGGTTCCAGCCCCGCCTACTGGGAGGGAATCCTGTACCTCCAGACCGAGCACAAACACCCGGATTCAGGCCGTCTCTGGGCGATCGACGCAGAGTCAGGCGAGCCGCTGTGGTCGGACGAACAGGACATCGGCGGGATGCCCCATCCGTCCCCGGCGATCGATCCCGTCTCCGAACGGCTGATCGCGGGTTCGAACGACGGAGTCGTCTACGCCTGGGAGTTCCCGTCGCTTTCGTTCCAGTGGTCGTTCGAGACCGGTGGTGAGGTCAAAGGAACGCCGCCGATATACGAGGGTCGGACCTACGTCGGTTCCTGGGACGACTCGGTTTACTGTCTGGACGTGTCGGACGGGTCAGAGCTGTGGTCGTTCGAGACAGACGGTATCGTGATGTCCAATCCGGGAGTGGATCCGGAGGCCGGCGTGGTCTACGTCGGGAGCGGCGACAGCAACGTCTACGCGCTGGACGCGGCGACCGGCGACCTGGTTTGGTCGACGTACGTCGGGGGGACGGTCCTGGGTTCGCTGACGGTCACGCCCGACACGGTGCTGGTCGGTTCCTACGACACGAACCTCTACGCGCTGAATTCCTCGACGGGCGAGGTCCGCTGGCGCGTCGGAAACCGCGGACACGTCACGAGCGAACCAGTGCCCCATAGCGGACGTATCTACTACGCCGAGCGGGCCAACCTCCGAGGGTACTGGGCCGACGACCGCGAGACCGAGATCGTCGATCGCGGGCACGTCTACTGTCTCGGCCCGTCGCCGTGACGGGTGGCTGATAGATAGCAGTCGTCTCGACAGGGATCACCGCCACGCTGACGTGGACGCCGGCCGTCGTCCCGGACATGACGTTCAGCATCTGCGTTCGCGAGCGCTACCACGACGAGCAGGGCGACGAGCAGACCCGCTTCGGCGTGGCCGTCACGACTCGGCTACCCGGCGTGGGAACGCTGTGTCCGTTCGCCAGCGAGAACGGCGCGGTCGCTACCCAGAGCCTGGTCAACGTCGAACTCGGACGCAAGGGCGTCGAGTACCTGGACGACGGATTGGCCGTCGAGGACGCGCTCGAAGCGCTGCTCAACGCCGACGAAGGACGCGACCAGCGACAACTCCACGGCGTCGGGTCCGACGGTGAATTCGCCTTCTCGGGATCGGAATGCAAACCCTGGTACGGGGAGCGAGTCGGCGAGAACTACACGGTAGCAGGCAATCTTCTGACCGGCGAATCAGTCATCGAGGCAACGGCGAAGACCTACGAGGCGACCGCGTCGGGAGACAACCCGTCGACCGACGCGGACCGGCCGCTCGCGGCCCGCTTGATCGACGCGCTCGAAGCGGGCCACGCCGAAGGCGGCGACAAGCGAGAGGAGTTGCCGGTCCAGAGTGCCGCACTGCTCGTTTGTTCGACAACAGAACAAGTTATCGACCCCTATTACGACGACCTCCGGGTCGACGCGACCGAGACGCCGGTCGCGGACCTCCGAGAGACCTACGAACACGCCAAGCGCGGTTACGAGATGGCTCTGGAGCGATACGAGAGCAACTACGAGGAAGACGAACTCTCCGAGGACGATTCATAGTAATTAGC
>JAZKRQ010000241.1:0-2604 GCA_036628575.1 Halapricum sp.
TTCGAAGACGAGGCTGTCCGTATCGTCCAGGACGGTCCAGCCGTCGCCGCTCAGCAGCCCGGGTTCGAGAGCGGTGCTTCCCTCTACACGGTCCAGCGTCCGGACTGTGCCGCCCATATTCCCCGGGTCCTCGTCGCCGTAGTGCCAGACTGCCCCGGTGTCGCGGACGTGCGCCGATAGCGTCGACGGAGTGAATCCTTCCCCGGGTTTGTACTGTAGTCGCAGGGCATCGGTCTCGATCGCGACTTCCTTGCCGGTCCTGGTCACGTCGAACTCGGGGACCGACTGATCGCGGTGCCAGAACACCTGGCTGGGACGGTCCTCGAAGTCGCCGTCGGGGTCGTACTCAGCACGGACGAGCCGCGGCGTCAGGACGGTAAACCGGAACCGCTCGCCGCGGACGGTCGCCGCCTCCTCGGCCTCGGGGGAGAAATCGGGTATGTGATGTTCCGCGAGCATCTCAACCCGGGGGTCCACAGCGGGGAGTTAAAAGAGCGGCGTCACGTGGATCGGCAGTCAGATGTCGATCGTTTGCTCGCCGGTCCCCTCGTAGGAGACGGATACGATGTCGTCGTAGTTGAGCGTGAACTCCCAGTCGAACGTCTCCATCGTCGAGAGATCGATCAGGTCGTACCCCGGGAGCGTCCCCTGCCGGGAGTCACCCTCGCGTGCTACCGGGAAGCCGCTTCGATCCTCCCGCGTAAACCGGTGAGTGACGTCGGTCCGCTGGCGCTCGTTCCAGCAGATGAGTCGGTCGTCGCCGGCGTAATCGATCCGTTCGACGCCCGCGTCGACGAGCGTCTCCGCGATGGCCCGCAACTGCTGGTCGGTCAGTGCCGTAGCGAAGTTCCCGAGCCAGTCGAGAGTCATCCGATCGCCACGCGTGAACGCTGCCGCGTGTTTTTCCAGTGGCGGTTTCGATCCGGCGGGCATCGAGAAGTGCCGGAGCATCTCGCGGAGCCGAGAGAGCCGCCAGTCCTCGTTCGCGCGCAGATTTGCCCCGTCGCCATCGAGCGACACGGTCACCGAATCGGCCGGATCGATCCCCTCGACGGTCACGGTCATCGTCGCCGTCTCGTCGTCGTAGGAGTGGGTGTACTCGTTTATACCGTCGACGGCCACTTCTACGTCTTCCCGAACGCCGCGAAACCCGATCTCGTAGGTCCGGCCGGTCGGGACGTGGTCGCGCTGGCCCTGAGTCTCCCCGATTTCGAAGAACAGCTGGTCGCCTTCCCAGTACTGTCCTAGCTCCGTCGTGGCGTACTGGCCCTCGCGATACTCCCGGCTGGTGCCGTCGTCCTCGTAGAGGTCGAAGGTGTTGTCGGCGCCGGGGAACGCCAGCACGCGCAGCGTCTCTGGGTTGTCGAGGTCGCCGAAGGCTGGTTCGCCGTCAAGCGGGACGATCGCACCGGCCTTGGCGTAGAGCGGGACGTCGTCGAGATCACCGTAGCGGGTGTGGAACCCTTCGCCGTAGCGCTTGCCGGACTCGAAGTCGTACCATTCGCCTTTCGGCAGCCAGACGGGGTTGCGCGAGAGGTGGGTGTCGTCGTCGCGCTCGCGGGTGTGCGGGGCGGCGACCAGTTCGCTCCCGAAGTAATACTGGTTGGGCCGGTTGTAGGCCATGTCCTTTTCGGGATGGTGGTAGTACAGCGGGTGGATCAGCGGCACGCCACGGTCGTGGTTACGCCAGGCCATCGTGTAGACGTACGGTACCAGTTCGTGCCGTCGGACGAGTGCGTCTTCGAGCGCATCGGCGACCTCGCTGCCGAACTTCCAGGGCCGTTTGTCCACGTACGACATTTTCGTGGTATGGATCCGGTTGATAGGGCTGAGAGCGCCGAACTGCGTCCACCGGGCGTATAGTTCGCCGAAGTTACTCGGATCGCCAGTGCCGCCGACGTGGCCGCCGATGTCGTGGCTCCACCAGCCGAACTGGACGTTCGAGGCCGCGCCAGTGAGATACGGCTGGAAGGCCAGCGAGTCCCAGGAAATGATTGTGTCGCCGGAAAAGCCGATCTGGTAGCGATGGTTGCCGACGTTCGCCCACCGGGAGAGGACGAAGGGCCGGCGGCCGTCGCGAGTCCTGTCCAGTGCATGAAGATGATTGAGTGCCCACAGCGGATCTAGTCCTTCTCTCTCGGGTGACTCGCGCCATTGTTGCCAGTCGATCCACCAGAAGTCGACTCCCACGTCGTCTTCCATCGGATGGATCACGTGTTCGAAGTACCCACGGAGGAACTCGGGATCGCTGGCGTCGAACTCGACGGGCAGACCGGTTTCAGGGTCGATTCCCATATGCTCGGCCAGCGCCCGGTACTGGGTCTCGTGGGGATGTACTCCTTCAGCGGGATGGATGTTGAGCGTCGTCTTCAGCCCCTGGTCGTGGAGCCAGTCGACAAACCCTTCTGGGTCGGGGAACAACTCCTCGTCCCAGGTCCAGCCCGTCCAGCCGTTGTGGTGTGGGTTTTCGACCACGTGCCAATCCATGTCGATGACACAGACCGACAGCGGAAGTCCCTCATCGCGAAACCGTGCCATCAGGGCCTGGAGTTCTTCCTGGGAGTACTCCCAGTAGCGGCTCCACCAGTTGCCCAGCGCCCACCG
>JAZKRQ010000242.1:0-2575 GCA_036628575.1 Halapricum sp.
GTCTGGAGTTGTCACTCGACAGAACGAGTACCGAAATGAAAGTGCCCGGGGAGGGCTCCGAACCCTCGATCTCCGCATGACCCAGGTCCGAGGCTCGACAGCGCCTCGACGGGCATGCCGGGATGGTGCCGCGTTCAGAGTGAAACCCTATGAGTGCGGCGCTATGTCCAGCTAAGCCACCCGGGCGCACTCGGTGGTAGCGGTGTGGCACTCTTTAAGCTTCTCATCTCCGTCGCCGATCGCCGGACGGCTACGCGATCAGTTGGCACACCCCGCGGGATTTATGCCACCGGGCGGCTACACACTGCCTATGGAGATTCCGGAGCTGGTACGGGAACACCTCGGTGACGAGGAGCTACGGACCGGGGTCAGACTCGGCGACGAAGACGTGCTCGTTCTCACTCCCACCCGGACGCTGCTCTACCGGGCGGAGGGTCTTCTCAGTGACGAGAGCGTGACCGAGTTCCCTCACGAACTCGAACGACTGGAGATGACCGACGGCCGCCGGAAAACCACATTCGGCTTCCAGTACGTCGAAGACGACCGGTCGCTCACAGTCCCGAACGACGTCTCAGGGGACGTCCTCGATCTGCTACTGGAGGGCGTGCTCACGGTCGAACGGATCCTCGACGACGTGGAGGGCGTCGTCGGTGCGTTCCGGTTCAGTGAACTCACGCTGATCGTCGCCGAGAACCACATTGTTAAACACGTGGGCAACGCCGTCTGGGAGGACGACTTCGAGGTCTTCGCTTACGAGGATCTCACTGGGCTGGACTTCGAGAAAGCCAGCGTCGCAACCGAGGTCGTCTTGGGAATCGACGGTCGTCCCCAGCGGATCAAGACGCCCAACGACAAAGCCAGGCTCGTCGAGCGGACCGTCAAGCAGGCCGTCTTCGAATACTTCGACGTCTCCACGATGTCCGAACTGCGATCGCATTTCGAGGTCGAAGCCGACGACGAAGACGAGGAGGCGGACACCCCCGATGACTTGCAGTTCGGCGACGAGATCCGGCCGCTCGGCGACGACGGCGGGACGGACTCGACTACGGAGACAGAGCCCGATAGCGAAGTCATCGCCGACGCTGAGGCGGAACGGTCGTCAGTATCGACCGCGGACACCGATCCGAGCCAGGCGGAGTCCGGTCCTGGCGGACAGTCGAACGAGTCGTCAGGTTCAGTGACACAGGGTGATCTGGACGTGATCGACGAACAGCTATCGGAGCTGACGGCGGCGGTGAACAGACAGAACGAACTCCTCCGGAAACAGCACGCGGCGATCAAACAGCTTATCGAGGAACTCCGGCAGGGTCGCTAGTCCTCTCGGCCTGTGACCTTCCGGATACACGAGGAACCGAACGGACCGACTTCACCGGTCTCGAACGTGATAAAGTAGCCCGTCGAGAGCGACGATCCGCAGCGACGACAGTCGAACTCGCCCTCCCGGGAGACGACCTGGCTCTCGAAGCGGACGAACGAACCACTCTGCGGTCGGATGAGACCGTCTTCGCGATCGATGATCCCACGGAGTTCGGCGGTATCGAGGATTTCGCGGGTGACGTTCGGATCGGTCGTGATGATCTCGATACGATCGACGGCCTCGGCCAGCGTGAGTTCCTCGTGTTCGAGATGAGCAAGCAGCGTCACGCCCAGTTCCACGGGGTCGATGTCGTCCACAGTGGAGCAACGACCGGCGTGAGCAAGAAAGACACGACCACAAGGCGTATTTCTCTGGCCCGTACATCGTCGGTTGATGGATCGGCAGGTACGAATCCAGCTCGCGGGCGGCCTCGCGCTCGGGACGACTGGGCTCCTCGGCGTGCTTGTGCTCACGCCCGAGCGTGCACTGTCGTCGCTTGTCTCCCTCACCGGCCGACCGGTGCTGTTCGCCCTCGTCCTGCTGGTGCTCTACGGCGGCCGATCGCTGGTGCTGTGGCCGATCTCGGCGCTGTCGCTTCTGGTCGGGTTCGTCTATGGACCTGCGCTGGGAATTCCGATCGGGCTGGCCGGGGCGGTATATACGTGTTTACCGCCGTATCTGCTGGCGCGATACGTACCACGGGAGCGAGGACCGCTCGCGCGTCTCCATGCGATGGGGCGGTCGGCGGTCGACGCGACTGGGGATTTCCGGGGTCTGGTCGCGGCCCGGTTGATCCCGTTGCCGGCCGACGCCGTCTCGTACGCGGCAGGCCTCACGGATATTTCGCTCAAGAAGTACGCGATTGGGACGGCTGTCGGCGAGACGCCGTGGGTCGTCGCAACCGTTCTCGCAGGAGCGTCGATGCGGGCGTTCGCGCTCGAGGAGGCTGGACAGACAGTCTCATTGCTCGTCGCGGCGACGCTGCTCGGGATCGTGCTGTTGAGCGGCCCAGCGTACCGGCAGTTACGCCAGCGAGACGTGCTTGACGGGCCGACATTCTGACGCTATCATAGGGATTAGCGTAGCCGATCGGAGGAATTCTCACTCCGATCGGACGACCGGATCGCTGTTCGGGCGGAATCTATGGATTTCTACGTTAATCCCTATCAGTAGAACGTGTCCGAACAATCGAATACGACGCCGTGTGCCGGACAGACG
>JAZKRQ010000243.1:0-2526 GCA_036628575.1 Halapricum sp.
CTATCAGTAGAACGTGTCCGAACAATCGAATACGACGCCGTGTGCCGGACAGACGTACTTGCAGTGGCGACGGTACATCGGTCGTTCACACCGCGGACACGGCCGTCCACCACGCTCTCCCATACCGGATCGATGGCCGGGGACGGCTTGGTTCTTCCGGGAATTCTAGAACCAGTTGAGTCGGAGTTCGAAAAACCCCTTTTGAGGGGGAGTCCGTCCATCGGAGTATGCACACCGTCACGACTCTCCTAACGGTTCGTCACCGCATTGCAGCCGCAGGGTGGGGTCGATGAACCGCAGTTACCTTTCCCCGGTGATCGTCGCCGTCTTCGCCGGTATCGGGGCCGTTGCCGGGTCTTTCGCCGTGGCCGGCGGGAGCCAGGCGTTCGTCGTCGTCCCCGTCGAGAAGTTCCTGACAGCCCTCGTTCCGGGGGAGATCATCGCCTGGATGATCCAGCAGTTCGGCGACCTCGGCTCGCAGTTCAACCTCCTCGTAGCGACGGGGTTGACTGTCGGCGCGTTCGCGGCTATAGCCGGGCTTGCGGTAGCCGTCGGGCGAGCCACCGACGTCAACGCTCTGGCGACACTGTCGTTGCTGCTGGTCGGATGGGGGTTCGCCGCGCTGCTAACCGACGAACTGCTCGTGTCGATAGGCACAGGCCTCGGAGCGGCGATGGTTCTCGGCGTCTCGCAACTGCTGGGTCGAACCTCAGGGTCGGGAACCGAGGGGACGAACCCGGATCGGCGGCGAGTCGTGGGCGGTGGCGCAGTCGCGGCTGGGCTCGGAATCCTGGGTCTCGGGACGGAACTGTTGAGCCAGCCGGAGACGACCGACAGCGGGGTTGACGCAGCGGATGATCCTGTCGACGCGGCGACGCTCAACGGCCAAAACGAGAGCCGGCGAGCCCCCGATGGGGCCGATCCGACGCTGGACGCGGAGGTCGACGGCCAGGAGATCCCGATCCCGGAGTACAAACGATACGCCGACGAACAGACACTGGACGTCGACGGTATCGAACCCCTGCTCAGCGAGGAGTTCTACAACGTCGATATCAATAGCTTCGATCCCGATATCGACCGGTCATCGTGGACGCTATCAGTCACTGGAGCCGTGGATAACGAGTTCGAGTTGACCTTCGAGGATCTCATGGAGTATCGTTCCGTGAACCGGATGGTAACGCTCCGCTGTGTCGGCGACTCGCTGAACGGTCACAAGATCGACAACGCCGTCTGGACCGGTGTCCCGTTGGAACCGATCCTCGAACGAGCGGGACCGGTCAGCGACTCCTGCTGTGTCATGTTACGCGCGGCCGACGACTACTACAACGAGTTCCCTATCGATGCGCTGTGGGATGGGATGCTCGCGTTCGGTATGAACGGCCAGCCTCTCCCGCGAGCCCACGGCTATCCTCTCCGGGCACTGATCCCGGGTCACTGGGGGGAGATCAACGTCAAGTGGCTCACCGAGATCGAGATCCTCGACGAGGAAGTTCAGGGGTACTGGGAGAAGAAAGGCTGGCACGGTACCGGCCCGGTCAACACCGTCGCGAAGCTCTGGGACGACGGGATCGTCAAACACGACGACGGTCGCGTAACGCTCGCGGGCCACGCTTACGCCGGAACCCGCGGACTCGACCGCGTCGAAGTCTCGACCGATGGTGGCGATAACTGGGATACTGCGGCGCTAAACGACCCACTTTCACCAGCGGCCAGGGAACGGCAGTCCGTCGTGGACGTCTGGCACCAGTGGCACTACGAGTTCGAAGCCGAGGGCTCACACGAGGTCGTCGTCCGTGCCGTCGACGGCGAGGGAAACGTTCAGGAACGGGACCGGTCGAACGCGTACCCGCGCGGGGCGACGGGGTGGGTGTCAAAGACGGTGACTCATGCGTAGCCGATGTCCCAACATATACAACCTGCCCGTGAGGAGATCCGACAACGTCACTCGATGGAGAAGGCCCTCTGGTACCTGCTCGCAGGGACGCGAGGAGGTGAGAACCGCGCGCGGATCATCGACGCCCTCGACGAGCGACCGCGCAACGCCAACCAGCTCGCCGAACACCTCGAGGTCGATTACAACACGATTCGGCACCACCTGGAGACGCTGGTCGATCACAACGTCCTCGAAACCAGCGGCGACGACTACGGACAGCTGTACTTCCTTACCGACCAGTTCGAGCATCATCGCGAAACCTACGACGAAATCACGGAGCACATGGACTGAACTATGGCATCGCTAGGACCCTGGCTACAGATCGCGAGCGTTCTGTCGGTCGTCAACGTCGTCCTGCTGGGGACGCTGACGACCGTCTGGGCGCGCAACTACCGCACGTTCAAGACACCACTGATCGCCGGCCTGGTGGCGTTCAGCGCCGTCATGCTGGTGGAGAATCTCGTGGCGCTGTACTTCTTCCAGAGCTCCATGCGGATGCTGTACGCCGGCGACACGCTTGCCCAGCAGGTCGTCATGGCGATGCGCGCCCTGGAAACCGTCGCGTTCGCGTTCCTGACGTACGTGACGATGCA
>JAZKRQ010000244.1:0-2520 GCA_036628575.1 Halapricum sp.
GGACCCTCTCGCTGTACGGACTCGACGAGGACAACTACGACCACGTCTCCATCGCCGGCGGTGCCTATCTCAACGCCCTGACCGGTCAGGAACTGGTCGTTGTCGACGTGCTGAAGAAGTACGCCTGACCGAGACCGACGCATCTTTCGAAAGATAGCAACCGATTTCGGCCGCGTCAAACGATTGTCTTCTCACTGCGTGTCGACTCTTCCCGCACCTCGGTCCGAACCGTTCCTGTAGATCGGGAACTATCCATCGGTTATTTATTCAATTTTGGTCGACAATTGGATATGACACCGCTCGGGCGAGCAGCGACTACGGGCACGACAGTACGACAGTACAGGGAGTTGGTCGAGAATGCCGTGTGACCGACGGACCGTCCTCTCGGCGCTAGCCGGCGGTAGCGTCGCTGCGTCGGTCGGGGCATCGTCGGGGCTGGCATCGGTGCCACCCGCGGCGGTCGACGGCGAATCAGGGATCGAGCGCCGGGTCACGACGGACGCGCTCGCGCAACTCGACGACGGAGGGACGCCGGTCACGCTCGAAGGCTCGGTGACGACGCCCCCCGTCTCGGCCGGCGATCGCCTGCTCCTCGGGACGGATCGGGGGTGCTACGTCTTCGAGAACGAGGCGCTTGCGGCGTTCGTCCCGACCCGCCCGGTCCGGCGGATCAGCCCGGTCGGAGACGGCCGCGCAGTCGTCCTCGTCGAGGATCAGTTCTTCCCAAACGTACTGGCGATCGACCTCGCGAGTGGGGAGATCGACTGGCGGGCCGCTCGAACCCGGTCGGTGTTCAGTCAGGAACTCGGCCGGATCGACCGTCAGGTCCCCGTCTTCGACGCGGTCGGTATCGGCGGGAACGTCGCCGTCGCGACGGGGTACGGCGTCGTCGCGTTCGACAGCGATACCGGCGAGGAAGTCTGGACGGTCGATCGGGATTATTACACCTGGCGAGTGGCGGTGCTCGACGGGACGGTTTACGCGACGACCCAGGACGGGAAGCTCCTGGCTATCGACGCCGAGAGCGGCGAAAAGCGTTACACCACGGGGCTCACCGATCCGTTCGAGGACGGTGAGAGGTCGATCCCACGGTCGGCGTGGGACCTCGATACCCTCGAAGGCGGCCCCGCTGATCTGGTCGTCGCGACCGAGGACGGGTACGTGATGGGCGTGAATGCCGGCGACGGATCGACGGAGTGGCAGACACAGGTGTACGAACCCGACGGCGACGAACTGGAGTCGTACTACCGACAGATCGGCTGGCGGCCGACGACGGCCGGCGGCCCGGACCGTGCAGCCGACGAGAACTTCTTCAACCTCGAACTAACCCCGATCGACGCCAACAGGTTCGCGGTCAGCGTTCGCGAGCGGGGCCGGAGCGCTCCCGACCAGAATCCCGGACAGGTGGCGCTGGTCACTTCCGGGGGCGAAATCGAGTGGACGAACGAATCGATCGACCTCGGCAAGGCAGACAGGGTCTGTTTCGCCGGCGGGTTCGACTCGGATAGCCTGCTGGTGCCGTCGGCACCTGTCGGCGACACACAGACAGTGACGAAACTCGGCCTGGCGAGCGGCCAAACGGGTGCGGAACTCTCGATCCCGGTTGCGCCGCCGGGCTCCCGTCGGCTGGCGGCGGAGGGACTCGGCTACCTCGCAAGCCACGGTAGCGATCTCGTGGTAGCCTCGGAGTCCGGCGATCTGCTGGTCCTCGAGGAGTCAAAAGAGGTAGCCTGGAGTTTCCCCGCAGTACAGGACGGGACAGTACTTGAGGCGGATCTCACCGGCGATGGGACCGAGGACTGCCTGATCTACTCCCGAAACCAACTCGATCGGCGGCGCGGCGTCGAATCGCGAACGCTGGTCGTTCGATCCGGGACCGACGGATCGATAGTGTGGTCGCGGACGCTCGGGGCCGATCAGTTCCACGAGGAGGGAGGGCTGCGGAGCCTGCAACCGATCGACAGCGGCGACGGGATAGATCTGCTGGGCGTCGAAGAGCGTCCCAGCCAGGGAAAGGAGGATCGGATCCGTGAGATCGAACGAGAGATCAGGAATATCGAGCGGGAGATCGATCGTCTCGAACGAGAGGAAGGAAACGAAGGCGTCGACAACACCGCGGAGATCCAGAGCCGCCAGGACGAGATCCAGAGTCTACTTACAGAACTGGACGATTTCGGAGGGCGACCGATCGCTGACCTGGTCGTCCTTTCCGGAGAGGACGGAAGCGAGCGAACGCGGATCCCGCTCACGGTCGAGAGAGGGAGTCGATTGAATGATCGAATCAAGCCAGTGTCGGTCGATACTCTCGACGAAGACGACAACTTCGTCATGGTCGGCGGCAATCAGCGAGTCGCATTCGTCGATCTCGAAACGGGCGAGCTGACGGATTCACGGCTGTATCGCTCGGACGAAGAAGGACTGTGGCCCCCGCTCGACGCCCACAGACTCGACTACGTCAGCGTCGGTGGTCCCGGTGACGTCGAGGACGTCGTCGCGATCTCTCCGGACGAACCGGCGTCG